>NZ_JBHXSG010000107.1:0-18859 GCF_042714835.1 Streptomyces sp. NPDC058678 | reverse complement strand
CCTCGGTGCTTTCCAGGTTCCCGCTTCCGCGTTTCCCTTTCCGGCGCTTCCGACTCTATCAGAACCTTTCGGGCCTGACTCCCAGTCAGAGGGGGTTTGTCCTCCCGGCCGCTGGGCCGTTCCGACGTCTCAAACCTTAGCGGATCCTCCCGGTCAGCTCCTAATCGAGCTGCCGGACCCAAATCGAATTGAATTCGGGCGCGCCGAATTCAACCCCGCTGGGAGATCGTTCTAGTGGTTTGTGGTGCCGCTGATGCGGCGGAGGTGTCGTCGAAGAACCGTTACGGCTCCGCGGCAACCCGAAGAACTCTACGCATCGACCAGGGGGCTGTCAAGCGCCGTCTGTCAAGATCTTTTGTGGCGACATCAGTCCAGGTCGGTGAGGCGCCCGCCGGCGTCCGGCTGGGCGTCCTCCACGCGGCGCAGGAGGCGGGTGAGGACCTCGCCGAGTGCGGTGCGGTCCCTCTGTGACAGGTCCTGGAGCAGGTCCTCCTCGAAGACCGTGGCGAGGCGCATCGCCTCCAGCCACTTCTCCCGGCCCTCCGCGGTGAGCTCGACGATCACGCGGACGCGGTTGGACTCGTCGCGCTCCCTGGTGACCAGTCCCTCGGTGACCATGCGGTCGATCCGGTGGGTCATCGCGGCCGGCGTCAGGCCGAGGCGCTTGGCGAGGTCGCTAGGACCCAGGCGGTAGGGGGCGCCGGAGAGGACGAGGGCCTTGAGGACCTCCCATTCGGCGTTGCTGATGCCGAGGGCGGCGGTCTGGCGGCCGTAGGCGACGTTCATACGGCGGTTCAGGCGGGACAGTGCCGAGACGATCTTCTCGACCTGGGGGTCGAGGTCCTGGAACTCGCGCTGGTAGGCGGCGATCTGCTCTTCGAGGGTCGGCTCGCCGAGGCCGCCGGGGGTGTCGCCCATGGGGCGAAGTATGGCACGGGCTTGCTTGGCGTTGAAGTCCTTCGCTGTGTACTCTTTAGCTTCGAACTTTAGCTTTGAAGTCTTCAGTCCTAACTACTGAGGACCACCAACTATCTCGAGAGAGGTGAACGTGACCAGGGCGAAGGGCGCTGCGATGCGCCGGATCCACGTGGGCAACGCACTCAGCGCGTTCGGGCTCGGCTTCACCGTCCCCTATCTGTACGTCTACGTGGCGCAGGTGCGGGGGCTGGGTGCCATGACGGCAGGGCTCGTCCTCGCCGTCTTCGCCGTGGCTGCGCTGATCGTGCTTCCGTTCGCCGGGCGGGCCATCGTCCGGCGAGGCCCGCTGCCGGTGCTGCTCGCCGCTCTGGTCACCGCCGCCCTGGGGTCGCTGAGCCTGGGGCTCGCGAGCAACGCGACGACCGTGTTGCTCTCGGCGGGCGCGCTCGGGGCCGGGCAGGCCGTGATGCAGCCCGCGCTGGCGACGATGATCGTGGACTGCTCGACGGCCGACACGCGCTCGCGGGCCTTCGCGACGCAGTTCTTCCTGCAGAACCTGGGGCTCGGCGTCGGCGGGCTCATCGGCGGTCATCTCGTCGACACCACGCAGGTCTCGTCCTTCACCCTGCTGTTCGCGATCGAGGCGGCGATGTTCCTGCTGCTGGTCGTGGTGATGGCCGGCGTGCGGATGCCGCACTCGCCGCGGTTCGAGGACGCGCCGGGCCAGTCGCGTTCGGGCCGGGGCAGCTGGAAGCAGCTGATGGGCAACCGGGCCATGGTGCAGCTGTGCGTGCTGGGTTTCGTGCTGTTCTTCGCCTGTTACGGGCAGTTCGAGTCGGGGCTGAGCGCGTACGGCGTGGAAGCCGCCGGGATCTCGACGTCCGCCCTCGGTACGGCGCTGGCCGCGAACACCGCGATGATCGTGATCGCGCAGTTCGCCGTACTGAAGTTCGTGGAGCGCCGCAGGCGGTCGCGGGTGATCGCGGCCGTGGGGCTGATCTGGGCCGTGGCGTGGGTCGTGGCGGGGTACGCGGGGCTCGGGCAGGGCAGCAAGGAGATGGCCACGGCCGCGTTCGTGTCGACGTATGCGCTGTTCGGGCTGGGTGAGGCGATGTTGTCGCCGACGGTCGCGCCGCTGGTCGCGGATCTTGCGCCGGAGGGGATGGCGGGGCAGTACAACTCCGCGTTCGCGCTGGTGAAGCAGCTTGCGTTGGCGGTGGGGCCGGCGGTGGGCGGGCCCATGGGGGCGTCGCTGCACGCCCCGTACATCGTGACGTTCCTGCTTTTCTCGCTGGGGATCTCGGTTCTGGCGGTGCGGCTGGGGCGTCAGCTGACGGCCGCGCAGGATCAGCCGTGGTCGGTGAAGAGCCGGGTGGTGGCCCAGGGCGGCCCGACTCCGGCGGACCAGGCCCGGGCACGCGCCTGAGCCGGGCAGGGCCGGCTCACTTCGCGATCCTCGGCAGCCCGAACTCGCACCACACCGCCTTTCCGCCCCCCGGTGTCCGACGGGATCCCCACGCCGAGGCGATCGTCGCCACGATGGCGATGCCCCGGCCGGACTCGTCGCCGGGTTCGGCTCGGCGGCGGCGAGGGAGGTGGTCGTCGCCGTCGGTGACCTCGACGATCAGGCGGCGGTCGGTGCGGCGCAGCCGCAGTCGCATCGGTGGTGTCCCGTGCTGCAGGGAGTTCGCGACCAGCTCGCTCACGGCCAGGACGCCCAGGTCGTGCAGTTCCACGGGGAACCGCCAGCTGGTCAGGACGCCGGAGGCGAACGCACGCGCGCGTGGGGCCGCTTCCACGCCGCCGAGGAGCTCCAGGGCGGCGTTGCGGAACAGCTCGCTGTCGGGGCCGGTGCGGGCGGGGTGCTGAAGGACCAGGACGGCCACGTCGTCGTCGTGGTCCGCCGTCACCCCGGCTGAACGGACCAGGCGGTCGCACACCACCTGGGGTGTGCCCGTCGCGCCGGACAGGGCTCGCTCCAGCGCGGCGATGCCCTCGTCCAGGTCCTCGTTCCGGCGTTCCACCAGACCGTCCGTGTAGAGGACGGCCGTGGAGCCGGGCCCCAGGGCGATCGAGCCCGAGGCGTGCATCCAGCCGCCGGTGCCGAGGGGCGGGCCGGTCGGTTCGTCGGCGCGCTGGACCACGCCGCTCTCGTCGCGGACCAGGATGGGCAGGTGGCCGGCCGAGGCGTACACCAGCCGGCCCTCGTTCGGGTCGTGGATGGCGTACACGCAGGTGGCGATCTGGTTGGCGTCGATCTCCATCGCGAGGCCGTCCAGGAGCTGGAGGACCTCGTGCGGGGGGAGGTCGAGGCGGGCGTAGGCCCTGACCGCCGTACGGAGTTGACCCATGATCGCCGCCGCGCGCACTCCACGGCCCATCACGTCGCCGATCACGAGGGCCGTGCGGCCGCCGCCGAGGGTGATGACGTCGTACCAGTCGCCGCCGACCGCGGCCTCCGTGCCTCCTGGGTGGTAGGTGGCGGCTACGCGGAGGTCGTCCGGTTCCTCGAGTTCCTGCGGGAGCAGGGAGCGCTGGAGGGTGACGGCGGTCTCGCGCTGGCGGCGTTCGCTGGCTCTGAGGCGTTCGGCTGCTTCGGCGTGGTCGGTGACGTCCGTGGCGAACACGAGGACGGCGGCGCCACCGTCGCCTGCGGTCACCGGGGTGCAGGTGAAGGTGTACGAGCGGCCGTCGGGGGCCTTGCGGGATTTGACCGTGCGTGGCTTGCCGCTGCGCAGGACCTGGTCCAGGAGCGGGAACAGGCCGAGCTCGTCGAGTTCCGGGAGGGCCTCGCGGGCCGGGGCGCCGGGGGAGCGGGGGCCGAAGGCAGTGACGTAGGCGTCGTTGACGTAGGCGAGGCGGTGGTCGCGGCCGTGGACGAGGGCGACGAGGGCGGGGACGCGGTCGAGGACCTCGCGCACCGGGAGTTCGTCGACTGCGGGGACGGGCGGTGCGTCGTCGGTGAGTTGCTCGGCGCGGGCCGCGGGTACCGAGCCCGTGCCGTCCGACCGCAGGTCCGCGGTGACCGGGCGGTCGGTCCGCGCTGCGGTGCGGCGCTGCGTTCCGGGGAGCCGGGCGCTCCAGCGCGTGAAGTTCACGAATCCTTGCCTCGTGTCGTCGTCTGCGGCGTTCTCGGCCGGCTCCGGACCCGGTCGGGGGTCTGAGGGGTGGCGCCCCGGGATTGCAGCACTGTGGGGAGAGCCTCGCGGTGTCGGAGGGCGGGGTTCTGTCCGTCCAAGGTCGGGGACCAGTCTGGCAGGGCAGCCGCCCGGGGCGGCATCCGTCAGACGCCTACCCCACGGCTGGAGTTCCTGGGTCCGGTCAGGACGACCCCTTCGGGTCGTTCGTCGGGTCCTGAGGATGCTTTCCACCGGCCGCGAGTTCGAACTCCGCTCGGGGATGTTCGAGGGATCCGAGGGAGACGATCTCCCTTTTGAAGAGTCCGGACAAGGTCCATTCCGCGAGGACGCGGGCCTTGCGGTTGAAGGTGGGCACCCTGCTGAGGTGGTAGACGCGGTGCATGAACCAGGCAGGGTAGCCCTTCAGCTTGCGTCCGTAGACGTGCGCGACACCTTTGTGCAGCCCCAGGGAGGCGACCGAGCCGACGTACTTGTGGGAGTACGTCTCCAGGGGCTCGCCCCGCAGACCGTGCGCGATGTTGTCGCCGAGGAGCTTCGCCTGGCGGAGCGCGTGCTGGGCGTTGGGGGCCGTCTCCTTGCCGGGTTCCTCGGAGGTGACGTCGGGGACGGCGGCGGCGTCTCCGGCCGCCCACGCGTGCGTGGTGCCCTCGATGGTGAGCTCGGGGGTGCATTTCAGCCGACCGCGGTCGTTCAGCGGGAGGTCGGTGGCGGCGAGGAGCGGGTGGGGTTTGACGCCGGCCGTCCAGACGACCGTACGGGTGGGGAAACGGGCGCCGTCACTGAGGACGGCGACGCGGTCCGCGCAGGATTCCAGGCGGGTGTTCAGGCGTACGTCGATGTTGCGGCGGCGCAGTTCGGTGACGGTGTAGCGGCCCATCTCCTCGCCGACCTCGGGCAGGATGCGGCCCGAGGCCTCGACGAGGATCCACTTCATGTCCTCGGGCTGGACGTTGTGGTAGTAGCGGGCGGTGTAACGGGCCATGTCCTCCAGCTCGCCGAGCGCCTCGACGCCGGCGTAGCCGCCGCCCACGAAGACGAAGGTCAGAGCCGCGTCACGGACGGCCGGGTCGCGGGTGGAGGAGGCGATGTCCATCTGCTCGATGACGTGGTTGCGCAGGCCGATGGCCTCCTCGACGGTCTTGAAGCCGATGCCGTGCTCGGCGAGACCGGGGACGGGCAGGGTGCGCGAGATCGAGCCGGGGGCGAGGACCAGTTCGTCGTACGTCAGCTGCTGTGCGCCGGTGCCCTCCTCCTCGGTGGCGAGTGTGGAAAGGGCTGCGGTGCGCTTGGCGTGGTCGATCGAGGTGACCTCGCCGACGACGACGTCGCAGCGGTCGAGGACGCGGCGCAGCGGGACGACGACATGGCGGGGGGAGATGGAGCCGGCGGCCGCCTCGGGGAGGAACGGCTGGTAGGTCATGTACGGGTCAGGCGTGACCACGGTGATCTGCACATCGCCCTGCGCGAGTTCCCGTTTCAGCTTTCGCTGGAGACGCAGGGCCGTGTACATCCCGACGTAGCCGCCGCCGACAACGAGAATGCGCGCACGTTCCTTCACCATCCCATGACGCACCGGGCGCTTGCGTTTGTCCACAGGCTCGACAATTTGTGTGACCGCGAGCCGGGGGCGCGCGGGGTTGGCCGAATCGCCGGGGTGCGGGGAAGGACCGCAGGTCAGCGGGTGTGCATCGAGCGTCGGGAGGGGGCGCAATCGGGACGAATACGCCCCGTACTCCGATCGGGGGGTCCCGCGTGCGGAACGTGCCCCTTCTGAATTGACCCCCACTCAACTATGTTCGTGTGACGACGGGGTGTAGGGGGATGCGCCTTCGGGTCCGCTCCGAGCGGGTCCGTGAACCGGGTTTGTTCCGCTCGCTCCGGCTTTCGATGACGGGGAGTGTCTCCGGGGGGAGACGTCATTACCGGGGGATCGCTTATGCATGTTCAGGACTCTCATTGGTCGTCCGCGTCCGCCATCGCACCCGGTGGCGGGGCGATGGGCGGAGTGATGAGCTCAGCGATGGGCTCAGCGATGAGCGCGGCAGGCAACGGACGCGCGGACAATGCGCGCACGACGCCGCTGCGCGTGGACGCACAGCGCAATCTGGAGCACGTACTGCGCGCGGCGCGCGAGGTCTTCGGCGAGCTGGGGTACGGCGCGCCGATGGAGGACGTGGCGCGGCGCGCGCGGGTCGGCGTCGGCACGGTGTACCGGCGCTTCCCGAGCAAGGACGTCCTGGTGCGGCGGATAGCCGAGGAGGAGACCTCCCGGCTGACCGACCAGGCGCGTGCGGCGCTCGGTCAGGAGGACGAGCCGTGGTCGGCGCTGTCGCGCTTCCTGCGGACGTCGGTGGCCTCGGGCGCCGGGCGACTGCTGCCGCCGCAGGTGCTGCGGGTCGGTGTGGCGGACGAGGGCGCTCCGGACGGGGCGCGGGTGCCGCAGCAGCGGACGCAGCCGGGTGCCGGCGAGCTGCGGCTGGTGCCGGGTGACTCCCCGGTGCTCTCCGCGGACGACGACACGGGGGCGGCGGCGCTGCTGGAGGTCGTGGGCCAGCTCGTGGACCGGGCGCGTGCGGCGGGTGAGCTGCGGCCCGACGTGTCGGTGTCGGACGTACTGCTGGTGATCGCCACGGCGGCGCCTTCGCTGCCGGATGCCGCGCAGCAGGCAGCGGCCTCGGCACGGCTGTTGGACATCCTGTTGGAGGGGTTGCGCTCGCGGCCGATGTGAGGACGTCACCCTGCGGTGGCCGGTGACTCGAAAAGGTGACGGTGAGGCGTGGGTGCTGTGTCGCCCTCGCCTCGATCACCGTCCGGGAGCGTGCCGGGCTTTTCGGTCAGGCGTTCTCAACATCCGTCGTGGGTACGTCAGTTGCGTCTTCGCCGCGCGGGCGAGGGCTCATACTGCACTGCGGTGAGTCCCCGCGGACGAGTGGACGGTCCGTACGCCGGGGTCCTGAACAAAAGCCAATATGGCACGCTGACCCAGTGTGCGGGACTGGTAGGGCCGGCGGCGGGGGCTTTCCGCGATGAGCTTTGACGGGCGCGACGAGTCACTCGGTGACGACGACGCGGAGTCCGGCGGCGCGGCCTCGCCGCATGTTCCCCTCCAGGGGGGCCGGGCCGTCATCCCGGCGCAGGGCGGCGAACCCGTCGATGGCAACGTGCCGGCGCAGCGCGACCGGCGCGAGGACAGCGGCATCCTGCCGTCGCCCAGGGAACTGCCGCAGTCCGACGCCGACCTGATCGAGCGCATGCGATCGGGCGACGACACCGCCTACGAGGCGCTCTACCGGCGCCACGCGGCCGCGGTGCGCCGATACGCCCGCACCTGCTGCCGCGACGGCCACACCGCCGACGACCTCACGGCCGAGGTCTTCGCCCGCATGCTCCAGGCGGTGCGCGGCGGCTCCGGTCCCGAGCACGCCGTGCGCGCGTATCTGCTCACCACCGTCCGACGGGTCGCCGCGAACTGGACGAAGTCCGCGAAGCGGGAGCACCTGGTCGACGACTTCGCGGTGTTCGCCGCGCAGTCCGCGCGCGCGTGCGAGGTGTCCGACGACGACGCACTCGACCTGGGCGCCGATGTGCGGGCGATGCACGAGGCCGAGCAGTCGATGGCCATGCGGGCCTTCCAGTCGCTGCCCGAGCGGTGGCAGGCCGTGCTGTGGCACACCGAGGTCGAGGACGAGTCGCCGAGCGAGGTCGCCACACTCTTCGGGCTCGACGCCAACGGCACCCGCGTGCTCGCCAGCCGGGCCCGCGAGGGCCTCAAGCAGGCCTACCTCCAGGCCCACGTCAGCGCCTCGCTCGTCAGTGACGAGGAGTGCGCGCGCCATGCCGACCGGCTCGGCGCGTACGCCCGCGGCGGACTGCGCACCCGGGCCGAACGGGGTCTGCGCAAGCACCTGGAGGAGTGCGCCAAGTGCCGACTGGCCGCGGGCCAGATCAAGGAAGTCGCCGGCGGTATCCCCGCCGTCGTACCGGTCGCGGTCATCGGCTGGTTCGGGGCCGCCGGGTACGCCAAGGCGGTCGGCTTCATCGTCGGCGGGGCCGGAGCGGGCGCGGCCGGCGCCGCGGGGGCCGCGGCGGCGGGCGGCGGCTCGTCCGGCGGGGCGGGCGCAGGGGGGGGCGCGGCCGCCTCCGAGGGACTGGGCGCGCCGGTGAAGGCCGCCCTCGCGGCCGGTGTGGCGACCGTGGCGGCCGCCGCGGTGGCGCTGGCGCTGATCGGTGACGACAGCCCGGCCAGGAAGCCGGACGCCAAGCCGCCCGCGTCCACGCCGGTGATCGAGCCCGCGAGGAACACGCCCGCCCCTCCGAAGAAGGAACCTCGGCCGGTGCCCCCGGTGCTCGCGGCGGCGCCCCTCCCGACTCCCACCCGGACGCCGACGCCCGCTCCCACCTCCACGCCCGACCCCGCGCCGAAACCCACCCCGACCTCGGCCCCGGTCCCGAGGTCTGAGGCGACGCCGACGCCCACGCCCACGTCCACCCCGACGCCCCCGCCCGCTCCGCCGCCGCCCGCCCCGGTCGTCTACCAGTGGAACGCGCTGTCGTACGACATCACCGGCGACGGCACCGAGCCCGAGATGCGGATCGGCGAGAGCAGTTGGGTGTGGCAGCGGTACGGCGTCTCGATCGCCGACAAGCGGTACGCGCACGACGTCACCGTGCACGGCCGCTCCTCCGTCACCATCGACCTCAACCGCAAGTGCTCCGCCTACGACGCGCTGGTCGGCGAAGACGACATGACCGCCGGGCTGGGCAAGGTCTACTTCTCGGTCCACGCCGACGGTGTCCAGCTGTGGAGATCCGGGATGGTCAAGGGCGGGGACGCGGCGGTGCCGGTCCACGTGAACCTCGCCGGGCGCAGGACCGTACGGCTGGTGGTCGAGCCGCACAGCCACCTCGACAACCTGGCGCTCGCGGACTGGGCGGAGTCGAAGTTCACCTGTTCCTAGGGGCTCGGGGCCTTAGCGGGCCCCGCCGACGAGGTTTTGTGCAGCGCCTCGCCGAGGTCGTCCAGCACGCCGTCCACGGTGAGGGACGCGCCCCTGGCGTGTTCCGTCTCGTACCGCTCGACACCCAGGGCGGCTCGGGCGGCGCACTGGGCCCGCTCGGCGGCGGCACGCTCCGGCATGGGGCGCGGATGGCCGCCGCGCCAGTGCTCGCCGGACGCGAACAGACGCACCGCGCGCGGGTGGTCGCCGAGCCGGGACAGCAGGTCCGCGGCACTGTCCATGACGGCCGCCACGACCGCGTCGGCGCACCGCTTCTCCACCGCCTCACGAAGGGTGACGAGCAGCTTCGGCAGCCCGTGCTCCGGGCCCGTCTCGGCGGCCGTCACCAGCGCGTCGACCAGGTCCAGCATCACCGTGAACTGTGGCGGCGGCGTGGCCCGCGCGGCGGCCTTGCCCGCCGCCTCGTGCATGCGGCGCGCGCGGGCGACGTCCTCGTCGTCCAGCGCGACCAGCGAACGCAGCAGCAGGACGAACGCCCGGGAGTCCGGCACGCCGTACCGGTCGGCGGCGGCACTCGCCTCGTCCAGCGCGGCGAGCGCGGCCGCACGTTCGCCCGCGCGGTAGGCGATCTCGGCGAGCCGCGCGAGGAGGAAAGGCGTCTCGGTGTGGGCACCCACCTCGTAGGCGAGCCGCAGCGCCTCCTCGTACTCCCCCTTGGCCTCCTCCAGGCGCCCGCGCGACATGGCCGTCTCCCCCGCCGCGCTGCACACCTGGGCCCACAGCCAGCGGTCGCCGACACGTCGGCTGAGCACCCGCAGTTCCGTGAGGTGGTCGTCCACGCCCTGCATGCCGCCCGGCGCGTCGACCACCATGTGGGTACGGAACATGAGGATGACGCCGATCTCCCAGTCGCCGCCGTGAGTACGGCAGTTGGCGATCGCGGTGTCCATGACGGGCCCCGCGTCCACCGGATCGCCCAGGAAGACGCCGGTCAGCGGCCAGGTGAGTCCCGGCATCCGGGCCGCCTCCGGGCCGCCCTTCTCGAAGAAGGCCCCCACCCGTCCGACGTACCGCCGCATCCGCTCGTCCGCCGGCCCGTACATCGACTCGGTGTCGGCGCCGAGGAAGAGGAGCAGCATCCGCAGCCGCATCCGCAGGGTGTGCAGGGGGTGGTGCGCCTCGCCGTCCGGGGCGGCGAGGAAGGTGTCGACAGGGTCGGGAGCGGGCAGGGCGGCCGGGAAGGCGGCCCGGTCGTCGCTGCCGGCGGTGTCCAGGGCCGCGCCGAGGCGCAGGACCTGCTCGCACCCGTCCATGCCCTCGTGGCGGTAGTTGCGCAGCCACCAGAACCAGCCCATGTCGAGGACGAGGGCGCCGGCCTCCTCCTCGGCGCCGGCTGTCAACGCACGGTGCAGGGCCGCGCGGATGTTGTCCAGCTCGGTCTCCAGGCGGGAGATCCAGGGCAGTTGCGCGGCGGAGCGCAGCAGTGGCTCGGCCTTCTCGACGAGCGCGCGCACCCATGCGCGGTGCCGGCGCTCGGCGTCGGCGCGCAGCCCGGGGGACTCCGCGGCGCGCTCCACGGCGTACTCGTGGATGGTCTCCAGCATGCGGTACCGCATGCCGTCACCGCCGGGGCGCTCGCACGGGGTGGCCACGATCAGGGACTTGTCGACGAGCGCCCCGAGCAGGTCCGCGACCGGGCCGGTGCACACGGCCTCCGCCGCGTCGAGCTCCCACCCGCCCGCGAACACCGACATCTCGCACAGCGCCATCCGCTCCTGCTCGTCGAGCAGGTCCCAGGACCAGTCGACGACCGCGCGCAGGGTCTGCTGGCGGGGCAGGACCGTGCGGCTTCCCGAGGTGAGGAGGCGGAAGCGGTCGTCCAGGCGGTCGGCGATCTGGCGGGGTGTGAGCAGCCGCAGCCGGGCCGCTGCCAGTTCGATGGCTAGCGGCAGTCCGTCGAGGCGGCGGCAGATCTCCGCGACCGGCTCCTGGTCGCCGGGCACGATGTCCGCGTCGGGACGGACGGCGGCCGCGCGCTCGGCGAAGAGACGGTGCGCCTGGTCGGGGCGGAGGGGCTCCACCGGGCGGACCGACTCGCCGGGGACGCCCAGGGGTTCGCGGCTGGTGGCGAGGACGGTGAGCCCGGGGCAGCGGGTGAGGAGGGTTTCGGCGAGGTCGGCGGCCGCGCCGATGACATGTTCGCAGTTGTCAAGAATCAGGAGTTGGCTGCGCGGGGCGCAGTACTCGATCAGCAGGGCGACCGGGTCGTCCTGCGGGGCCGTCAGTTCGTTGGTCATGAGCACGGTCTCGCGCAGACCGAGCGCGCTGACCACCGCACCCGGCACCGCCTCCGGCCGGTCGAGCGGGGCGAGCTCGACCAGCCACGCCTGCGGGAGCCCGGCGGCGGCTTCCTCGGCGAGACGGGTCTTTCCGGAGCCGCCCGGTCCGGTGAGGGTGACGAGACGGGCCCTGTGCAATTCGGAACGGATGGCGTCGAGTTCGGGTTCCCGGCCGACGAAGGATGTCAGACGGGGGCGGATGTTGCCGGTGCGCTCGGGTGGTTGGGGGCGGGGGGCGGCGGTCCCGGGTGCGGTGCGGCGTGCGGCGGTCTGGGGTGCGGCGGTGCGGGGTGCGGCGGCCCGGGGTACCGCGAGCAGTTCGGCATGCAGGGCACGGAGTTCGGGGCCGGGGTCGGTGCCGAGGCCGTCGGCGAGCGCGTGGCGTGCGGTGTCGTAGGCGGCGAGGGCGTCGGCGCCGCGGCCGGTGTCGCGCAGGGCGCGGAGGAGGAGGACGTGCAGCGGTTCGTCGTACGGATGCGCCGCGGTCAGTTCCGCCAGCTCCGGTACGACGTCCTGGGCGCGGCCGAGCAGCAGACGGGCCCCGATCCGGGCGCGGGTCGCCTCCAGGCGCAGCGCCTCCGGGCGGGTGGCCGCGGTGCGGTCGGCGAGGTCGGCGAGGGCGGGGCCGCGCCACAGCGCGAGGGCGGCGTCCAGGTGTCGGGTGGCGGAGGGGGCGTCGCCGTGGTTCAGGGCGGCGGTGCCCTGTCGTACCAGCCGCTCGAAGACGAAGAGGTCCACGTCCTGCTCGGTCGCCGCGAGTCGGTAGCCGCCGGGCTCGGAGCCGATGGCGTCCTTGCCGATGCCGGGGGTACGGCGGAGGCGGCCGACGAGGGCCTGGAGGGCGGCCGGGGCGTCCTGGGGCGGGGCGCCGGACCACACCTCGTCGATCAGGGTGTCCGGGGTGGCGACTCGGCCGGGGCGGAGGGCGAGGGCGGCGAGGAGGGCGCGGAGGCGGGGGCCGCCGAGGGGTACGACGGTGCCGCTCTCGTCCTCGGCCTGGGTGACGCCCAGGATTCTGTACCGCACCGGGTCATTGTCGCCGGGGTTGCTGTGCGGGGCACGGGGTTTCGGTCCGCGGGGGTTCTGGGGCACCCGGCGCCGACGCCGACGTCACTGGGGGCTCCGCCTCCAGACCCCGGCCTGTGCCCACCCACCACCCGACTCGGTTGGGTGAGAAGTGACCGCTCAGGGCATACGACTCGGTCGGCCGAGAGGCGAGCCTCAGGCCGCCCGACTCGGTGGGACCGGAACCAGCCCCGCAAGCCGCTGCCGCGCCACGGGCAGCGCGCCCGACTCGGTGGGACACGAAGTGCGCCCCAAACCACTCGCCCGGGAGGGACGCGCAGCCCGGCGCTACGGCGTGCCGCCCGCGGCGTGCCGGAGCGCGGCGTCCGTAGCGCGGCGTCCGTAGCGCGGAGCGCGGCGTCCCGGAGCCCGGCGTGCCGAGCGCGGCGTCCCGGAGCCCGGCGTCCCGGAGCCCGGCGTGCGAAGCGCGGCGTCCCGGAGCCCGGCGTGCGAAGCGCGGCGTCCCGGAGCCCGGCGTGCGAAGCCCGGCGTCCCGGAGCCCGGCGTGCGGAGCCCGGCGTCCCGGAGCCCGGCGTGCGGAGCCCGGCGTCCCGGAGCCCGGCGTGCCGAGCCCGGCGTCCCGGAGCCCGGCGTGCCGAGCGCGGCGTCCCGGAGCCCGGCGTGCGGAGCCCGGCGTGCCGAGCGGCACCTGGCGCCCCTCCATGCCCTATGCCAGCGCCGCCCCGCCGGAAGCCCCCGCCCCCAGCGCGCCCCGCTGCGGCCTGATCCCGGCCGGTACCGCACGCGCGCGTGCCGGGGTTCCTGTCCAGCAGGTGCCCCGGCGGGCGAGGAGGCGGCGGAGCCAGAGTTCCAGGGAGACCAGGTCGGCGAGGCCGTCGAGGGGCAGCGGCTCGCCCTCCGCCGCCGCGCGCAGCGCCTTGCGGACGACTCGGGCCTCGACCAGGCCCGCCTGGGCCAGCAGCGGTGTGCCGAAGAGGGCCATCAGGGAGTCCGCGGAGACCCGTAGACCGGTGCGGGCGGCTGCCGCCGATGAGGCGTGGGACGGGGCGCCCCAGCCGGGCGGGAGGTCGGCCACGCCGGCGCCCTCCAGGACCGTACGGAGGATCGCGGCCCGGGCGCCCGGCTGGACCCGCAGCGACTCCGGGAGGCCGCGGCAGGCGCGGACGACCTGGTTGTCGAGGAAGGGGGCGTGCAGGCGTTGGAAGCGGATCTCGGCGGCCTGTTCCAGGATGCGGAGGTCCGCCGCGCTGCGGGCGAGGGCCCCGCGCGCGCGGAAGTCGCCGGGGCGCTGGCCCGGGCCCACCCCGGAGCGGTGGGTCGCGCCCTGCAGGCGAACCGATACTTCAGCGAGCGCCTCGCCGGTGAGCCAGCGCGCCGCCGGGCCCGGTCTGGCCCAGGCGAGCGCGGACAGGGACGCCCCGACGGCACCTCCGGGTTCGTCGAAGCGGCGCTGCATGAGGCGGTCGGCGAGGACCTCGAGGCCGGTGCGGTACGGCGTACGGGCGAGGCGGCGGGCGGCGCCGTACACGCGCGCGGGGACCAGCACCGAACCGTCCGCCTTGGCGAGCGCGGCGACGGGGCGTACGAGGTGACGGCGTTTGCGGTCCATCAGGAGGTCCGCGAGGCGGGCCGGGTGGGCGTCGAGGACCTGGCGGGCGCCGTAGCCGGTGAAGTGGTCCGCGCTGCCGGCGGCGAGGCGGGCGCGGTGGCGGGCAGCCGTCACCAGGGACGGGCCGGGTTCGTCGGTCAGGGGGCCGTCCAGCTCGGCGTACGGGAGGGTCTCCTCGCCTCCGGTCACCACCACGTGGTGCAGGCGAGGGTTGGCCGCGAGCGTGCCCGCCCGCTCCAGCTCGGACTCGCGGCCGCCGACGGCCAGGTCGTTGAAGGTGACGGCCAGCAGCCGCTCCCCCGCGCCCGTGCCGTGCCCCAGCACGGTTCCCGGCATGCCCGGGAGGCCGGCGGCGAGCAGGGCCAGGGTCCCTGAAGCGGGTCCCCCGGACAGGTCGGCCCCGATGCCCGGAACGGGCATCCCGCGCGCGGCACGCCGTTCCGCGGGGCCCATACCGGGGACCGGCCCGGGGTCGATGTCGGCGCCGGGGACGTGTCGGGGAGCCGACAGACGCACGCGTACCGCCTCGACCAGCGCGTCCCGTACGGCGTCCACCGCCCTGTCCGGGTCGGCGATGGGCGCCGCCACCGCGAGGGAGGCGACCTGCTCGTAGCCGGCGATCTCACGCGCCCCGGTGCGCAGGATCAGCGCGTGCCCCGGCGGAATGCGCCGTACGCCGTCGTAGGGGGTGGAGTCGTGCAGCGCGGCCGGCACGTCGGGGGCGGCGAGCAACGCGGCGAGGTGCCCGTAGTCGAGGTTGGCCTCGATGAGGTCGGCGAGCGGGAGCGCGGCCGTCGCGTAGGCCGTGCCGCCGGCCCAGGGGGTGTGGAACACGGGCCGGGCGCCCGCCAGGTCGCCGCAGACGGTGATCCGGCGGCCCACCTGGACGACGGCCGTGTAACTGCCCGGCCAGGCCGTCAGATGCCGAAGTGCGCCTCCGCGCGCGGCGAACAGTCCGACCCGCAACTGTTCGTCCGTCGCCCCGCAGATGCCGAGGACCGCGATCCGGGTCTGCGCGTCGGCCTTCACGACCCGCACCTCGTCCGGGCGCCAGTCGCCGACCGCCCACAGCGGATCGGGGTCGCCCCACAACAGGTGGGAGCCCACCGGGTGCAAGGTCTCACCGTCGTGTCCCACCGCCCCCGCGGAGCCTGCCTCGACGGCCCTCGCGGCGGTGCTGCTCCATCCCACCAACCACCGCATCGACGCCTCCACAGGCTGTGGACAACCAGTGCACCGTACGAACTCGGCACCATGCTGCCATGAAGGAGGCGCACCGGAGAGGCGGTGGGGCCGCTTGTGCTCCCCGCAATGCGCCCCGGCGGAGACTCGCGCATCGCGTCGAACACCCGGGCGAACGGGAAGATCGAGGAGCGGCGGCTCGGTGATCGAGGACGTACGGCAGACTGGCTGCGACGCGAATGCGCCCCCGATACGCTCCCCCAGAACGCCCTGCGCGCCCTCAAGTTCCGTGGTGGGAGGGCTGATGCCCTCCATGGGGGAGGGTCGATTTTCGGCCAATTCGGCGTCAACAGAACGGCGTTGCCCACGCTCCGTACATGCTCCGCCCACCGCCCGGCGAACGCGCAGCCCGGGAGACGGAGTTCGCCCCCCGGGCCCTTCCGCCACCCGCGGGGATGTAGGCGGCGGTGTCCCCCAGCCCACTGGATCCAGTACAGCGGGCCGACCCACGCACCGCCCATCGAACCGCTCCCGCGATGGCCGGAGAAGAGCGCACGCGCAGGCGCACGGCCACACAGCGGGAGCACACCGCAACCGTCCGTCGCGGACCCGCACTTCAGTACGGACCACAATCCCGCCAACCGGAACAATGCCCCTTAACGCTTGGGATGCGGCGAACTACGCTGGGTTTACGAATGCCGCGTGGTTATGCCAGCGCGGCAGCCGTCTGTGTCGAGGGGTGGCGCAATGTCCAGGGAGCAACGCGGGCCGAACGAAAAACTCGGCGCCGTTCTCGCCCTCGCGGGAATCAGCAACGCAGGACTCGCGCGTCGCGTCAACGACCTTGGCGCTCAACGCGGGTTGACTCTTCGCTACGACAAGACCTCGGTGGCGCGCTGGGTATCGAAGGGCATGGTGCCACAGGGCGCTGCGCCGCACCTCATCGCCGCCGCCATAGGGCAGAAGCTCGGCCGCCCGGTGCCGCTCCACGAGATCGGCCTGGCGGACGCGGATCCCGCACCAGAAGTGGGCCTCGCCTTCCCCAGGGACGTCGGACAGGCGGTGCGCTCGGCGACGGAGCTGTACCGACTCGACCTCGCAGGACGCCGGGCCGGTTCCGGCGGCATCTGGCAGTCGCTGGCCGGATCGTTCGCAGTAAGCGCGTACGCAACGCCTGCCTCACGATGGCTGATAACCCCGGCCGACAGCTCGGTGGCGCGCGATGCGAACCCCGCGGAGGGCTCCGGCGCACCGCTCAAAGTCGGCCACAGCGATGTGCAGAAGCTGCGGGAGGCCGCGGAGGACGCCAGGCGCTGGGACTCCAAGTACGGAGGCGGCGACTGGCGTTCGTCGATGGTGCCCGAATGCCTGCGCGTGGAGGCGGCACCGCTGCTGCTCGGCTCGTATTCCGACGAGGTCGGCCGGGCCCTCTTCGGCGCCTCCGCCGAGCTCACCCGCCTCGCCGGCTGGATGGCCTTCGACACCGGCCAGCAGGAGGCCGCGCAGCGGTACTACATCCAGGCGCTGCGCCTGGCCCGCGCCGCGGCCGACGTCCCCCTCGGGGGGTACGTGCTGGCCTCCATGTCGTTGCAGGCGACCTACCGCGGCTTCGGCGACGAGGGCGTCGACCTCGCCCAGGCCGCCCTGGAACGCAACCGGGGCCTGGCGACCGCCCGCACCATGAGCTTCTTCCGGCTCGTCGAGGCACGCGCCCACGCGCGCGCGGGTGACGCCCAGGCGGCCGGTGCCGCGCTGCGCGCCGCCGAGGGCTGGCTGGAGCGGGCCCGGGACGGCGACAGCGATCCGTCCTGGCTGGGCTTCTACTCGTACGACCGTTTCGCCGCGGACGCCGCCGAGTGCTACCGCGACCTGAAGGCTCCGCGCCAGGTCCGCCGCTTCACCGAGCAGGCACTGTCGCAGCCGACGGAGGAGTTCGTACGCTCGCACGGCCTGCGTCTGGTGGTCTCGGCGGTCGCCGAGCTCGAGTCCGGCAATCTCGACGCGGCATGCGAGCAGGGCGTGCGGGCGGTGGAGGTCGCGGGGCGCATCTCCTCCGCGCGCACCACCGAGTACGTGAAAGACCTCCTGCACCGGTTGGAGCCTTACGGCGACGAACCACGCGTGGTCGAGCTGCGGGAGCGGGCACGGCCGCTCCTCATGACGCCGGCCTGAGCCCCGACTGCTCCGTCCGCCTCCCGGGTTTGAGCGCATTGTCAGTGGCGCAGTGCACTATCGAAGCCGGGAGGTGGTGCAGGTGGCGCGGCAGGTGCGGGAGATCGCGTACGACTGTGACGTGCTGGTGGTCGGCGGCGGGATCGTCGGCCTGTCGACGGCGTATGCGATCACGCATGCCGCGCCGGGCACGCGGGTGACGGTGCTGGAGAAGGAGGCCGGGCCCGCCCGCCACCAGACGGGGCGCAACAGCGGGGTGATCCACAGCGGGATCTACTACCGGCCCGGCACGCTCAAGGCACGGTATGCCGTGCGCGGCGCCGCCGAGATGATCAAGTTCTGCGCGGAGTACGACATCCCACACGCCGTCACCGGAAAGCTGATCGTCGCGACCGACCGGGCCGAGCTGCCGCGGCTGCACGCGCTCGTGCAGCGCGGCCGGGAGAACGGGATTCTGGTGCGGGAGCTGGGCGCCCCCCAGATCGCGGAGTACGAACCGGAGGTGCGCGGGCTCGCCGCGATACACGTCGGGACGACGGGTGTGTGCGACTTCGGCGCGGTCGCGCGGCAGCTGGGCGAGGCGTCCGGGGCGGAGATCCGGTACGGGGCGCGGGTCGTACGGGTGGATCGGCGGCCCGAGTTCGGGGTGGCCGTTCGGACCGCGGGCGGGGACGTCGTGCGGGGGCGGGTGCTGGTGAACTGCGCCGGGCTGTACTGCGACGACGTCGCTCGGATGACCGGGGACGAGCCGGGGATGCGGATCGTGCCGTTCCGGGGGGAGTACTACTCGCTGGCGCGGCCCGCACTGGTGCGGGGGCTGGTGTATCCGGTGCCGGATCCGGCGTTCCCGTTCCTCGGGGTGCATCTCACGCGCGGGATCGACGGGGGTGTGCACGTCGGGCCCAACGCGGTGCCGGCGCTGGCTCGGGAGGGGTACGGGTGGGGTGTGGTGCGGCCGCGGGAGGTGGCCGGGACGCTCGGGTGGCCCGGTGTTTGGCGGATGGCTCGGCGGCATTGGCGGTACGGGGCGGGGGAGCTGCGGCGGTCCGTGTCGAAGCGGGCGTTCGTCGAGGCGGTGCGTCGGTTGTTGCCGGGGGTCGAGGAGGAGGACCTGGTGCCCGCGGCCGCGGGGGTGCGGGCGCAGGCGGTGCTTCGGGACGGTTCTCTGGTGGACGACTTCCTGATCCGGGAGGGGGCGCGGGCGGTGCACGTGCTGAACGCGCCCTCGCCTGCGGCGACGGCTTCCCTGCCGGTGGGCCGGGAGGTGGCTCGGCGAGCGTTGACCGCGCTGAGGTCTGCGTGACGGGTGCCCGGCGCTGGGGTGGCCGCCGGGTTGTTCTCCCGCCGGTGTGGTGGCCACCGGATTGTTCTCGCCCCCGCCCGCTGGGGTGGCCGCCGGGTTTTTCTCGCCCCCGCCGCTGTGGTGGTCGCCGTCCGCGAACGCCACCCCGTCCAGTTCTTCGGGGTCCCCCGGGTCTGGGAGAAGCTCGCCGCCGCCGTCAAGGCCGTCATCGC
>NZ_JBHXSG010000106.1:0-19594 GCF_042714835.1 Streptomyces sp. NPDC058678 | reverse complement strand
CGTACGGCGGCAAGGGGCCGTGTCGGGGGGTGTCCGCCCGCAGCGGTTGGCGCGTCAACACGAGCACCTCTACAGGCAACCGATTCCGCGCCGTTCCGAGGACGGACACCCCCCGACACGGCCCCGACCCCGACGCAACACAAGGCACACCGCCCCGGCCCCACATGCGCCACGCACACCACAGGTCCAAGCTGAAACTACAAGCCTCCCGCCTCCGGAGGACGAGATGACCGCCACGTACCACCGCCACCCCCACCCCACCCCCGACCTCTTCGCCCTCTCCGACGTCAAGGGCCCGGTCCTGCGCCCCGGCGAAGACGGCTACGCCGAGGAGGTCACCGGCTTCAACCTGGCCGCCCTGCACACCCCCGACGTCGTCATAGGAGCAACCGGCGCCGACGACATAGTCGCGGCGATGCGCTGGGCAACCGCCACCCGCACCCCGGTGGCCGTCCAGGCCACCGGCCACGGCGCCAACTTCCCCATGGCCAGCGGCCTGCTGATCACGACCACCCGCATGACGGACGTACAGATCGACCCGGCCACCCGCACCGCCACAGCCGCCGCCGGCGCAAAGTGGCGCCACGTCATCGACGCTTCAGCCCCCCACGGCCTCGCCCCGCTGACCGGCACCTCCACGGACGCGGGCGTCGTCGGCTACACCCTCGGCGGCGGCCTCCCCGTCCTCGGCCGGGCCTACGGATACGCGGCCGACCTGGTCCACTCCTTCCAGGTCGTCACCCCCGACGGCGCCCTCCGCGAGGTGAACCAGAACACCGAACCCGAGCTCTTCTGGGCCCTGCGCGGCGGCAAGGGCAACGTGGGAATCGTCACGCAGCTGACCTTCGACCTGCTCCCCCTCGCCCGCATTCTCGGCGGCGGCATCTACTGCCCCGGCGAGCACACCGAGCCCCTCCTGCGAGCATGGGCGGACTGGACACGCACCGTGCCGAACGAGATGTGCAGCGCGTTCAGCCTCCTGCGCCTCCCCCCGATCCCTCAGATCCCCGAACCCCTGCGCGGCGGCTTCTGGGCCAGGGTGGCGATCGCATGGACGGGCGACACAGCGGAGGGCGAACGCCTCCTGGCCCCCATCCGCGAGGCCGCCCCCGTGGCGGTCGACATGGTGGAGGAGATGGACCACGCGGCAGTGGACCGCATCTACATGGAGCCCCAGGACCCGCTCCCGGCCCGCGAATCCTGCGCCCTGCTCCGCGACCTGACCCCGGACGCCATCCGCACGTTCCTGGACCAGGTGGGCCCGGACAACCCCGACTGCCCGCTCCTCCTGGTGGAGATCCGCCACATGGGCGGAGCCCTGTCCGACCCGGCGGCGGTCGAGGACGCGATCTGCGCCCGCGACGCGGAGTACTTCCTGGAGACGGTGGCAGTCCTGGCCGCCCCGCCGGCCGCCGAGGCCGTGGAACAGGCCACGACGGCCCTGCAGCGAGCGATGGCCCCGTACGGCACGGGCCGCACGATGGTCAACATCCACGGAACCCCGGGCGACGAAGCGGACCGAGCTCGGGCCTGGACCCCAGAGGTCTACGCCCACCTGCAACAGGCCAAGTCCACCTACGACCCCGACAACCTCCTGCGCTACGGCCACACGGTGACGCCGGCCTGACCGAACCAAGATCAGTCCGCCGTACGCCTCAGTCGTACGCCTCAACACGGTCGTCGTGACGACAAGCCGCGCGCAGGTACTCGTCCGTACGCCTCCGTGAGGTAGTCGTACGCCTCCGTCAGGTAGTCGTACGCCTCCGCCGAGCCCCAGGCCGCCGCTCACTCGGCCGAGTAACCGCATCCCCGGCCTCCAGCGCGGCAGCCCTCCGCCGCAGCCCGAAGTCCGCAAGAGCCTCGGCCAGCCTGTGCACGGACGGCTCGGGAGCCATGACGTCCACCCGAAGCCCGTGCTCCTCGGCGGTCTTGGCCGTAGCAGGCCCGATACACGCGATGACGGTGACGTTGTGCGGCTTGCCGGCGATGCCCACAAGGTTCCGCACCGTGCTCGACGAGGTGAACAGCACCGCGTCGAAGCCTCCGCCCTTGATGGCCTCCCGGGTCTCGGCCGGCGGCGGCGACGCCCGCACGGTCCGATAGGCGGTGACGTCGTCGACCTCCCACCCGAGCTCGATCAGCCCCGCCACCAGCGTCTCGGTAGCGATGTCGGCACGCGGCAGGAACACCCGGTCGATCGGGTCGAACACCGGGTCGTAAGGAGGCCAGTCCTCCAGCAGCCCGGCCGCGGACTGCTCCCCACTCGGCACAAGATCGGGCTTCACGCCGAAGGCGACGAGCGCCTTGGCGGTCTGCTCCCCCACCGCGGCGACCTTGATGCCGGCGAAGGCGCGCGCATCGAGCCCGTACTCCTCGAACTTCTCCCGAACGGCCTTGACCGCGTTCACCGAGGTGAAGGCGATCCACTCGTACCGCCCGGTCACGAGCCCCTTGACTGCCCGCTCCATCTGCTGCGGCGTCCGCGGCGGCTCGACGGCGATCGTCGGCACCTCGTACGGCACGGCCCCGTAGGACCGCAGCTGGTCGGAGAGCGAAGCCGCCTGCTCCTTGGTCCGCGGCACGAGCACCTTCCAGCCGAACAACGGCTTGGACTCGAACCACGAGAGCTGCTCACGCTGAGCCGCGGCGGACCGCTCACCGACCACGGCTATGACCGGCCGCGCACCGTCCGGGGACGGCAGCACCTTGGCCTGCTTCAGCGTCTGGGCGATGGTCCCCAGAGTCGCGCTCCAGGTCCGCTGCCGAGTGGTCGTACCGGCGACGGTGACGGTCAGCGGCGTATCGGGCTTGCGCCCGGCGGAAACCAGCTCACCGGCCGCGGCGGCCACGGAGTCCAGGGTCGTCGAGACGACAACCGTGCCGTCCGAAGCCCCCACCTCCGTCCAGCACCGGTCGGAAGCGGTCCGCGCATCCACGAACCGGACGTCCGCGCCTTCGGCGTCCCGCAGCGGGACCCCGGCGTAAGCGGGCACGCCGACGGCGGCCGCGACCCCGGGAACGACCTCGAAAGGCACCCCCGCGGCGGCGCACGCCAGCATCTCCCCGGCGGCGTACGCGTCGAGCCCGGGATCCCCGGACACCGCACGTACGACCCGCCTGCCGCCCCGCGCGGCCTCCATGACAAGATGTGCGGCATCCCGCACGACGGGGACACCCACGGTTGTTGACGCGCCGTCAACTACCGTTAGTTGAGGCGCGCCTGCGCCCGGAGTCGGACCGGAAGGCCCGGAAGACAGATCCACAGAAGGATCCGAATCCGTGTTCACGACGGCGACACCGGCCCTGGCGTGCGTGCGTACGACGTCGAGCACTTCGTGCCCGGCGACGAGAACGTCCGCGTGGGCCAGCGCCTCGACGGCGCGAAGAGTCAGCAGTCCCGGATCCCCGGGTCCGGCACCAAGGAAGGTGACGTGCCCGTGTTCGTGACCGGCGGCGGGAAGGGTGGTGGGGCTCACTGTGCTCGCTCCCCCATCAGACCGGCCGCGCCCTGGGCAAGCATCTCGGCAGCGAGCTCGCGACCGAGCGCCATTGCCTGGTCGTACGTCTCGGGCACGGGACCGGTGGTGGACAACTGCACCATCCGCGTGCCGTCGGTGGTTCCGACGACTCCGCGCAGGCGCATTTCCTTGACAATCTGCCCGTCGACCTGGGAGTCCCCCCGCTCGAGCGGAGCCGAGAGTGGGGGAAGGTCGGCCAGCGCGCCCACAGGGGCACTGCAACCGGCCTCCAGGGCGGCGAGCAGGGACCGTTCGGCAGTCACGGCGACCCGCGTGAACGGGTCGTCGAGCTCACCGAGCGCGGCGATCAAGTCCGCGTTGTCCGCGGCACATTCGATCGCGAGTGCCCCCTGGCCGGGGGCGGGCAAAATTGTGTCGACCGACAGGAAGTCGGTCACTTCATCACCGCGGCCGATGCGATTCAGCCCGGCCGCGGCCAGCACCACCGCATCCAGCTCGCCGTCGCGCACGAAGCGGATCCGCGTATCCACGTTCCCTCGGATCGGAACCGTCTCGATGTCCAGCCCGTGGCCGCGCGCGTACGCGTTCAGCTGGGCCATCCGGCGCGGCGAACCCGTACCGATGCGCGCGCCGCGCGGCAGGTCGGTGAACTTCAGCGCGTCCCGGGCGACGATCACGTCCCGCGGGTCCTCGCGCAGCGGTACGGCGGCCAGCGCCAGCTGGTCGGGCTGCCCGGTCGGCAGGTCCTTCAGCGAATGAACCGCGAAGTCGACCTCCTCCTTCAGCAGCGCCTCCCGCAGCGCGGTCACGAAGACGCCCGTGCCGCCGATCTGTGCGAGCTGTTCGCGGGAGGTGTCGCCGTAGGTGGTGATCTCGACGAGCTCGACGGGCCGTCCGGTCACCTGGCTCACGGCGTCCGCGACCTGCCCGGACTGGGCCATGGCGAGTTTGCTTCGCCTGGTCCCGAGCCTCAATGCCTTGCTACTCATGCCGGCCCTCGGTTCTTGCTGTTCTCAGGTTCGTCGTCGGCGCGGTCGGCCCGGGAGACGGCGGCCACCGTCTCGGGGTCGAGGTCGAACAGGGTCCGCAGCGCGTCCGCGTACCCGGCGCCGCCGGGTTCGGCCGCGAGCTGCTTGACCCGTACGGTCGGTGCGTGCAACAGCTTGTCGACGACGCGCTTCACGGTCTGGGTGATCTCGGCGCGGTGCTTGTCGTCCATTCCGGGCAGCCGCCCGTCGAGCCGGGCGATCTCGTTCGCGACCACGTCGGCGGCCATCGTCCGCAGCGCGACCACGGTGGGCGTGATGTGCGCGGCCCGAAGCGCCGCCCCGAAGGCCGCGACCTCGTCGGCGACGATCCGGCGGACCTGGTCGACGTCGGCCGCCATCGGGGCGTCGGCCGAGGCGTCGGCCAGCGATTCGATGTCCACGAGCCGCACCCCGACCAGCCGGTGCACGGCCGCGTCGATGTCCCGGGGCATGGCCAGGTCGAGGAGGAACAGGGCCGGTTCGGGCCGCGGGATCTCGGCGACGGGCTCGGGCTTGCGCCGCTCGGGCACCCGGCCGAGGGTGGCCGCGGCGGCGGCCAGCGCGGCGATGGCGTCGGCCTCCTCGGCGGGGTCGAGCACGGTGACGGCACCCGCGGGGGTGGAGGTCTGCTGGCGCTGGGTGCCGTTGTCCACCCAGGCGGCGTGCTGTTCCAGGTCGGCCGCTGCCATCCCGGCCACGGCGGCCTCCCCGAGTACGGAGAACCCGGCGCCGGCCGCCTGCGCGGCCGGCAGGTCCAGCGGGCAGCCGTCCTCGGCGCCCAGGCTGGTGGGCGGGAGCTCGCCACGCCCGGCGTCCGCCACTGCCGTACGACCGGAGCCCGCGCCGGACGGCGACGGCGAAACGGTCCCGCTCTCCGCGACGGTCTCTCCACTGCGGCCCTCGACGGCCGCCGAGACCGCCTCGGCTGTCAGTACCAGGCCCGTCGCCCCCGTACAGGAGACGGCGAGATCGGCACGTGTCAGCTCGACCGGCACCGATTCCATCGGTACCGCGCGGGCCAGCACGTCCGTGTCGTCGCCGTCCATCAGGATCTGGACCAGCCGCTCGGCGCGGTCGGGAGTGCGGTTGGCGACGACGATCTCGGCGACCCCGGCACGCGCCAGCGTGGCCGCGGCCAGCGAGGACATCGAGCCGGCACCGATGACCAGGGCCTTCTTGCCGCGTGCCCACTGCTCGACGGGCGCACCGGCGGACAGCTGCTCCAGGCCGAAGGTGACCAGCGACTGTCCGGCGCGGTCGATGCCGGTCTCGGAGTGGGCGCGCTTGCCGACGCGGAGGGCCTGCTGGAACAGGTCGTTCAGCAGCCGCCCGGCGGAGTGCACGTCCTGCGCCTTGGCGAGGGAGTCCTTCATCTGGCCGAGGATCTGGCCCTCGCCGACCACCATCGAGTCCAGCCCGCAGGCCACCGAGAAGAGGTGGTGGACGGCCCGGTCCTCGTAGTGCACGTACAGATACGGGGTGAGCTCCTCCAGCCCCACCCCGCTGTGCTGGGCGAGCAGCGTGGACAGCTCGGCGACACCGGCGTGGAACTTGTCCACGTCGGCGTACAGCTCGATGCGGTTGCAGGTCGCGAGAACCGCGGCCTCAGTGGCGGGCTCCGCGGCCACGGTGTCCTGGAGCAGCTTGACCTGCGCGTCCGCGTTCAGCGCGGCCCGCTCCAGCACGCTGACCGGGGCGCTGCGGTGGCTCAGCCCGACGACGAGGAGACTCATGCCGGCATCACGGCGGGGACGTCCCCGTCTGGACCCTTGTCGGCGGACCGCTTGCGGGCGGCGGTGTGCGGGACCGCGCCGTCGGCCGCGGCGGCGGCCTCCTCACCGGCCTTGCGCTGCTCGTGGAAGGCGAGGATCTGCAGCTCGATGGAGAGGTCGACCTTGCGCACGTCGACGCCGTCCGGCACGGACAGCACGGTCGGCGCGAAGTTCAGGATGGAGGTGACTCCGGCGGCCACGAGCCGGTCGCAGACCTGCTGGGCGGCACCGGCGGGCGTGGCGATGACCCCGATGGACACGCCGTTGTCGTCGATGATCCGTTCCAGCTCGTCGGTGTGCTGGACGGGGATCCCGGCCACCGGCTTTCCGGCCATCGCGGGGTCGGCGTCTATGAGCGCGGCGACCCGGAATCCGCGCGAGGCGAACCCGCCGTAGTTGGCGAGGGCGGCGCCGAGGTTACCGATACCGACGATCACTACCGGCCAGTCCTGGGTCAGGCCCAGCTCACGGGAGATCTGGTAGACGAGGTACTCGACGTCGTAGCCCACACCACGCGTTCCGTACGAGCCCAGGTACGAGAAGTCCTTGCGCAGCTTCGCGGAGTTGACCCCCGCGGCGGCCGCGAGCTCCTCGGAGGAGACCGTGGGTACCGAGCGCTCCGACAGTGCGGTCAGGGCGCGGAGGTACAGCGGAAGGCGGGCGACGGTGGCCTCGGGAATCCCTCGGCTACGGGTCGCCGGTCGGTGAGTTCGGCCAGTTGCCACGGTGCTCCTGCGGGTAGAGCGGGGCTGCAGGCGGTCACACGTTCCCAGACCGCCCCGTCGAAAGCAGGCTATGTCTTTGTGAACGCGTGCACAAAGATGGTGTCCGATTTGCCCGGCCAACGTGACCGGGGTCACGCGCCCCCGGCGCACCTGTACGGAACCGGCGCACACCCGCCACCGTTCCTCTTCTCTTGGGGGCAAAACCGCACACGCTCCTCTACGATTCCCGCCCCCGAGACCAAGTCGCCGTCGATCCTAAGCGAGGTTCCGGACCACTTGGACTACTCGGTCAGTGCCTTGCGGAGGCGCCCCTCGTCCACGCGCCAGAAGGTGTGCTGTTCTCCGTCGACGAGCACGACGGGGATCTGTTCCCAGTACTGGTCGTGGAGTTGGGGATCCTGGGTGATGTCCTTCCGCTCCCAGGGGACACCGAGATCGGCACACACTTTCTCGACCACGACCTGTGCGTCATCACACAGATGACACCCGGGCTTGCGGACGAGAGTGACGAGCCGGTCCTGTGGGGGCCTCGGAGCGTTGCGCCGAAAGAGGGGAGTCATGTCGGCCATTCTCCCGCCGCCGGGCCGACTCTTTAACGACACGGTCGCCGAGAGTTCACACCCTCCGAACCTCACGACTCCGGAACCACCGAACAAACTGGCTATGCTCACGCCATGGCCGCTCTCGGATGGCTCACTCCCCGTAGGCGCTCCGCCACGGCGCGGAGCGTGTTGGCAGGCGAGGCTTCGGCGGAGGCCGCGCGCAAGTCCTCGCAGGAGACCGCCGGTGAGGAACCGGCGTTCCCGGTGCACGGCGACGCGCACGCCGCCGCCTTCTTCGACCTGGACAACACCGTGATGCAGGGTGCCGCCCTGTTCCATTTCGGGCGGGGCCTGCACAAGCGGAAGTTCTTCGAGACCCGCGACCTCGCGAAGTTCGCCTGGCAGCAGGCGTGGTTCCGGCTGGCCGGCGTCGAGGACCCGGAGCACATGCAGGAGGCCCGCGACTCGGCGCTGTCGATCGTCCAGGGCCACCGGGTCTCCGAGCTGATGTCGATCGGCGAGGAGATCTACGACGAGTACATGGCCGAGCGCATCTGGCCCGGCACCCGGGCCCTGGCCCAGGCGCACCTGGACGCGGGCCAGAAGGTGTGGCTGGTCACCGCGGCCCCGGTGGAGATCGCCCAGGTCATCGCCCGCCGCCTCGGCCTGACCGGCGCCCTCGGCACGGTCGCCGAGTCGGTCGACGGCGTCTACACTGGCAAGCTGGTCGGCGAACCCCTGCACGGCCCGGCGAAGGCGGAGGCGGTCCGCGCGCTGGCCGCGGCGGAGGGCCTGGACCTGACCCGCTGCGCGGCCTACAGCGACTCGCACAACGACATCCCGATGCTCTCGCTGGTCGGTCACCCCTACGCCATCAACCCGGACAGCAAGCTGCGCAAGCACGCCCGCCGGCTGGAGTGGCGCCTGCGCGACTACCGCACGGGCCGCAAGGCGGCGAAGGTCGGCATCCCGGCGGCCGCGGGCGTGGGCGCGGTGGCGGGCGGCACGGCGGCGGCGATCGCCCTGCACAAGCGGCGTCGCTGACACCGGGCGTCACAACAGGTCACGTCCGGCGCGACCGGCCAATCCCGGGGTCGTACCCCGTGACCCCGCTGTCCAGTCCCGTTGGCTGCACACGGCCACAACACGCCCCGGACCCAGACGGAACACGACCTCTTTCGATCAAGAACCGATCACTGACCGGTACCTGATCGGGCGTCATTCGGTTACAGAAGCGACGTAATCGGTGATTTGAGCAACTGCGTGTAGCAGCGCCTGCACTAAGCGTTATTCTCCTCAGACGCAATCCGGTACCCCTTCCGTCGCTACGACGGGTGAACGGTCCCGCACTGCACGTGATGGAAGCTCTGCCTCTGGGAGTCCCGTGTACCCACACGTCGGGGTTGACGCCTCGGGCCTGGCTACGCTGCGCGCAACGGTCCAAGACCTGTTGCGCGGCTTCGTCCCCACCGCGTACGCCGTCCCTGCCCTCGCCGTTGCCACCACCCCCGTCGGCCCGTGCTACGCGCTCGCCGACGGCAGCGCCGCCGTCGGAAGACGAGGGCGTTCGACCGGTGCCACAACCACCCGCCGTCCCGCCGCGGACAGCGACAGCGCCCGCATGATGGATCTTGTGGAGCGCGCTCAGGCCGGCGAGGCCGATGCCTTCGGCCGTCTCTACGACCAGTACAGCGACACCGTGTACCGGTACATCTACTACCGAGTGGGAGGCAAGGCGACCGCTGAGGATCTCACCAGCGAGACGTTCCTGCGCGCACTGCGCCGGATCGGCACGTTCACCTGGCAGGGCCGCGACTTCGGCGCGTGGCTCGTCACCATCGCCCGCAACCTCGTCGCCGACCACTTCAAGTCGAGCCGTTTCCGGCTGGAAGTCACCACCGGCGAGATGCTCGACGCCAACGAGGTCGAGCGTTCCCCCGAGGACTCCGTCCTGGAGTCCCTCTCGAACGCCGCCCTCCTCGATGCCGTACGACGGCTCAACCCCCAGCAGCAGGAGTGCGTGACACTCCGCTTCCTCCAGGGGCTCTCCGTCGCCGAGACCGCCCGCGTGATGGGCAAGAACGAGGGTGCCATCAAGACCCTCCAGTACCGCGCCGTGCGCACGCTGGCCCGGCTCCTCCCGGAAGACGCCCGCTGACAGAACACTCTCGGTAATACCCAACTCGCAGTCCGTGAAAGTCCGTTGACTTCCCGATCCGCTCGTCCGCCGTCCGTAACCCAAGTGCCACGCCGCTCGTTGTGCGGGATGCAGGCTCCCTGTGGTCACTCCCTGGCCGACTTCGATCACTCGATCGAGTGCTTGTGGTCAGGGCGTGCAACCCTCAGGACCCCCTGGGGAGTCGACCGTCTTGACGAGAGGAGGTGCCGCCAGTGATCGCGAACGTATCGGCGCACCGGCGGGCGAACGCCTTCGCCCAGGCCCTGGAGGAGCAGTCCGGCCAGGGCACGGCGGCCGAGCAGTCCGAAGGACCACCGCCGTCCCCGGCTGCTGCGGAACAGACCGAGCAGGGCCGCCTCATGGCCCTCGCGACCGGTCTCGGCGAGCTGCCCAAGCCACAGCTGGACCCCGCGGTCAAGGTCGTCCAGCGGGCCCAGCTCGTGGCCGCGATGGAGGCCATGCTGCTGGAGGGCACCGCGGGAGGCGAGGCAGGCCCCTCGGTGCCGGAGCAGCACTCCCGGTCCCGTGGCGCCCACCGGGCGAGCCCACTGGGCAAGCTCCGACCGCGTTCCCGGCTCACCAAGGGCCTCGCCGCGGGCGGACTCAGCGTCGGTGTCGCCGCCGGCGCGTTCGGCGGAGTCGCCGCGGCGAGCTCGGACGCCCTGCCCGGCGACTCCCTCTACGGCCTCAAGCGAGGCATCGAGGACTTCAAACTCACCTACATGTCCGACGGGGACGACGAGCGCGGCGTGGCCTACCTCGACCAGGCCTCCACCCGCCTCAGCGAGGCCCGCCGACTGATGGAGCGCGACCGCGGCGGCCCACTCGACCACGAGTCCCTCGGCGAGATCCGCCGCGCCCTGTCCGGCATGACCCACGACGCCTCCGAGGGCCACCGGCTACTGACGGCGGCGTACGAACGCGACCCGGACTCCCTCGGCCCCATCCAGGCCCTGGACACCTTCTCGCGCTCACACCGGGAGGTCTGGGGCGCGCTCCGCGACCGGCTGCCCGTCCAGCTCGGTGACGTCAGCCAGCAGGTGTCGTCGGTCTTCGACGCCATAGACGAAGAGGTCGCCCCGCTCCAGTCCCTCCTCCCGAAGCCGCCGGCCCCGGGCGGCGGCAACGGTCAGCGGCAGGGCTCCGGATCGGCATCCTCCGACACGTCGACCGGTTCCGGCCGTTCCTCGGCGCCCAGCACCGGCGACGGCGGCTCCCCCGACGGCAGCGGCACCGGCAGCAACAGCCCCAGCAGGCCGACCGGCTCCGGCACCGAGGACGACGGCCTCCTGGGCGGCAACACCGGCGGCCTCCTCGACCCGCCCGAGAACACCGGCAGCGCCTCCCCGCCCACCACGACACCGCCCACCCAGCCCGACGTCACCGTCCCGCCGCTCCTCCCCGGCCTGCTGCCCGGCCTGGGCATCGACCCGGGGGACGCGGAGTAGTCCGTACGACTGACGGGGCGCCCTCCTGAGGAGGGCGCCCCGTTTGTCGTACACCGGTTTCCGTCAGCTTTCTCAGAAGAAGACCGACCGACGCTGCACCAGCAGCTTGTAGAGCGTGTGCTGGATCTGTTCGCGGACCTGGTCGGTCAGGTTGAACATCAGCATCGGGTCCTCGGCGGCCTCCGGCGGATAGCCGTCCGTCGGGATCGGCTCCCCGAACTGGATGGTCCACTTCGTCGGCAGCGGGATCCCACCCAGCGGGCCCAGCCACGGGAAGGTCGGTGTGAGCGGGAAGTACGGGAAGCCGAGGACCCTCGCCAGGGTCTTGGCATTACCGATCATCGGGTAGATCTCCTCGGCCCCGACGATCGAGCACGGGATGATCGGCGTGCCCTGGCGCAGCGCCGTCGAGACGAAGCCGCCGCGGCCGAACCGCTGGAGCTTGTAGCGCTCGCTGAAGGGCTTGCCGATGCCCTTGAAGCCCTCCGGCATCACCCCGACCACCTCGCCCTGGGCCAGCAGCCGTTCGGCGTCCTCCGCGCAGGCCAGGGTGTGGCCGAGCTTGCGGGCCAGCTCGTTGACCACCGGCAGCATGAACACCAGGTCCGCCGCCAGGAGCCGCAGATGGCGGTTGGCGGGATGATGGTCGTGGACGGCGACCTGCATCATCAGGCCGTCCAGCGGCAGCGTCCCGGAATGGTTGGCGACGATCAGCGCCCCGCCCTCCGCCGGGATGTTCTCCACGCCCTTCACCTCGACCCGGAAGTACTTCTCGTACACCGGGCGCAGCAGGGACATCAGGACCTGGTCGGTCAGTTCCTCGTCGTAGCCGAAGTCGTCGACCTCGTAGTCACCGGTGAGGCGGCGGCGCAGGAAGGCGAGGCCGCCCGCGATACGCCGCTCGAGCCCGCCGTGCGTGCTCTCGTCCTGCGGCGGCTGGGGCAGCTGTTCCTCACGGGTCACAAGACCATCATCCTGCGCGGGCGACCTGCTGGGCAGGGGCTGGACCTCACGGACCTGCGCCGATTCCGTGCCCTTGCGCCGGCTGCCCGCGCTCCGGCGTCGCGGCGGGCGCTGCGCGGCGCTCCCGCGGGACCGGTCGTCGTCGAACGGAATGACCTTGGCGTCCGCCATCGTTGATGCGCTCCTCAGTTGGCGCTCTGCGTCGGGGGGTGGCCGCTGCCCGCCAGCGGCAGCGCGGCGATCCGGTCGACGGCCCCCGCAAGGGCCTCCGGCGGCAGAAGTCCCGGTCCGCGACTGCGCGCGAACTCCGCGAACGTCTCCGCCGTCGTGTACTTGGGCTTGAACCCGAGCGTCTCACGCATCTGGGTCGTCGCCACGACCCGGCCGTGGGTGAGCAGCCGGATCTGTTCGGGCGAGAAGTCCGTCATACCCAGCGTACGCACCAGCGATCCGGCCCAGGTGACCGCGGGAAGCAGCAACGGCACCGTGGGCCGCCCCAGCCGCCGCGAGCACTGCGACAGCAACAGCACGCCGTCCCCGGCGATGTTGAAGGTCCCGCTGTTGAGCGTGCCCCGCTCCGGTTCGTGCGAGGCGATCCGCAGCACCTCGATCACGTCGTCCTCGTGCACGAACTGCAGCCGGGGGTCGTAACCCAGCACGGTCGGCAGGATCGGCAGCGAGAAGTACGCGGCGAGCGGGGTCTCCGCGGTCGGGCCCAGGATGTTGGCGAAGCGCAGCACACACACGGCGACGTCCGGCCGCCGCCGGGCGAACCCGCGCACATATCCCTCGACCTCCACCGCGTCCTTGGCGAATCCGCCACTGGGCAGCGACTTCGGCGGGGTGGTCTCGGTGAAGACGGCGGGATCGCGCGGCGCGGATCCGTACACGTTCGTACTGGACTTGACCACGAGCCGCTTCACGGTCGGCGACTTCTGGCATGCCCCCAGCAGCTGCATGGTGCCGATGACGTTGGTCTCCTTGACGGAGGTCCGGCTGCCGCTGCCCAGCGCGGTGCCGGTGACGTCCATGTGGACGACCGTGTCGGCGGCCGTCTCGGCGAGCACACGCGCTATCCCGGGCTGCCGGATGTCGGCCTGGATGAAGTCGGCGCCGCCCAGGTGGTGCTCGGGCGGCACCGCGTCCACGGCGACCACCCGGTCCACCTGAGGGTCACGCTGGATGCGTCGTACGAAACGGCCCCCCAGTTGGCGAGCCACTCCGGTCACGAGCACGACCTTGCCCAAGATCAGCGCCTTCCTTCCAGCCCATCCGGCACACGTAGCCTGCCGCGTTCCCCGTGTGCGGCCAACCTAGCGGGTTGATGTTGCGCTGTGATGACTACCCAATGCAAGAAGTGACGACATCAAGCCTCCGAGTGACGAACCAACCCCCGGACGCGGGTACGCCGACACGCGTGTGGCCCCCCACCATCATGGGTGGGGGGCCACAGAACACGCTCTCGCGGTGTCGCTTACTTCTTGTTGCGACGCTGAACGCGCGTGCGCTTGAGCAGCTTGCGGTGCTTCTTCTTGGCCATCCGCTTGCGCCGCTTCTTAATAACAGAGCCCACGACTACCCTCGCTCACTTCTCATCACTCGGTGCTGGGCGCCATGGGCCCATACGACCTACGAGGGGCTAGCCTACCCGCCCGAGCGCTGAGGTCGTAATCGAGGGGACCGGGGTGACCCCATACTGCCCTGAAATCCCCCCGGCCCGCCCGTCGTCAGGCTGTTTCCACCCCCACATAGCTCTCACGCAGGTACTCGTGAACCGCATTCTCCGGGACGCGGAAGGACCGCCCCACCCGGATCGCGGGCAGATGACCGCTGTGCACCAATCGGTACACGGTCATCTTCGACACTCGCATCACCGAGGCGACTTCCGCCACGGTTAGGAACTGAACCTCGCTCAGAGGCCTCTGCTCAGCAGCCATGACACACCTGAACCTTCCGCACTCGACGGCCACCGGCTTCCCCTTCCGGTGACTCTTCGTCGCTGCGTGCTCACTCCCCAATGTAGGGGCGGGTGATGCAAGTGGGGAAGAGGTGCACCCATCGGCGGCCTACTGTGACAGACACGCTCGATTGAGTACGTAGCGGGTCAGCGGCCGGTAGTAATCAGACCGCACAGCGTCATCAAGTGGAACGACGACGGACACGACCCCCTCCGCCTCCCCCACAAAGAGCGCGGGGTCATCCGTATCCGCCAGCCCAATGGCCTCACACCCCAGCTGACCTGCTCCGCAGACCCACCCGTGGTCTCCGATGACGAGCTCGGGAAGTGGCCCGCCGGCATCCGCGGCCGCCGCCAGCGCCACCCGAACCGGGAGCGGCGAGTGCGTGTGTGCGCCGGTCGCACAACCGGAGCCCGGCACGCCCGGTTCCCGCACCAGCGCGACTCCTCGTACGTAGTCAAGGTTGTACGTGCGTAGACCGAACCGGGTCGTTATGTCGACAGAGTGACCCTGCGCCGGGGTGAGGACGGTACATCCCGCCGCCGACAACGCGTCCGCCAAGGCGGCGTAGAAGCCGAGCAGTCGATGGGGGTGTCCGGTCCCGAGAAGGACGGTCGCGTTGCGTCGGGCGGCCGCCTCGATGCGTTCGGCGAAGGCATCCAGAGCAGCCAGCGTCCGCTCGGGATCGATCACATCATGGCCTTCAACATGCCGAGGATCGCCCGAAACGCCACACTTGTCCGCCATCAATCCGATCAAATCCCGCTGCCCCCAAGACCACTGAGGATCAAGCCCGATCAGCACGCGAGGATCCCGAGCGGCGAACAACCGATAACTCCGCAGACTCTCCTCCCGCGAGGTCGCCACCTTCCCAGCCAACCCCGCGGCAAGCAGATGGGCACGCAGCGCCCCGACGCTCAACACGCTGCGATGCTGACGGAAATCCCCCGCCACCGCGACCCGAACACCCAAACACCGCACACTCGGCGTAACCCCCACGGACCCCGCCCGACCCGAACCGGAGAGGGCTCAGGGACTGCGGTCTCCGCCGACGCGCCGGGCGGTGCCTGCGGGGGGGGAAGAGGACCAAGCCTCCGTCCGGACGCGCAAAACCGGGCCCCGGTCGCCGGGAATGCAGTCCCCCGCCGAGACTCGGAAGCCCAGCCCCGCCAGCAACACAGCGGCCTTCCACCGGCCAGGAAAGCCAAGCCCCGCCGCGAGTCCAGGAGCCCAGCCCTCTCGGGTCCAGGAGCCCAGCCGCCCGGTCCAGGAGCCCAGCCGCCCGGTCCAGGAGCCCAGCCCCCCCGGTCCAGGGGCCCGGCCGCCCCACGCCGGCCCAGGGCCCAGCCCCACGCGGGCCCAAGCGCCGGCCCAGCCCACCAGGAGTCCCGGAGCCCAACCCCACCCGAGTCCAGCGCCGCAACCCCAGGCGGGGTCGAAGGGGCAGCGCCCCTGGGGAGGGGACGGGTGGGGACGGCGGGGGCGAGAAGAATCCCGCGCCAACCCCCACCACCCCCGCCCAACCCTCACCACCTACGCCAACAACCCCCGCAACGGAAACACCGCCCGCCGAGCCGCCACCACCGCCTGGTCCAACCGGTCCGCAGGGTCGTACCCCGCCTCCCAGTCGGCCCACTCCACCGGCCACCGCCCATCAGTCATCCGCCCCGGCCCCAACTGCCGAGTCCGAGCGAACACTTCCTGCCGCCACCCCTCAGGAATCACCGCCGTAGGCTCCACCGCCCGCCCCGCCGCAATCCCCACCAGATGAGTCCACGACCGCGGCACCACGTCCACCACCGCGTACCCGCCCCCACCCAGCGCGACCCACCGCCCGTCGGCGTACTCGTGCGCCAGGTCATGACAGGCGACCTGCACAGCCCGCTGCGCATCAAGAGACACGGCCAGGTGAGCCAGCGGATCCTCGAAATGCGTATCGGCACCGTGCTGAGTCACCAGCACCTGCGGCCGGAAGTCGGCGATCAGCTCAGGCACCACGGCGTGGAACGCCCGCAACCACCCCGCATCCCCGGTCCCCGCCGGCAACGCGACGTTCACCGCCGCCCCCGCCGCGGACTCCGCCCCCGTCTCCTCCGGCCACCCGGTCTGCGGAAACAACGTACGAGGATGCTCATGCAGCGAAATCGTCAGAACCCGCGGATCCTCCCAGAACGCCGCCTGCACCCCGTCCCCGTGATGCACGTCGACATCCACATAGGCGACCCGCGAAGCCCCGAGCTCCAGCAACCGGGCGATGGCGAGCGACGCGTCGTTGTAGATGCAGAACCCCGACGCACCCCCCGGCATCGCATGATGCAACCCACCCGCGAAGTTCACGGCATGCAGCGCGTCCCCCCGCCACACAGCCTCCGCGGCCCCCACCGACTGCCCGGCGATCAGCGCGGACACCTCGTGCATCCCGGCGAACGCCGGATCATCCATGGTCCCCAGCCCGTACGACCCGTCTGCCGCCCCGGGATCCACGGAAGCCGCCTTGACGGCCTCGATGTAGTCCTCCCGGTGAACCAGCCGCAGCGTCGAATCGCCGGCCGGCTTGGCGGCCACGACCGCCATCTCCCGATCAAGCCCGAAGGCCTGGACAAGCCTCCAGGTCAGGGCCAGCCGGACCGGATCCATCGGGTGCTCCGGACCGAAGTCATAGCCCGTTACTGCCTCGTCCCACATCAGCTGTGCGCGGCCGCTCATGCCCGCCACCGTATCGGTCCGGTTGAGCGGCGAACGACCGGGCGTACACCAGCGTCACCAGCACCAACACCATCGGCACGAGCATGGCCCCGCGATAGGTCCAGGCGTCCCCCAACGCCCCCACCAACGGCGACCCGACCAGGAACCCGACGTAGTTGAAGACATTGAGCCGAGCCACGGCCGCATCGGACGCCCCCGGGAACAACCGCCCCGCCGCCGCGAAGGTCTGCGGCACCAGCACACACAACCCGAGCCCCAGCAACGTGAACCCGAGCATCCCGACCCACGGCCCGGGCGCCACCGCCACCACGCCGAACCCGACGGCCGCCACCAACGCCCCCAGCCGCACGACCACGACCGCCCCGAACCGCCGTACCCCGAGGTCCCCGAGGGCCCGCCCCACCAACGTGGTCACCATGTACACGTTGTACGGCACGGTCGCCAGCTGCTCACTGCTCCCCAGCACGTCCTGCAGATACTTCGCGCTCCAGTTGGAGACGGTCGAGTCCCCGATGTACGCGAAACACATCACCAGACACAGCGGCAGCAGCAACTTGAAGGCGAGAGCCCCGCCCTCGCCCTTCTCCTCCACCACATCGGCGTCCCCGCCCCCGTCGACGTACCACCGGCTCCCCACCAGGGCAGCCGGCAACAGCACCAGCACCACCGGCAGATACGACACCCACAACGCGAGATGCCAGTGCGCCCCCACCCAGGCGAGCGAGGCCCCCAGAATCCCGCCCAGGCTGTACACGGCATGGAAACTGAGCATGATGCTGCGCCCGTACGCCCGCTGCAGACTCACCCCGAGCATGTTCATCGACGCATCCAGCGCACCCACGGCGAGCCCGAAGGCGGCGAGCGACACGCCCAGCTCGACCATCGACTCCCCCGCCCCCACTCCGAGCAGGGCCAGGAGCACGACGGGCTGGGACCAGCGGAGCACCCGGCTGGGCGGTATTCGCTTCACCAACTGCTCGGTACTCACGCTCCCGACCCCGGCGAGGATCGGCACGGCCGCGAGAAACGCGGGCAACAACGCGTCGGAGACCCCGTATCGGTCCTGGATGGCCGGGATCCGCGTCACGAGCAGGGCGAAGGCGACACCCTGCGCGAAGAAGCTGAACGCCAGCGAGGCCCTACCGCGCCGCAGCACATCAGTCATGGCGGCGAGCGTAGGGCCCCGGCGTACTCGTGGGTAGATCCAGCCAAAGATGAGTTTCCCTCAGCTTTACTTCGTCACCGGGCGACACCCAACCGGACGCCTCCAGAACCTCGGCCTCGCAGCCCTCACCTCGGCACTTCGACTCCGCTTCGAGCATCGCCGCCATGGGCCCGGCAGCAAGCGCCCCGCTGACGACGAACCCCACCACCATGGCGACGATCACGAGGACGGTCCCGAGCCACACCATCGTGTCCACCGGCAGCGTGTACGCCCCCACGATCCGCACCACACACTCCGCGAGCAACACCACACCCCACACCACGGAGAAGACCCGCTCGAACCGCCGAAAGGCAGTAGACCCGCCCTGCAACCGCGCCCAGGCGGCCTCCCGCCCGGCGTCCCCCTTCACCAGCCACGGCTTCATCGCCGCGGTCATCGCCGGCTTCCCCAGCAGTACGGAGACCAGCACGCCGATCCCCACCGCACTGCTGACGCCACTGTCCTTGACCAGCATCAGCCGCGGATCGCCGGCCACGAGACCGAGCAGCAACCCCACCACGTTCACGGAGAGAATCAGCGCGGCCAGCCCGTTGACCGCCCGCTCCCGGACCGCACTCCACCCGGTCCGCACGGCCGGCACCGCACAACTCCAGCCGAGCGCACCGAGCGTGCTCATCCCGAACCCGTTCTTCAACAGGTAGTACGACCCGACCGGCACCGCCACGTCGACGACGAGCGGCGCAAAGGCGTTCTTCTTCGTCATGCCCTCAGCTTCACGGCCGCCCCTCGACACCGGTAGAAACGAACGTCCGTACCTCGGCATGACAAATGTCAGACCAACAGGCCAGCCAACTCCCCCATGTCCGAGAAGAGTTGAGTGGCCCCTGCCAGCCGGTCGGCAGGAGTCATGGCGGTGAACCCGTACACGTCCATCCCGGCCGACACAGCCGCCCGCACCCCCAACGGACTGTCCTCGACCACGACACACCGCTCGGGCGCGACCCCCATCCGCTCGGCCGCGTAAAGGAACAGATCCGGTGCCGGCTTCCCCCGCCCCACATCCTGCGAACTGAAGACCCGCCCCTCCTCGAACCACCGGTCCAGCCCGGTTTTTTGATGCCCCACCCGAATCCGCTCATGGCTCCCGGAAGAGGCGACACAGTACGGCACCCCGTCCGCAGCCAGCTTCTCCAGCACCCCCACGGCCCCGGCCACGGGTTCCAGCTCCCGCTCGAAGGCCGCGAACACCCGCCCGTGAAAGACGTCGTCGAAGTCCCCGGGAAGCCGTCTCCCCGTGCGCTCCCGAACGAGGTCGTGGATCCGATGCATCGCGGAGCCCATGTAGTCCCGGATGGAGTCCTCGTACGACGTCGGGTGCCCGAGCTCGGTCAGATAGCCGGCCAGGAGCCGGTTGGAGATGGGCTCGCTGTCGACGAGGACACCGTCGTTGTCGAAGATGACTAGGTCATAGCGCATGCCCCGACCCTAAACGACCCGGAAAAACAGAAAACCCCCGCGCCAATGGCACGGGGGTTTTCTCAAAAATTGTTCGGCGGCGTCCTACTCTCCCACAGGGTCCCCCCTGCAGTACCATCGGCGCTGTAAGGCTTAGCTTCCGGGTTCGGAATG
>NZ_JBHXSG010000105.1:0-19858 GCF_042714835.1 Streptomyces sp. NPDC058678 | reverse complement strand
CGGCCCGCTGGGCATCAGTCAACGACAACGGCGGAATCTTCGGACCCGGACGACTCATACCCAACCAACGACGAACCTTCGACTCAGGTCACTAGAGGACCTCGGTGGCGGTGCGGCGGTAGGTCGAGCGCCGGTCGTCGATCTCGGGCCACCGGTCGCCGTAGATGTTCCGGGTGACCGCGGGTTCCCGTACGAAGTCGTGCGGGAACCCGAGTGGCACGGCACTGACCTCGTCGAGGCGGGCCACGGCGTCGGCGTCGAGCCGGACGTCGACACAGCCGAGGTTGTCGGCGAGCTGGCTCTCCTTGGTGGCGGCGATGATCGGCACCACGTTGCCGGGGCGGCCGAGCAGCCAGGCCAGGGCGACCTGGGCGGGGCTCCAGCCGCCCTGCTGGGCGATGTCCAGAACGGCCGTGATGACCTCCTCCTCCCGGGAGTTCGGCTTGTCGTCCCAGAGATCCAGCCGCCCCGACTCGCCCCTGCGGTACTTGCCGGTCAGCTTCCCCGCCGCCAGCGGCGCCCAGGCGAGCACGGCGAGGTCGAACCCCCGCGCCTGCGGCAGCAGCTCACGCTCCGGTGTCCGCTCCAGCAGGCTGTACCGCAGCTGCGAACCCGCGAACGCGGTCCAACCGCGCAGCTCCGCCAGGGTGTTGGCCTGCGCGATCTCCCAGGCGGGCCAGTCCGAGACGCCGACGTACAGCACCTTCCCGGTCCGTACCAGGTCGTCGAGCGCCCGCATGACCTCCTCGACCGGCGTGAAGTTGTCACGGGCGTGCACCCACAGCACATCGAGCCGTTCGGTCCGCAGCCGCTCCAGGCTCGCCGCCACCGACTGCACGAGGTTCTTGCGGTGGTTGCCCGCGGCGTTGACGTCCCCCTCGCGGATCCCGCAGGTGTACTTGCTGGCCAGCACGAACTCCTCGCGTCGCCCCTCGATCAGTTCCCCGAGGATCCGCTCCGAACTGCCGCTCGTGTAGATGTTCGCCGTGTCGACGAAGTTGCCGCCGGCCGCCGCGTAGGCGTCGAGGATGCGGGCGCTGGTCTCCTTGTCGGCACCCCAGCCGAGGTCGTCGCCGACGGTCATCGCGCCGAGGCTCAGTTCGCTCACGCGCAGACCGGTCTTGCCGAACAGTGTGTAACGCACGCTTTCCCCTTCAGGCAGGTCGTGCGTACGACGCTAGGAGCTGAAGCGCGCTTCAACGCAACCGAGCATCGGCCCTCGGCACGCTCGAGCTGCGCGCGGCCCTCCGCCGACCGGCGCCGGGAGCCCCCTCCCGTGGCTCAGATCCCGGACCGGTACCGCAGCGGATGGTCAGCCGGAACCTCCACCAGTACGATCCGCGTCCCGTCCGGATCCGCGATCCACATCTCGATCAGCCCCCACGGCTCCGTCACCGGCGGCCGCACGATCTCGACCCCCTTGGCCCGCAACTCCTCCTGCGCGGCGGCCAGGTCCTCGACCTGCATCCACAACCGCACGGCCGGCGAGGGGGCCGCGTCGGACCGCCCGGACACCTCCAGGAAACCGCCCCCGAGGAAGTAGACGGTCCCGCGCTCCGGCCCCGTACCGAACTCGCGAGAGACCGCGAGTCCCAGCTGCTCGCCGTAGAAGACACGGGACCGTTCGGGATCAGTGGGCCGCAGCAGAGTCCGGCCACTCAGTACATGCACCATGCATCCGGAGCCTAGTGGCAGGGGGTTACTCTCGTCGGTGCCCGCGCCGCACGACAACCGGAGAGCCGACCATGGAAACCGCCCTGACCTTCCGCGACGCCACCGACGCCGACGTGGACGCGCTGGTGGTGCTGATCGAGTCGGCGTACCGGGGGGACGCCAGCCGCAGCGGGTGGACCACCGAGGCGGACATCCTCGAAGGGCAGCGGACGGACCCGGAGGGCGTACTGGAGGTCATCAAGTCGCCCGACAGCCGACTGCTCACGGTCGAGCGCGAGGGACGGATCGTCGCCTGCTGCCAGCTCGAACACCGCGGCGCGCACGCCTACTTCGGGATGTTCGCGGTCAGCCCGGCCCTTCAGGGCGACGGCCTCGGCAAGGTGATCATCGCCGAGGCGGAGCGGACCGCCCGCGAGACCTGGGGCGTCACCGAGATGCACATGACCGTGATCTCCGTACGCAATGACCTCATCGCCTGGTACGAGCGCCGCGGCTACCGCCGTACGGGAAGGATGACCCCCTTCCCGTACGGCGACGAGCGCTTCGGCGTTCCGCAGCGCGACGACCTGCAGTTCGAGCTGCTGGTCAAGGAGCTCGCATAGTCGTTACGCCGCGTGGCGTCACGCCGATCGTCGTCACGCCGTGAAACGGCCGGTGCGTTTGATCTCCGGATAGTCGGTGGTGGCGCCGTCCAGCCCCAGGGCCCGTACGAGCCGCAGGTGGTCCTGCGTGTTCACCACCCAGCCGATGATCTTCAGGTCGGCCTTTCGGGCGTCCTCGACGACCTCCAGGCTGAGCCGGCGGATGTTCAGGCAGACCGTCGAGGCGCCGACCGCGACCGCGCGGTCCACGATGTCGGGGCCGAACCGGCTGGCGATCAGCGCGGTCCGTACGCCGGGCACCAGCCGGGCGATCTCGGCGATCGCCTCGTCGTGGAACGAGGACACCTCCACGCGTGGAGCCAGGTCCCGGCGGTGCATGACCTCCGCCAGCGCGCGCGCCGCAGCCACGTCCTTGATCTCGGCCTGCAACGGCGCGTGCACGCCGTCCAGCACCTCCTCGAACACCGGGACCCGCTCACCGCGGCCCGCGTCCAGGGCACGCAACTCCGCGAGGGTCTGCTCGGCGATCGGGCCCGTGCCGTCGGTCGTGCGGTCCACGTCGGTGTCGTGCATCACGACGAGGGCGCCGTCCTTGCTCAGGTGCAGATCGAGTTCGATGACGTCGAGGCCCGCCTGCTCGGCGGCGACGAAGGAACGGAGGGTGTTCTCGGGCTCGACACCCATGACTCCGCGGTGACCGATGGTGAGGAAGTTCAAGAGGAGACTCGCTTCCGTCGGGGGTGGCGGTGGGGGACCGCGCACGGCCGGGCGGACGGCCGTGTGGGCAGGTCCGAAGCCTATCGGCCCGGCCCCGCGATGAACCCGTGCCTGCGCCGGGAGCGGGTGTGCGTAGCGAAAGCGTTTGCCGCACACGTGTCCAGCAGGAGAAAATCCTGTGACCATCGGGGTAGTGCAGGATAATTTCCCGAGGCTCCACTTGCTGGGAGAAAGCTCGTATGCATACGGTGTCCTGACGTGAGGTTCTCCCGTGGAGGATGGGACATGACGGAAATTCTTGTGCAGGTGGGTTCGGGGGACCAGGTTCCTCCCGCGACCAGGGTGGTGGAGCATCCGGCGTGGCCCGTGCTCAAGGATGCCGTGGAGCGGATCCGGCCATGGCAGTCCAAGGACGGATCGATCGACTTCGACGCCGAGGGCGCCCCGGATCCCGCTGAGGCCGAACGCGCCGTCCGGCGTGTCGTCCACGCCGTCGAGGAGCTGTCCCCGCTGCTCCCGCACGACGGCGCCTACCATCAGGCCCTCGTGAAGGACCTGCACCACTGGGCGGACGGCGGCTTCCGGGTGCCGGACTTCCTCGACTCGCTGCTGGCCTTCCAGCCCGCCGCGAACCGCGCGGACGGCCTGCAGCACCTGGTCGTCTTCCCGATGTACACGCAGAACGGCAACCCCGACCGCAACCTCGAGGCGGTCGTCCTGCGCATGGTCTGGCCCGAGTGGCTGGCCGAACTGGAGCGCACCCGCTACGACAACCCGCTGTTCTGCGGCATCACCTTCGAGGACTTCACGGCCGGCTACGACACCAACTCCGCCGTCCTCTTCCCCGAGACCATCGCCGTGCGCGAGGCGCCCGAGCGGTTCAGCTGGGGCGGCATCTTCTGCGACCGCGAGGCGGCCCGCTTCCGCCGGGTCACCGATGCCGCCGTCGACATCCTGGGCCTGGAGCTGCCCGAGGACATCGCCGCGATGGTCCACGACCAGAAGCGCTGCGAGGAGGCCTTCGTGCTGTGGGACATGGTCCACGACCGCACCCACAGTCACGGCGACCTGCCGTTCGACCCGTTCATGATCAAGCAGCGCCAGCCGTTCTGGATGTACGGCCTCGAAGAGCTGCGCTGCGACCTCACCGCCTTCAGGGAGGCCGTGAAGCTGGAGGCCGACGGCGTCCCGCAGGCCCGTGACGTGCAGTACGCGGTGCTGTTCGACCGCATGTTCCGCTTCCCGGTCACCGGCGAGCGCGTGCGCAACTACGACGGCCTCGGCGGCCAGCTCCTGTTCGCCTACCTCCACAAGCACGACGTCGTCCGCTGGACCGACAACAAGCTGTTCATCGACTGGCAGCGCGCGCCCCAGGTGACCAACGAGCTGTGCGCCGACATCGAGCGGCTCTACAGGGACGGCATCGACCGGCCCAAGCTCGTCCACTGGTTCGCCGGGTACGAGCTGGTCTCCACCTACCTCGCCCCGCACCCCGGCTCCCGCTGGGCCAAGGGTCCCGACGCCCTCGACCTGACCCAGCCACCGCGGAAACTCGTCGATGACGTGCTTCCGGACGAGTTTCCGCTGAGCATGTTCTATGAGGCACTCTCCAAGAAGCTGAAGAACGTGATCGCCTCCACCAAGGGCATCACGGCCAAGAGCGCCGAGCGGGTCGCCGCGTGAGCGACCGCGAGCACGGTGAACCAGCGCACACTGCTCAGGAGGCGAAGAACATGGGGAACGGGGCTCTCAGCGGTGCGGTGATCGCGGTGGCCGGCGCGGGCGGACCCGCGGGGCGCGCGACGCTGCTCAGGCTCGCCGAGGCGGGCGCGACCGTCGTCGGCGCGGACAACGACCCCGAGCGGCTGGCGGAGGCCGTGGACGCGGCCCGCTACAGCGCCGGCGGCGCCACGGTCACCGGGGAGACGGTCGACCTGCTCGACCTGGACTCGACCCGCGACTGGGCCGTCCATACCGAGAAGGAGTTCGGCCGGGTCGACGGCGTGGTCCACCTCGTCGGCGGCTGGCGCGGCAGCGAGACCTTCGCCAAGACCAACCTGCACGACTGGGACCTGCTCGAGCTGCTGCTGATCCGCACCGTGCAGCACACCTCCCTCGCCTTCCACGAGGCGTTGCAGCGCAGCGAGCGGGGCCGGTACGTCCTGATCAGCGCCGCGGGTGCCAGCAAGCCCACCGCGGGCAACGCCGCGTACTCCGCCGCCAAGGCCGCCGCCGAGGCGTGGACGCTCGCCCTCGCCGACTACTTCCGCAAGGCGGGGATGTCCGAGGGCGCGGACGGGCCGACCTCCGCCGCTGCCATCCTGGTGGTGAAGGCGTTGGTGCACGACGCGATGCGCGCCGAGCGCCCCAACGCGAAGTTCGCGGGCTTCACCGACGTGAAGGACCTGGCCGAGGAGATCGTCGGGGTCTGGGAGAAGCCCGCCGCAGAAGTGAACGGAAAGCGTCTGTGGCTGACCGAGAAGCCGTGATACGAGAAGCCGTGAACCCACCGAGGACCGACGCCCGGCGCCACCACGACCCGGACGTCCGCGGCTTCGCCAGCGACAACTACGCCGGGGCCCACCCGGAGGTGCTCGCCGCCCTGGCCCTGGCCAACGGCGGGCACCAGGTCGCGTACGGCGAGGACGACTACACCGAGAACCTCCAGCGGATCGTCCGCAGCCACTTCGGCGCCACGGCGGAGGCGTTCCCGGTCTTCAACGGCACCGGCGCCAACGTCGTCGCGCTCCAGGCGGTCACCGACCGCTGGGGCGCGGTGATCTGCGCCGAGAGCGCGCACATCAACGTCGACGAGGGCGGCGCCCCCGAGCGCATGGGCGGCCTCAAGCTGCTCACCGTGTCCACACCGGACGGCAAGCTCACCCCCGAGCTGATCGACCGGCAGGCGTACGGCTGGGACGACGAGCACCGCGCGATGCCGCAGGTCGTCTCGATCACCCAGAGCACGGAACTGGGCACCCTGTACACGCCCGACGAGATCCGGGCGATCTGCGACCACGCCCACGCCCACGGCATGAAGGTCCACCTGGACGGCTCCCGCATCGCCAACGCGGCGGCCTCGCTGGACGTCCCGATGCGGACGTTCACCAACGCGGTGGGCGTCGACATCCTCTCGCTGGGCGGCACGAAGAACGGCGCCCTGTTCGGCGAGGCGGTCGTCGTCATCAACCAGGACGCCGTCAGCCACATGAAGCACCTGCGCAAGCTGTCCATGCAGCTCGCCTCCAAGATGCGCTTCGTGTCGGTGCAGCTGGAGGCCCTGCTCGCCAAGGACCTGTGGCTGCGCAACGCCCGGCACGCCAACGAGATGGCCCAGCGGCTCGCCGAGGGCGTACGGGCCGTGCACGGCGTGGAGATCCTCCATCCGGTGCAGGCCAACGGGGTCTTCGCCAAGCTGCCGCACGAGGTGAGCGTGCGGCTGCAGGAGCGGTTCCGGTTCTACTTCTGGGACGAGGCCGCGGGTGTCGTGCGCTGGATGTGCGCGTTCGACACGACGGAGGAGGACGTGGACGCGTTCGTGGCGGCGCTGAAGGAGGAGATGGCACGCTAGCCCAAGAGCGGTCGAGCAACGCATAGATATGCGGTCACTTGAAAAGTCATTGACTCTCGGGTGATCGCGTTCCTATGCTCTGCGGGCATGGAGCTGATCCAGAACACCCCTGACCTGTCTGCATATCTGGCCGCCGACGAGGTCATCGACCATGACCATCCGATCGTCCGTGACACGGCTGCGCGGCTCGCCCGGGAGGCGGAGGACTCGTATGCCTATGCGCGATTGGCCTTCGAGTTCGTGCGCGACACCATCCCGCACTCCGCCGACAGCGGCGACCTCCGCGTCACCTGGCGGGCCTCCGACGTGCTGGAGCAGGGCACCGGCATCTGCTACGCCAAGGCGCACGCTCTGGCCGCGCTGCTGCGCGCGGAGGACATCCCGACGGCCCTGTGCTACCAGAAGCTCGAGGAGGTGCACGGCCTGGTCGCCGTGCGCTTCAACGGCGCCTGGCATCGACAGGATCCGCGCGGCAACAAGCCCGGCGTGGACGCCCGGTTCTCCCTCGACGGCGAGCGCCTGGCCTTCACGCCGGACCCTCGGTCCAATGAGATGGACTATCCGGTCCTGTACGCTGAACCTCACCCGGTCGTCCTCGGCGTACTCAAGGCTGCCCCCGACCGGCCGTACCTCTGGAAGACGCTCCCCACCGCACTCTGAGGCAGGCGATGACTCTCCCCCTGACCGTGTCCGACGAGGTGCGCGCTCTCGCGCCCGGCTTCACCCACCTCGCGATCGAGGCGCACGGCCTCGTCAACGGGCCCAGCACCGACGCCAGTTCAGCCCTCCTCGACGACGCGGCCCGCCGTCTCGCCGCACGCCTGGACGGGCGCGCTCCGCACGAGGACCCGCACATGGCGGCCTGGCGCGAGGTCTACACCGCGTTCGGGTCGAAGCCCTCGCGGACGCGCAACTCGGCGGAGGCGCTGGCGAAGAGGGCTCTCTCGGAGGGCGGGCTGCCCCGGATCAACCTGCTCGTCGACCTCTACAACGCGATCAGCGTCGCCCACCTGATCCCGGTGGGCGGTGAGGACGTCGACCGCATCGAGGGAGGCATGCACCTCGTGCGGGCCACCGGCGACGAGGACTTCGTGACCGCCGCCCGCGGCGAGGAGGTCGTAGAACACCCCGACGCGGGCGAGGTGGTCTGGCGCGACGAGACGGGCGTGACCTGCCGCCGCTGGAACTGGCGGCAGGGTCCGCGTACCAGGCTCACCGAGGACACCGTCTCCGGGATCTTCCTGCTGGAGAGCCTGGCTCCGATGCCGGTCGCCGACGTCGAGACGGCGGCGGCCGAACTCGCCGAGCTGCTGGAGAAGTTCAGCCCGGGAGTCCAGCTCGTGGTCGGCTCCCCGGTGACCTGATCCCGCCCGGCGGAGCGTACGGGCTCAGCGCGCCTCGGCCTCGCGGACCTGCTCCGGGGTCGGGGCGGTGCCGCCGAGGTGGGCCGGCATCCACCAGGTGTCGTCCGCGTCCCTGGGGCGCACCGGGTAGGCGCGCTGGGCCGCCTCCAGCAGCTCGTTCACCCGCTCACGCACCTGGCGGGTGATCGCGCCCGCGTACTTGTCGCGGGAGGCCTCGACCGCCTCACCGACGCGGATGGTGATGGGGGTGTGGCTGCGCTTGAAGTTGCGCGGGTGGCCCTTGGTCCACAGCCGCTGCGTGCCCCACAGTGCAACCGGGATCAGCGGTACGCCCGCCTCCTGTGCCATGCGCGCGGCGCCCGACTTGAAGCTCTTCAGCGTGAACGACGGCGAGATGGTGGCCTCCGGGAAGACGCCCACGATCTCGCCGGACCTGAGCGAGTCCAGCGCGTGGGCGTACGCCGTCTCGCCCTGGTTGCGGTCCACCGGGATGTGCTTCATTCCGCGCATCAGCGGGCCGGAGACCTTGTGGCGGAAGACGGACTCCTTCGCCATGAAGCGCACGAGACGTTTCTGCGGGAGTGCCGCGAGTCCGCTGAAGATGAAGTCCAGGTAGCTGATGTGGTTGCTCACCAGCACGGCACCGCCCGAGCGCGGGATGTTCTCCGAACCCTTGCAGTCGATCTTGAGGTCCCACGCCTTGAACAACGCCTGGGCGAGACCGACGACAGGACGGTAGACAAGCTCTGCCATGGACGGGGTGGGCCCTTCCTTCTCTGCCTGGGAAAAGTGCTCCCGGGCCGAAAGCTACGCAGCCGTAGGTTTACGGCATCTCGCAGATCGTGCCCCAAGAACGCGCGAGGAGCCAGCCTTCGCGCCCGTCAACGGAGAGATTCTCGTCACGTCCCTCACTCAGTGATCCACCTCGGGGTTTTGCGCTCCCATTACTCCGCCCGTACGGTCGCCCGACGCACCAGCAGATACATCTCGCACCCCAGGCAGTACCCGAACGCGGCGTTCAGGAACGCCGCGGCCAGCGCGGCCCCCGTGGCGGCGAGTCCCAGCCACTCGGCCCCCAGCGCGTAGCCGGCGAGACCCACGGCCGCGAAGACCAGCCCCACCGCCTGGGCGAACCGCGGCGGCTCGGGCGCCTCGAACTCGGTGGGCGGCCCGAGCCTGGGCCGTACGGCCCTGCGGAACAGCAGGCCGTACGGCGAACGGCCGACTCCGCCCGCCGCGCCCAGCGCGAACGCCAGCGTCTGCCAGACCAGCAGCCAGGCGCTCCCCGTGATCAGCACGACCGCCAGCACGACGGTCGTCACGGCCGCCCCGAAGCGCGGCCCCCTTGCATCGATGTCCATGGGAGCCAAGGATTCCGCAACGCACGGGTTTCCGGTTGGCGGGAATCTTTGCAGTCTCGTGAATGCTGGTGCAGACGATGACCGGACTGGTGGTGTGCGTGGCGGTGCTCGCGGTGGCGAGCGCCTACGGAGTGCTGCAGCGGCGGCGGAGCGGGAGGGTACGGGTGCGCGGGCGCGACGACGGAAAACGGCTCGGCACGGCGGAACTGGGCGGACCGCTCGGCGAACGCGCCACCCTCGTGCAGTTCTCCAGCGCCTTCTGCGCTCCTTGCCGGGCGACCCGACGGGTCCTCGGCGAGGTGGCCGGCATGGTCCCGGGCGTGACCCACGTCGAGATCGACGCCGAGGAGCGGCTGGAGCTCGTCCGGGAACTCGACATCCTCAAGACCCCGACCGTGCTGGTCCTGGACGCCGACGGCCGGGTCGTCCGACGTGCCGTCGGGCAGCCGCGCAAGGCCGACGTGATCGCCGCGCTGGGCGAGGCGGTCTGAGGGCAGGCGACCGGGTGAGGAATCTCCCCTGTGCGGGGTGAGGCATCTCCCATATGCCGGGACGTACTTGACTGTGTGCACCACCTATCGTCAGCCTGACCGTATGCCTTCGGAACTCCTTCTCCACGGGCGGGTGCACGTCGACCTGGTCCGCACCGCGAGCGCGTGCTGTCCGGGCTGTTGAGCAGCCAAGGACGCCCACGCCACTCCTCGCAGAAGGACAGCTCCATGACGGCCACCCCCGACCTCGACGCCGCTCGGCTCGCCTCGCCCGACCTGCTGCGTTCCGTCTTCCGGCGGCACGCGGCGGGAGTCGCCGTGATCACCGCCCGCGGCGACGCCGGCCCCGTCGGATTCACCGCCACGTCCCTCTCCTCGGTCTCCGCCGACCCCCCGCTGCTGTCCTTCGGCATCGGCACCGGCGCCTCCAGTTGGCCCGCGGTGGCCGAGACCGACCACGTGGGGGTGCACATACTCGGCGAGCACCAGCAGGACCTGGCCGCCACCTTCGCCCGCAGCGGCGCCGACCGCTTCGGCGCGGCGACCGCCTGGCGCGAGGGCCCCGAGGGCGTCCCCGTCCTCGACGACGTCCAGGCCTGGCTGCTGTGCCGGATCGTCGCCCGGGTGCCCGCCGGCGACCACCGCCTGGTGCTGGCCGAGGTCGTCCTCGGCGACTCCACGGGCCCGGGCCGCCCGCTGCTCTACCACCAGGGGCGGTTCCATGGTCTGCGCGACTGACCGGCCCGGCCTCTCTTCTGCGAAGCCGTCGAGTTCCGATTACGCTGCGTTGCAAAGGTCACAGTTCAAAGCGCTTGCTTAGCGGGAACGAACTGGGTGTACTGACGAGTAATATTTCGGTCGGAGCGCAGGTCGCCCCGACCGGGATCGGCCGCTTGGGGCGCCTATGCTGCCTGCAAGTAGGCAGCCGAAAACTGACGATGCAGTAGGAGAGCCGGCGTGAGCTTGAGGATCGTTGTCACTGTGAAGTACGTGCCCGACGCCACTGGCGACCGGCACTTCGCCGATGACCTGACCGTCGACCGGGACGACGTCGACGGTCTGCTCTCCGAACTGGACGAGTACGCGGTCGAGCAGGCGCTGCAGATCTCGGAGAACTCCGACGACGACGTCGAGGTCACCGTCCTGACCATCGGCCCCGAGGACGCCAAGGACGCGCTGCGCAAGGCGCTGTCCATGGGCGCCGACAAGGCGGTCCACGTCGAGGACGACGACCTGCACGGCACCGACGCCCTCGGCACCTCCCTGGTGCTGGCCAAGGCGATCGAGAAGGCCGGTTACGACCTGGTGATCTCCGGCATGGCGTCCACCGACGGCACCATGGGCGTCGTACCGGCACTGCTGGCCGAGCGCCTCAGCGTGCCGCAGGTGACCCTGCTGTCCGAGGTCTCCGTCGAGGACGGCACGGTCAAGGGCCGCCGCGACGGCGACTCCGCCTCCGAGCAGCTGGAGGCCTCCCTCCCGGCCGTCGTGTCGGTCACCGACCAGTCGGGCGAGGCGCGCTACCCGTCCTTCAAGGGCATCATGGCGGCCAAGAAGAAGCCGGTTCAGTCCTGGGACCTGTCCGACCTCGACATCGAGGCCGAGGAAGTCGGTCTGGAGGGCGCCTACACGGTCGTCGACTCCGCCGCCGAGCGCCCGGCGCGCACCGCCGGCACGATCGTCAAGGACGAGGGCGAGGGCGGCAAGCAGCTCGCCGAGTTCCTCGCGGGCCAGAAGTTCATCTAGGTCCGACCCCCTCACCGCCCCTCAGACTTCGCAATCCGCAGGAGAGCATTCCCATGGCTGAAGTTCTCGTCTACGTCGACCACGTGGACGGCGCCGTCCGCAAGCCCACCCTGGAGCTGCTGACCCTGGCCCGCCGCATCGGCGAGCCGGTCGCCGTCGCCCTCGGCAGCGGCGCCGCCGACACCGCATCCGTCCTCGGCGAGCACGGCGCGGTCAAGGTCCTCACCCACGACGCCGCCGAGTACGCCGACTACCTGGTCGTCCCGAAGGTGGACGCCCTCCAGGCCGCGGTCGAGTCGGTTTCTCCGGCCGCCGTCCTTGTGCCGTCCTCCGCCGAGGGCAAGGAGATCGCCGCCCGTCTGGCGCTGCGCATCGGCTCCGGCATCATCACCGACGCCGTCGACCTCGAGGCCGGCGACGAGGGCCCGGTGGCCACCCAGTCGGTGTTCGCCGCCTCCTTCACCACCAAGTCCCGGGTCGCCAAGGGCACCCCGGTCATCACCGTCAAGCCGAACTCGGCCGCGGTCGAGGCCGCCCCGGCCAATGCCGCCGTCGAGGCCCTGAGCGTCACCTTCTCCGACCAGGCGACGGGCACCAAGGTCACCGCGCGCACGCCGCGTGAGTCGAGCGGCCGTCCCGAGCTGACCGAGGCCGCGATCGTGGTCTCCGGTGGCCGTGGTGTCAACGGCGCCGAGAACTTCTCGGTCATCGAGGCGCTGGCCGACTCCCTGGGCGCGGCCGTCGGCGCCTCGCGCGCCGCCGTCGACGCCGGCTGGTACCCGCACACCAACCAGGTCGGCCAGACCGGCAAGTCGGTCTCGCCGCAGCTGTACATCGCCTCCGGCATCTCCGGCGCGATCCAGCACCGCGCCGGCATGCAGACCTCGAAGACGATCGTGGCGATCAACAAGGACGCCGAGGCCCCGATCTTCGACCTGGTCGACTACGGCGTGGTCGGCGACCTCTTCGACGTCGTCCCGCAGCTCACCGAGGAGATCAAGACCCGCAAGGGCTGATCCCGCTCCGGGTGTACAAGGCCCCCGTGACCGCCGAGCAGGCGGTCACGGGGGCCTTCGTCATCCCAGGGTCACGGACGCCTGCACCGGCAGGTGGTCGCTCGGGAACTGCCCGCGCGGCGCGAAGGTGTTGATCGAGGCGCGATGGGTCGTGACGCCCGACGAGGCGAGGATCCAGTCGATGCGCTCGCCGTCGGGAGTCAGCGGGTGGTAGCCGTGGAAGGTGCCGTACAGCCTGCTCCGCTCGGCCGCGCCGTCCCAGGTGTCGACCAGACCCGCGCCCAGCATCGTGTGATAGACGGCGTTCTGGTGGGCGGCGACGTTGAAGTCGCCGGTCATCAGGAGCGGGATCCGGTCGAGTCCGGCGATGCGCTGGATGATCAGCGACGCGGCACGCGTGCGTGCGTACTGGCTGGCGTTGTCGAGGTGCGTGTTCAGTACGTAGAACTCCCGGCCGCCGTCGAGCAGATCGCGGAAGCGGACCCAGGTCACCATCCGCACGGAGGCGCCGCCCCAGGTGTTCGAACCGATCGCGTCAGGGGTGTCGGAGAGCCAGAAGTGGTCGTACTCCTGTGGGTCCAGTCGACGGGTGTCGTAGAAGACGGCCATGAACTCGTTGCGGCTGCCGCCGGCGCGGCCGGTGCCGATCCAGTCGTAGCCCGGTCCGAGGTCGGACTCGATGTCACGCAGCTGCTGGTAGATGCCCTCCTGGGTGCCGAGGACCGCTGGGGCCTCGCGGCGCAACAGCTCGCGCAGAACCGGACGGCGGGCGGCCCAGCTGTTGGGTTCCGTGGTGCTGGCGAATCGGAGGTTGAGGGTCATCACCTCCAGTCTGCGGTCCTTGCGGCGCAGGGCCGAGACGGACGACGTGGTGAACAGGGGCACGGCCAGGGCGGCGGCCACCACCGTCCGCAGGCCCGACCGGCGGGTCACTCTCCTCACGTCCGACACGCGATCTCCTCCCCCCGCGAGTCAGGATGAGGGATGAGCCCTGTCGTGCGGAAGAAGGCGTAGGGGCGGAAGTGGCCCGGCGGATCACGCTGCGGACGGGTGTTGACCGGCGGGAAGCTCCACCGATAGCTTCGTTCTACGGATTGTTGATTCCGTAGAGCGGAAAACTGGAGGGTGTGGGATGGGTCAGGGCCAGCAGGAGCAGGTGGCGACGAGCCTCGCGGGCGCGGTGAGCGAGGAGATCAGCGCCTCCCTCGCCCCTGTCGACGCAGAGCTGGAGCGCCGCTATCCCGGAGACCCCGGCACCCGCCAGCCCGTCCACACCGTGTACGTCCCCGGCGACGCCTTCGCCGCCGACACCATCCGCTCCTGGGGCGACCAGGCCCTCGCCGCCCTCGACGAACACGCCCCGGACGCCGCCTCCTTCGCCGCGGTCCTCGGCCTGTCCGACGAACTCGCCGGGCCCGTCCACTCCCGCGTCCGCGCCAAGCTGGAGCACGAGCCCGTCGAGGACCTGCGCGTCGACTTCGAGGACGGCTACGGCCCCCGCCCGGACGCCGAGGAGGACGAGACGGCCGCCCGCGCCGCACGGCTGATCGCCGAGGCGTACGAGGACGGCACGGCGGCGCCGTACATGGGCATCCGCGTGAAGTGCATGGAGGCGGCCGTCCGCGACCGGGGCATCCGCACCCTCGACATCTTCCTCACCGGCCTGATGGAGGCCGGCGGCCTGCCCGACGGACTCGTCCTGACGCTGCCGAAGGTGACCTACCCCGAGCAGGTCACCGCCATGGTCCGGCTCCTGGAGGCCTTCGAGAAGGCGCGCGGCCTCGAACCCGGCAGGATCGGCTTCGAGATCCAGATCGAGACCAGCCAGTCCATCCTCGCCACCGACGGCACCGCCACGGTGGCCCGCATGATCCAGGCGGCCGAGGGCCGCGCCACCGGCCTGCACTACGGCACCTTCGACTACAGCGCCTGCCTCGGGGTGTCCGCCGCCCACCAGGCGAGCGACCATCCGGCCGCCGACCACGCCAAGGCGATCATGCAGGTCGCGGCCGCGGGGACGGGCGTGCGCGTGTCGGACGGCTCGACGAACGTGCTCCCGGTCGGCCCGACCGCCAAGGTCCACGACGCCTGGCGCCTGCACTACGGCCTCACCCGCCGCGCGCTGGCCCGCGCCTACTACCAGGGCTGGGACATGCACCCACGCCACCTCCCGACCCGTTACGCGGCCGTCTTCGCCTTCTACCGCGAGGGCTTCGAACAGGCCGCCGCCCGCCTCGCCCGCTACGCCAACCGCACCGGCGGCGACGTCATGGACGAGCCCGCCACCGCCAAGGCCCTCAGCGGTTACCTGCTGCGCGGCCTCGACTGCGGCGCCCTCGACATCGCGGAGGTCGCCCGCCTCGCCGGCCTGACCCGGGCCGACCTCGAGGGCTTCGCTGCACCCAGGCGGGGCGACCTCACGGCCTCCGGGAAGTAGCGGGCATGTCACAACGGCCGCCATCGGCCTGGGTTGTCACTCCTGCCCCGTAGTCTGTACGGCACGCACGGACGGGTCACAGGAACGGGGCGGCAGTGTCTTCGGGGGAGAACGGACAGGCGGACGGGGCCGGGCGGATGCTGGCCGGGCGTTACCGGGTGGTGGGTCAGCTCGGGCGCGGCGGTATGGGTGTCGTGTGGCGGGCCGTCGACGAGGTCCTCGGACGTGAGGTCGCGGTCAAGGAGCTGCGGACGTACACGGACGCCGAGGGGCCCGAACTCGACGGGCTGCGGCTGCGGATGCAGCGCGAGGCCCGTGCGGCGGCCCGGGTGCGGCATCCCGGGGTCGTGGCCGTGCACGACGTCACCGAGGTCGACGGCCGCCCGCTGATCGTGATGGAACTGGTGGACGGGCCGTCCCTGGACGACGTCCTGCGCGAGCGCGGCACCCTCGACGCCCACGAGGCGGCCGGGATCGGCGCCAAGGTCATGGACGCGCTGGCCGCCGCCCACCGCGTCGGCGTCCTGCACCGCGACGTGAAGCCGGGCAACATCCTGCTCGACCGCTCAGGCAGGGTCGTCCTCACCGACTTCGGCATCGCCACCATGGAGGACCCGGGCGACGGCTCGGCGACCCACCTCACCCGTAGCGGCGAACTCGTCGGCTCCCTGGACTACTTGGCGCCCGAACGCGCGCAGGGCGCCGACCCCGGCCCCGCCTCCGACATCTGGGCGCTCGGCGCCACGCTGTTCGCGGCGGTCGAGGGCGCCTCGCCCTTCCGCCGTACGTCCACCTTCTCCACCCTCACGGCCATCGTCAGCGAGCCCCTCCCCGAAGCCCGCCGCGCCGGACGCCTGGGGCCGGTCCTGCACCGCCTGCTGGACAAGCGGCCCGAGTCACGCCCGCAAGCGGACGAGGCGCGCGAGCTGCTGCAGGCGGTGGCGGACTCGGGCGGGACGGACACTCCGACGACGACGCTGCGGGGGGCGGCGGGCGCGACGGGCGCGACGAGGCCGGTAGAGGCCGCGAAGCCGACGCCGGAGGAGACGAAGCGAAGCGTCCCGGTACCGCCGCCGTCCGAGCAGGCCGCCGGGCCCGAAGCCGCGGCTTCGCCCGCACCTGCGCCTGCTCCCGTACCTGCGGCGGCCCCCGTTCCCGGAGCCTCCCCTCCCACCGGCCACATGTCCGCCACCACCCGACCCCGCCGCAAGGGCCGTGCCGCCCTTCTCGCCGCCGCGGCCGTGGCTGTCGTCCTGGCCACGGCCGGGGCCACCCTCGCCCTGCTGAACGACCAGGGAGACACCGACGCCGGTGCGCGGCCCACCGCGTCGGCCGGCTCGGCCGGCGCCTCCGCCTCGGCGGCGGACCGGGCCGCCGCCGGTCGCACGGGCGCTCCGAAGCCCGCCGAGGAGGGCGCCGACAAGACTCCGCCGTCGCCCGGGTCGGCGCGCGACGAGACCGGCACCACGCCCACCGGCGGCGCCACCGCCTCCGCCCCGACCAAGGGCTCGGGGACCGGCACCGAGGGCGACGGTCCGGGAGACGGCGGTACCACGGGCGGAGGTGGCTCGACGGGCGGTGGAGGCACGGAGACCACCGCGGCCCCCGCCTGCCGGTCCATCGGCGGCGGCAAGTACAACTGCGAGGTCTGGCGCACCGCGAAGTCGTACACGGCCTCCGGCACCGAGGTCGGCGTCCTCAACGAGGGCACCAACTACTTCTACTGCCAGCAGAACCTGGGCCGCCGCGAGACATCCGGCGAGTGGACCAACGTCTGGTGGGCCAAGACGGACGACGACAGCGGCAACACCGGTGTCTACGTCTCCGACGTCTACGTCATGGGCGGCGACAACGACGAGCCGGTCCCGGGGCTCCCGGTCTGCTGAACCCGCACGTACCGCTCCAGGCCGGAGGCGGTCACCAGCTTCTCGTCCCGGAACAGCCGCGTCCCCCGCTCGCACAGATGCCGGTCGGCACGGGCCCGCGCGCAGAACTCCTCAGGCGTGACACCGAACAGCTCCCTCAACCGGGCCGATCCCACGAGGAGCTCGGTGAGCAGCGTCCGCTGGCCCGGGTGCGTGCGTGGGGTGCCGGTGCCGTCGTGCAGGACGCCGTGGCGGTTGACGTAGGCGTACACGCCCGGCAGCGTCACCCCGGCCCCCAGCTCGACGCGCACCTCGGGCGCGGACAGCCAGGCACGGCCGTAGTTGCCGTTCGGCAGCGGCACGCCCTCGCTCGCGTCGATCACCGCGAGCTGCTCGGCGTCGAGCCAGATGACGAACAACTCCCTTACGGCGCGCGGCGCGTCGAAGGGCGACGCGGACACGTATCCCATCCGGCTCACATGCGCGGAGACGCCGACGTCGACGCCCGTGACCGTGGCCTTGACCATCGGGATGGGGGAGGCGATCCCGGACTGGGCCATCTTGTGGCGGAGCTGGCCCGGGCTGGCGTTGGAGCCGACCGCGAGGACGGGCGTGCGGTCCTCGTGGACGAACTGGCCGTGGGGGAGGAAGTGGTCCCCGTCGAGGAGCCCGGAGTGCTGCGGCCAGGCTCCCGGGTAGAGGAGCGGACTGTCGCGCGGGACCTCGGCGAGACCCAGTGCAAGGAGGGTGCGGTTCTTCATGGGCAGCTCAGTCCGCCGGGGGCAGCTCGCCCGAGCCGCGGGTGACCAGCCGGGTCGGCAGCTCGATCCGCTCCGGGGTGAGCAGGGTGCCGTCCAGCTGACGGAAGAGGCGCTCGGCGGCCGTACGGCCCAGGGTCGCCGCGTCCTGGGCCACGACCGTGACGCCCGGCTGGAGCAGGTCGGCGAGCTCGATGTCGTCGAAGCCCACGAGGGCGACCCGGCGAGCCTGCTCGGCCAGGACGCGGATCACGGTGACCGTCACCCGGTTGTTGCCCGCGAAGACGGCGGTGACGGGGGAGGGCCCGGACAGCATCTCCTCGGCAGCCCGCCGCACCCGACCGGGGTCGGTGACGCCCAGGGACATCCAGGCGTCCTCCACCGGTATGCCCGCGTCCTCCATGGCGGCCCGGTAGCCACGCAGGCGCTCGGCGGCGGTGTGGATGCGGGGCATGTCGCCGATGAAACCGATCCGCCGGTGCCCGTGGGCGATGAGGTGGGCCACGCCGTCGCGGGCGCCGCCGTAGTTGTCCGACAGGACCACGTCGGCGTCGATCTTCCCGGCCGGACGGTCCACGAAGACCGTCGCGACGCCCGCCTTCAACTCGGGCTCCAGGTAGCGGTGGTCGTCACCGGCCGGAATCACCACCAGCCCGTCCACCCGGCGCGCGCACAGTGCCAGCACCAGTTCCTGCTCGCGGTCCGGGTCCTCGGCGCTGGAGCCGTTGATCAGCAGCGCTCCGTGGGCCCGCGCCACCTCCTCCACGGCACGGCTGAGGGGGCCGTAGAACGGGTCCGCCAGGTCCTCCAGGACCAGCCCGATGCTGGCGGTGCGGCCCTTGCGCAGGACCCGCGCGCTGTCGTTGCGCCTGAAGCCCAGCGCGTCGATGGCCTCCTGGACGCGGCGCTCCGTCTCGGTGGTGACCCCGGGCTCCCCGTTGACCACACGCGAGACCGTTTTCAGCCCGACACCGGCCCGCGCGGCCACGTCCTTCATGGTCGGACGGTTGCCGTAACGATTCGCGGAGATGCCGCCCGCGAAGCGGTCTGCTCGGCTGTGGGTCTCGGGCACGATGCGGCGTCCTGTCCTGTCGTCCACGGAGATGTGTAGTTCCATGATGTTGTATGAGGATGTGGCGTCGAGCATAGAACCTGGACAACGTTGTCAGATGCGGGAGACACTGTCCATCGCAATCTCCGGCCTGCGCCCCCACCGCGAACCGGCCTGCTGTTTCTCATGGTTGTTCTCATGTCTGACGGGGAGATCCGACACTGATGCACACCGACCTAGTGGCCGCGCTCGACATCGGCGGCACCAAGATCGCCGGGGCGCTGGTCGACGGCCAGGGCAGGATCCAGGCCCGCGCGCAGCGCGCCACGCCCGCACGGGAGGACGGCGAGACCGTGATGCGCGCCGTCGAGGAGGTGCTCGGCGAGCTGACGGCATCGCCTCTGTGGGGACACGTCACGGCGCTCGGTATCGGCAGCGCCGGCCCGGTGGACGCCTCCACCGGCACGGTGAGCCCGGTGAACGTGCCCGGCTGGCGCGACTACCCCCTGGTCCACCGGGTGCGGGCCGCGGCCGGCGGGCTGCCCGTCGAGCTGATCGGCGACGGCGTCGCGATCACGGCCGCCGAGCACTGGCAGGGTGCGGCCAGGGGCCACGACAACGCCCTGTGCATGGTGGTCTCGACGGGTGTCGGCGGCGGTCTGGTCCTGGGCGGCCGACTGCACCCGGGTCCGACCGGCAACGCCGGCCACATCGGCCACATCAGCGTCGACCTCGACGGTGACCTGTGCCCGTGCGGCTCGCGCGGCTGCGTGGAGCGGATCGCCAGCGGCCCCAACATCGCCCGGCGGGCGATCGAGAACGGCTGGCGGCCCGGCCCGGACGGCGACGCGTCCGCGGCCGCGGTGGCCGCCGCCGCCCGAGCAGGCGACCCGGTCGCCGTGGCCTCCTTCGAACGGGCCGCCCAGGCGCTGGCCGCCGGGATCGCGGCCACCGCGACCCTCGTGGAGATCGACGTCGCCGTCATCGGCGGCGGCGTGGGCAAGGCGGGCGATGTGCTGTTCACGCCCCTGCGCAAGGCGCTGACGAACTACGCGACCCTGTCCTTCGTCCGGCGCCTGACGGTCACGCCCGCCCGGATGGGCACCGACGCGGGGCTGGTGGGGGCGGCCGCGGGGGCGCGCGCCAGACGGGCGGACACCGCCCCGGCGGGGGGGTGACGCACACGGCAGGAACGTTTGCTGCGA
>NZ_JBHXSG010000104.1:0-19991 GCF_042714835.1 Streptomyces sp. NPDC058678 | reverse complement strand
CGCAGCTTCACGCAGACACCGGTGGGGCCGTGGCTCCTGGTCGCCGTCGCGATCGGGCTGATCCTCTTCGGCGTCTTCTCCTTCGCCTCCGCTCGCTGGCGCCGCCTGTGAACGCTGCCCCGAGCCACTGCCAGAGCCGCTTCGGCAGCGTCTGCGGAGGCGACAGCCCGCGCCAGGGTGGTCAGGCCACCAGCCCGGGGAGGGCTTCGGAGTCGTCGATGAAGGCGCGGGCCACATCGGACAGTCGCCGGTTGTGGGCGCGGGCGTAGCCGCGCAGGGCGGTGAAGGCCCGTTCCATGTCGACGCTCTGGCGTTCGGCGAGTTTGCCCTTGGCCTGTTCGATCAGTACGCGGCTGTTCAGCGCGGTCTGCAGCTGTTCGTTGAGCACGGTGCTGCGGTGGGCGGACCGTTGCTGTAGGAGGCTGATGGTGGCGACGTCGGCCAGGGCCTGGGCGATGAGTGTGGCGGGCGGGTCGAAGGCGCCGGGGGCGGCGCGGAAGAGGTTCAGGGCGCCGACGGTCTCGTCCCGCAGGCGCATGGGCAGGGCCTGGACGGCCCCGAATCCGCTGCGGTGGGCCGCCGTGACGAAGCGCGGCCAGCGGTCGGCCTCCCGGGTCAGGTCGTGGATGATCACCGGTGCGCCGGTACTGAAGCACTCCAGGCAGGGGCCTTCGTCGTTCTGGAGCTGGAAGAGCTCCAGCAGGCGCACCTGTTCGTCGGAGGCGGCCATCACGCGCAGTTTGCCGTCCCGGTCGGCGAGCAGCACCCCGGCGGCGCTCGCATCGAGCATGCTCACGCAGCGGTCGGTGAGCAGGCGCAGGAAATCGATGAGGTCGAAGTCGGCGACCAGGTTGTCCGCCAGCTCGACGAAGGTCTTGGCCAGGAGCTGCTGATTCATCGTGACACCCTCGATTGAGACTACTCCCGCCGGGAGGAGGCGGGAAGCGCAGCACGTTGGTCGGCCTGAGCCGATGGGTCAGTTGCTGTTGTCGGTCCGTTTCGGTTCGCTGTCCGGGGAGAATCGGAGCCGGTGGGCCACCACGTCGGCGGCCACGTCGGCGAGCCGGCGCCCTTGCGTATAGGCGTAGGTGCGGAGCCGGACGAAGGCTTCGTCGATGCCGACGCCGAGCTGGACGGTGAGGATGCCGGTGGCCTGGTCGATCTCTGCCCGGTATCCGCCCAGGTCCTCGAAGCCGTGGTCCGGTGACGGTGCGTCGGCCTGCGCGCCCGTCTCGTCGATCCGCGCGTCGAGCAGGAGCAGCGTCGCGAGATCGGCGAACGCCAGCGCGTCGGCCAGCTCCTCCGCGTCCAGCACGGTCGGCACATCGGCGTACAGGTCCAGGACTCCCGGGCTGATCGCCCCGATCTGCAGGGGGAGCGCGAAGACGGCGCGTGCCCCGGCTTCCAGGGCAGCATCGGCGAACACGGGCCAGCGGTCCTGCAGCCCGCCGGTCAGCAGATCGGGGGTCAGGACGGCCGAGCCGTGGGTGAAGGCGTCCACGCAGGGGCCCTCGCCCAGGGTGAGCTGGAGCTCCTCCAACTGCTCGCTGATGTCGTCGGTGCTGCACAGCGGATGGCTTGCGGTGGTCTTGGACATCGCCGATACCCCGGCTCCGCCGACGGGCAATGCGGCCACGGCCGCGGTGCACACGTCCATCACACCGACCCGGGCACCGCGCCGGGCCGCCTGCTCGGCCACCAGCACCTGGATGCGGGCCGACCGGCTGTCGGCCCTCATCCGGGCCACCGCGTCCAGGCATCGTGGGCCAAGCCCTCCAGCCGCGCCGTGGTTCGTTCTCCGAGGGGGAATACCAGCGCACGGAACATGGTCGGGCCCGCCGGCCGCCACACCTCTCCCATGTCCAGCCATCCCCAGGAGCGGAGCGACGCTAGGGTCGGGTGATCGCCCGGATCCACCAAGGTGGCGCCGAGGGATGCCTGGTGGCCGCTCAGCAGCCGCTCTTGCAAACGGCGGGCCACGTCCTGGTCCTGTGGGTGTGGCTGGACCAGGATGCTGGTGATCGCGAAGACGCCACCGGACACGGTGAGCTGCTCGATGCTCTGCGGCAGTGCTCCGTCGAACCCGAGCCACCAGATGCCGTCACTGCCCACCGGGAACCCGAAGGCGCATCCCACCAGGTGGTCCGTCTCTGCGATCACCATGGCGAACCCCGGCCGCCGGATGTCGCCGGTGAGACGGTTCAGGAAGTCCTGGCGGCTGCGGCTGCGGTATGCCTCAGCGGCGGACGTCTCGCGGGAGTCGACGTACAGATCCGCCAGCTCCCCGCCCAAGTCCTGCGCCAGCCAGCGGTTCACGCGGCACAACCGCACCGCGTCCATGGTGAACGACTCGCCTGCATGCGGCTCGTGCGGCTTCCCCTGCCTGGGCTGGGCCATCACCGCACATCGCCCGAGAGGACAGCCACCAGCGGAACACTCCGGTCCGGCAACGCTGGAGCGACCGGGTCAGGGGCGTCCCCGAGAGACGGTGGCAGATGCCCGAGCGGAGGGCCGAGAAGCAGGAACCCGCAGCCGGTGAGGTCGAGGATCCGACCCAGTGACTGTGGCGGGTTGTGCAGTTGTAGGATCCCGCCGGCCTCCTTGGTCCGCTGCGCGGCGTAGAGGAAGGCGTTGAGGCCGCTGCAGTCGCAGAAGGTCACAGGGGTGAGGTCGACATCGACGATGCGGATGCCGTCGCTCAGGCATCGCGCCAGTGCTGCGCACACCAGCGGTGCCGATTCCAGGTCGATCTCACCAGCCAGGGTGATCAGTGCCCGTTTCCGTCGGTCATGACGATAGATGGTGAGCCGTGGGAGGGGCATGACGCCTCGGTTCCAAAGACCATCCGGCAGCGAGATGGGAATGCCGGGAGTCCCGGCTCCTCATGGCGCGCTGCTGGCAGGGGCGTACGTGCGGCGGAGGCGGAACGACGGGCCGGTCCAACGGCCTGTGCAACAGGACATAGGACCCGCCCTGTTCTCTCCAGGGATGCGTCGGGTGACGGACGGGAGGTCCGCTTCCCGCAGCCATCTGTGTCGCCAAACGACAAGCCGCCGGGGTCTGGGACGCTTGTACAGGAGCATAGTCCTGGCCCAGTGCAACAGACGGCCCGAAGCCGCCTCATCTCAGGATGTGGACGATGCCGAAGTGTAACGGCGCGCTCATATCCGGTGCCCTGCACGGTACTTGGCCCCATAACGGGAAGGCCTCGGCTCGCGTCGGACTCAGGTCCGGATCTTTTGCAAGGGCTGCGGCAGGAGGATGTTGGGGCGGTCTCGGCCGTCGGCGTTGCCGGTGCACTGCGGTCGGTCTTCGCAGACCCGGCAGGCAGGTTGGAGAAGGAGAACAGGACGGCCAGTCGCTCGTGCCTCCGTCCCGGCCGAGGTGAGTTTCTGGCTGCAGCGGGCTTCCGGGTCACAGGGCGAGACGATCTCTGTGCTCGGCCACGGGACCCAGGCGGTCTCCAGGGCCGTCCTACCGTTACTGCAGTGCGTGGACCGCAGCTGAGAACACCGGGGGCATCCGGGATGCTGCGGGGACGATGAGGCGGGCGGTGCTCGGACGGCGGCTCGCGGCCAGCAGGGCTCCGGTCAGCAGCCGGTGGCGGCGGGTCAGCCGGGTCCAGGTGCGCTCGTACGTGTCCGGTCGCCCGGCGGCCAGGCAGCGGACGGCGGCCCCGGCCGTCGCCAGTGCGAGGGCGATGCCCTCGCCGGTGAGGGCGTCCAGGTAGCCGGCGGCGTCGCCGACGAGCAGGACACGGCCGGCGACTCTGTGCCGCACCCGCTGTCGCAGTGGTCCGGCGCCGCGTACCTCCGTCGTGGCCGGGCCGCGCAGCGAGGCGGTGAGGGCAGGGAAGTCGGCCAGGTGCTCGTCGTACCCGCGACGGTTGCGGCTGAGGACCGCGACGCCCACCAGATCGTCGCCGACCGGTGTCACATAGGCTTCGCCGTGCCGGGACCAGTGGACCTCCACGAAGTCCGTCCACGGTTCGACGCGGTAGTGCCTGCGCAGCCCGTAGCGGCCGTGGGGGCGGCCCGGCAGTTCCAGCCCCAGGCTGCGGCGCACCGGGGAGTGCAGGCCGTCGGCGGCGATCAGCCAACGGGCTGTGGTTCCGGCGGCGGTGACCGTGTCCGCGTTCTGGCGCACCTCGCCGACCTTGCCCGGCAGCATCCGCACGCCGAGGCCGAGAGCGCGCTGGTGCAGAGCGGCGTGCAGCGTCGTACGACGGATCCCCAGCCCGCTGTGGCGGCGGAAGGACGCTTCGGCGCGGACGGCACCGTCCACGTAGCGGATGCCGCGCAGTTCGCGGCCACTGGCCTCGACGCCCAGTGCTCTCAGCGCGGCGACTCCGCCAGGCATGACGCCTTCTCCGCAGGCTTTGTCCACGGGTGAGGTCCGGGGTTCGACGACGACGGCCTCCAGGCCGGCGAGCGCGGCGTGGATCGCGGCGGCCAGACCGGCCGGTCCACCGCCGGCCACCAGTACGTCGATCACGCCGGAGCGGTCGTGGTCGCCGTGGTCGCGGCGGCCAGCGCCCGGTTCTCGCAGCGGATGCGCACGGTGAGCAGAACGGCGTTGAGTACCGTGAACACGGTCGCGGTGATCCAGGCGGTGTGCACCAGGGGCAGGGCCAGGCCCTCGGCGACGACGGCCACGTAGTTCGGGTGCCGCAGCCACCGCCACCGGTAGGGGCCGCCGGTCACCAGCGGCAGGCCGGGTACGACGATCACCCGGGTGTTCCACCGGGGTCCCAGGGTGTGGATGCACCACCACCGCAGCGCCTGGGCGCCCACCAGCACGGCCAGCATCGGCCAGGCCAGGGCGGGTACGAAGGGCCGGTCGGCCAGCCACACCTCGGCCGGGCAGGCGATCAGCAGGCCGGTGTGGAGGGCGACCATCGCCGGGTAGTGGCCCTGCCCGGTCTCGGTCGCGCCGCGGGCGGTGCTCCACCGTTCGTTACGGCGGGCGACGACGAGTTCGGCGACGCGCTCGCCGGCGACGGCGGCCACCAGCAGTCCGTACCAGATCATGTGTCCCTATGTCCTTCGTGTCCTTCGACGGCCCGAACTACCAGCGCAGCAGGACGAGTTCGCAGGCGAAGCCGGGCCCCATGGCCAGCAGCAGACCCGGCGTGCCCGGCGGTGGGCGGCGTTGGGCCAGGGTGTCGCGCAGTACGTGGAGCACCGATGACGAGGAGAGGTTGCCGACGTCGGCCAGGTGACGCCAGGTCACATCGAGCGCCCCCTCGGGCAGGTCGAGGGCCTCGGTGACGGCTTCCAGGACCTTGGGGCCGCCGGGGTGGCACACCCAGGCGGTCACGTCCTTCGGCTTGATCCCGTTGTCGCCGAGGAACCCCTCGACGTCATCGGCGAGGTAACGGCGTACGACATCGGGGACCTGTGGGTCGAGGACGACCTGGAAGCCTGAGTCCTTGATGTCCCAGCCCATGACGCGGCCGGTGTCCGGGTACAGGTGGCTGCGGGTGTCCACGATCGTCGGGCCGGCGGTCTCATCCGGGCGGCCCGGGCGGTTCGCGCCGCAGGCAACGACCGCGGCGGCGCCGTCGCCGAACAGTCCGGTGGCGACCAGGTTGGCCATGGAGGCGTCGTTGCGCTGGAAGGTGAGCGAGCACAGTTCGACGGACAGCAGTACCGCCACGTGGTCGGGCCGGCCCAGCAGGTAGTCGTGCATACGGGCCAGGCCGGCTGCACCGCCGGCACAGCCCAGGCCGAACAGGGGCAGCCGTTTGACATCCGGCCGCAGTCCGAGGCGGCCGACCAGCCGTGCGTCGATCGAGGGGGTGGCGATGCCGGTGACGGAGGTGAAGATCAGCAGGTCCACGTCGGCGGCGGTCAGGCCGGCCGTGTGCAGTGCGCCCCGGACGGCTTTGGCGCCCAGGTCGGTGGCGGCGTCGATGAAGACGTCGTTGGAGGCGCCGAATCCGTCCAGTTCCCCGTACCGTTCGAGCGGCAGCGTCATGTGTCGCGAGCCGACCTTCGCGCTGCGGTGCAGCCGGTCCAGGACCCCGCGGTCGGTTCCCTCGGGCAGGCAGGTGCGGGCCACCATGTCGGTGATCTCGGACTGGGTGCGACGGTGCGGTGCGAGGGCACCGTGAACGGCGGCGATCCGCGTCATATGGTTCCCGTCCGGTTACCAACTCGGGTGAGTTGCTCCCCACATGTTCCCCGGACCGGGGCTTCGACACCATGAATCGCCCGTCCAGCCGTTCGCCCCGGGGGCGCGTGTTTCCGGCCGGGTGGGGCCCAGGCGCCTACGATCGGCCAGGTGGGCACTCCCGAGCAGTCGACGGCCGGCGGCCCGGCCGCGGGTTGGGCCGGCCGGGTGGGTGGCCTGGCCGGGTCGTGCCACCCCGGGCCTGTCGTGGCGGTCACCGCCTTGATGGCCGCGCTCGCCGTCACCGCCGGCCAGAGCGCCGCGAGCTGTGTGCTGACCGCCGCCGCCGTGCTGACCGGGCAGCTGTCCGTCGGCTGGTGCAACGACGCGTTCGACGCGCGCCGGGACATCGCGGCCGGCCGCCGGGGCAAACCCGTCGTCGACGGCACGGTCGGTGTGACGGAGGTGTGGGTGGCCGCCTGTGCCGCGCTGGCGCTGTGCGTGCCGCTCTCGCTCGCCTGTGGCCTGCGGGCGGGCGCCGTTCACCTGACCGGAGTGGCGGCGGCGTGGGCCTACGACCTGCGGCTCAAGGCGACAGTATGGTCCTGGGCACCGTACGCGGTGGGCTTCGCCGCGCTCCCGGCGTTCGTCACGCTGGCCTTGCCGGGGCAGCCATGGCCGGCCTGGTGGGTTGTCACCGCCGGGGCGCTGTTGGGGGTCGGCGCCCATCTGGGTGACGTACTGCCGGACATTCGCGGGGATTTGGCGACGGGAGTTCGGGGATGGCCGCACCGGCTGGGCCCGGACGGCACCCGGCTGCTGCTGCCGGTGCCGCTGGTGGCCGCGTCCGCGGTTCTGGTGCTGGGTCCTGCCGGGCCGCCCGGCAGGTGGGCACTGGCGGCGCTCGCGGTGGCCGGCCTGGTCGCGGTGGCGGGGACGGTGCTGGGACGCCGCTGGGAGCGGGCGGCGTTCGCGGCGGCGGTCGCCGTGGCGGTGGTGGACGTGGCGCTGCTGCTGCTGCGCGACACCGGGATCGCGCTCCATCAGCTTCGCGCTCGGCCTCTCCGGTGACCGCGGCGAGCGGTGACGGTGCTGGTCATGCAGGCCGATGCAACGTTCTGGGACTCGCTCGTGTTCGACGGAATCGATGACGTGGACGTCGAAGCGGTCACCGCCGCCTTCGGCACGGTCGATGTCACGGCCAGAGGCCGGGGCATCCGGGGTCGCGTGTCCGGACTGCGGCTGCTCCTCGAATCGAGTGCATGACTCCTACCAACGCAGGCTGAAGGATCTACCGCTCGCTGAACAGAGTCGTGATACATCTGACGGTCCGGCGTTTCATATGCAGCACGGACAACTGCCCGCGTCGCACGTTCGCCGAGCCGTTCGCTCAGTTGACCGCCCCGTACGCACGCTTCACCACGCGGCTGTGCCACGTCCTGGAGCGCGTCGGGCTCGCACTCGCCGGACGAGCTGGCGCTCGGCTGACCGCCCAACTGGGCTTCCAAGTGGGACGGATGACCCTGCTGCGCAGGGTCATGGCGCTGCCCGACTCGCAGCCCAGCACACCACGCGTGCTGGGCGTGGACGACTTCGCCACCCGCCGCGGGCAGACCTACTCCACCGTCTTAACCTGCGGAGAGACCCATCGCGTGGTGGACGTGCTCCCGACGCGCGACTCCGGACCGCTGGCCGCGTGGCTGGCCACCCACCCGGGCGTGGAGATCATCTACCTCGACCAGCGTTGGAGGGAAGGCTGCACCAACGCCTGGAGGCTGTGGGAGGAGATCACAGAGCAGGGTTACCCGGACGGATGTGGCAACGTCCGCAACTACGTGAGCAGAACGCTTCGCGGAAAGCCCCGGCCGGTCGGGCCCCGGCCACCCTCGGCCCGCGCCGTCACCCGCTGGCTCCTCACCCACCCCGACGCCCTGGCCGAGCGCGACCTGCTCCAGCTGAAGGCCGTGCTGGCCCACTGCCCAGACCTGACAGCACTCGCCGAGCACGTGCGCTCCTTCGCCCACATGCTCACCCACCTGCAAGGCGACCAACTACCCGAATGGATCGAAACGGCCACCGCACCACCAAACTGCCCAGCCTCCGCCGCTTCGCCCAGCACCTCGAACGCGATCTCGACGCCGTCATGGCCAGCCTCACCCAAACATGGAGCTCCGGTGTCATCGAAGGCCACGTCAACCGGATCAAGATGCTCAAGCGTCAGATGTTCGGCCGCGCGGGATTCGAACTCCTCCGCAAGCGGGTCCTGCTGGCGTGAGAGCCGTACTGCCGTTGGCGTGCTGTGCGTAACAGTTCCGGACTATCCGAGTTCGACTCCGGATGCGGGTTCTAAGCTGAGGACAGTCCTCCGCGCCTTCTGGCGTATCGGGGAGGGCCCATTCCGCAGCAGAGCGAGCCTGTGGTGCATCCCAGAAGCGCCGGGCTTGCCTTCCTCTCCCGCGGAAGTCGCCGACAGCCCGGCCAGTCCCTCAAGGCAACTTCGAGGCCGGGCTGGACCACGCCCCCGGCTGCCTGGAGGGAGTGCTCCAGTGGCTTGTCCGGGGAGGACAGGGGCACTTGGAAGGGGCACGCGGTCGCCGTCCCGAACGGCGGCCGCCGCCCGTTCACCTGGTCTCTCGGTACGGCACGACACGCTGTGCCTGTGCTCGATGTCGCGTCGGCCGAGAAGTGGTACGTGACGGCCCCGGCGCACAAGGCCGCCAAGGGCCGGTGTCTTCGCCCACCCCGCCAGCGAAACGAGTGCGCCAGGCAGCGTGCTGTTCGTTCAATCCCCCGTGTGCCAGAACGCTCGGGTTCCAGGAATCCTGGGCGCCTCGCAGCCGATACCCCATGAGGCTTAGCCCAGGGGGTCCTAGGTGGCGCGTTCGGCGCTGTGGCGGGCTTCCCGGAGTCGGACCTTCGAGGGGAGGCGGTCCAGGCCGGCCGAGTCTCGTGCGTGTACGAGTGTTTCCCGGCTCAGCTCTCCCAGAGTCCGCACCGGATCCGCGTGCGGCTCCAGCAACAGCCGCACGCGCGCGGTGGGGGCGGTACGTCGGCCCGTCAGCCGGACATGAGCGCGCGAGACCCCGTCCAGGGCTTGCGCCTCTTCCGCGATGACGTCCTCCAGTGTGCGGCCGTTGAGTCGGGCCGGCGCGCCGTCTTCGCTGTCGACGAGGACCTGGTCCAGGCGGTGTCTGCGTTGCGAAAGGAGCCACCACAGCAGCAGGGCCAGCAGCACGGCGAGCACCGCGATGACGGTCGGCCACCACCATCCTTCTTCCCGCCACCGGGTGCGTCCCTCGGTGCCCAGCACCACATCGTCCGGCCCACGGAAGGGCCACCAGCCCGGCACGTCGAAATCCCAGTGGCGCTGCAGGTCCAGTGCGCCCAGCAGCACGCCGCCGCCCAGGGCGAACAGTCCGAGGCCGAGCAGTGCGAGCAGCACCCGGTTCGCCGTCTTGAGCATCGGATCACCTCAGCCCTTCTTGGGGCGCCGGACGCGCACGGTCAGCGTGGGTTGCCGGGCCAGGCCCAAGGACGTCACGGCTTCGCCCAGCTCGGCGTCCAGGTCCGCGCGGACCTCGTCGAGATCGCGGAAATGTGCCTGTGCCCGGGCTTTGACCTTCCGGCGGCTGACAGCGACCCGTGCCGACTGGACGCCGGGCACCTGCATGGCCCGGTCGCGCAGAACCAGGGCGGCCGCGCGGCGGTCGAGCCCGGCACGGACCTCACCTGTCCCGGGGATGCCGGTGGGCTGCCGCATGGGCAGCAGCCTGCGCAGCCCCGGCGTCACCGCCAGCAGGAAAAGCCACAGGCCGAGGGCCATCGCCACCGCGGCCCCGACGATCATCCAGACGTCGTCCAGTGGGCGTGTGGCCAGTTCCTCGGCGAGCCGCCGTCGCCAGCGCATCGCAGACCGGTCCGCGCGCACCGCGACCACGTCGTACAGGAGAAATCCGACGGCCGCGGCGGACAGCAGGGCTGCCAAGGCCGCGGGAATCCGCCGCGCGGACCAGAAACGGCGTGCCGACCGGCCCGATCCGTCGATCACCTTCGTGGCGCCCCCGGCCGCCCCCGGGGTGCCGTCGGCGGACGGAGCCGCCTGTCCCGGACCGGAGGAGAGGTCGCTGTCACCGGTCGGCTGCCGCGAGGTGTTCGCGCTCATCTCACCCTCTCCCGGTCCGTGTGCCGCGTATGCGCCGAGTGCAGGTGCTCGACCGATACCGCGAGGTCGGACACCTCCATGCCGGCCCATGCTCTGATCCGTTCGGTGACCTCCCGGCGCACCGCGGCGCACTGCTCCCCGACGTCGGACGGATAACCGAGCTCGACGGCGACGCGCAGCCGCGCCTCGCCGAGCACCGCCTGCCATCCGGCGGCGGACTCGGCGTCTCGTCCCGCACTGGTCCGTTCCGGCGCCCGCCGTACGGATGTGCTCACGTGTGGCGTCCGGCGGCCGGGAGGTACATGGCCGGCCGACTCGGTGAACCGGCCCAGCGCCTCGCGCGCCACCCGGGCAGCGATCTTCGCGACGACCCGGTCGGTGACGATGGTCGCCCCGCGCTCCCCGCGGGGGACGCCCGGGCGCTCATCGGCTTCCCCGCTCACCGCCGCCAGTCTCCCCGAGCCTGTCGCCGGTCATCTCGGATCCGATCCTGCCGGTCCCGGCGGCGGACGAAGTCGCCCGGTTCGAGATCACCTTCAGTGAACCGCCCGATGACGAGACCGACGAGGCCCAGCACCAGAACCAGCAGGAAAGCCCAGAAGTCACCGAAATACGCGGCGAAACCCAGCGCCATTCCGGCCATCAAGCCCACCACGGCCCTGCTCATTTCGCGCTCCTTCACTCAAGTGGGCTGTTCCGCCCCGGCTACTGGATCCGCTGCCGCTCCTCCCTTTCGTCCTCTTCGTCGTCCGGCAGTTTCACGTCGCTGACCGTGATGTTGACTTCCACGACTTCGCGGCCCGCCATCCGCTCCACCGCGGAGATCACGTTCTCCCGCACCGCGGCGGCCACGTCCGTGATCGAGACGCCGTAGTCGACGACGATCTCCAGATCGATGGCCGCCTGCAGCTCGCCGACCTCGACACTGACCCCGCGGGTGGCGGATTTGCCGCTGCCGGCGCCGGGCATCCGCTCTCGCATGGATCCCATCGAGCGGGCGAATCCGCTGCCCAGGGCGTAGACGCCGAGCACGTCCCGTGCCGCCATTCCGGCGATCTTCTCCACCACCACTTCGGCGATGGTCGTCCGGCCGCGAGACCCGGGCGCTGCGCCGAGCTTGACGCCGGTGTTCTCAGTCATTGGGGTATTCCTCCCTGATGAGGCCACAAAGCACCCATTACCCGGATTATAGTCTTTTTAGTACCTTTGCCCGTCTGTAGAGCGTGAGACGGGGTGGTCCGACGAGTGGCCTGAGGCCCCTGTCCGGACCTCTCGCGGACACTCGGGCAGAGCGCCGCGGGAAGAGAACTGCGGCCGTGGAGAAGGAGGGTGGGAGGCCAGTGACCGAGGCGTGGACGCAGGCAGTACGACGCCAGCTTGACCTGGGCCGTCTCCTCCCGCTCGGCGGGCCCCACGATGGGACGTGGATCACCGAGCAAGCGGCCGTCCAGGCCCTCGGGCGCACTGCCGCCGAGGTCCCCGGTGTCCGGCTGGAGTCCCTGCGCATCGGGTCGGCGCCGCTCCAACCCGTGTCCGAGCCGGCCGTCCGTCCGCCGGCCAGCGCGCTACCGCCTGGCCCGCTCACCATCGAGGCCGCCTTCACCGCATCCCTCGTGCGGCCGCTGCCGGAGACCGCCGACGAATTGAGGAGCGCGCTGCTGGGCGCGGCCACTGAACGGCTCGGGCTGGCCACGGTGACGGCTGACATACGCGTAACGGATCTCCGTGAGGTCCCGGAGGCAGGCATGACGTCTCGGACCGCGGCGACGGCCATGAGGCCCACGCCGGAAGCTGCGGCCGCGCGGAGCTCGCCCCCGATGACCGGAACAGGGTCCATGCGGGGACTCGTCGGGGAGCTGGCGGACGTCGCGACGGGTGTGCCGGGCGTAGCCCGCCTCACGGCCGTGCTGGGCAGCCGCCCGGTCAGGGTGGAGGATCATGATGATCCACCCGGCCGACACATCGAGGTTCACCTCGCGGTCGCCCCCGGACACCATCCATTGCACGTGGCCCGCGCCGTCAGGGAGGCCGTAGCCGAGGCAGCCACCGCTGACACCTCGGGCCCGGCCACCGTCGCCGTCCTCATCACGGAAACCGCGGGCTGGCGACGGACCTCGCCGGTCACCGTGATGAGTGCCCCTCAGTGATCAGCCGGCCCCCCTTCCCCGACCTTCCCGGTTCTTCCCTGAAAGCGGGCGGCCGTCGCTCCGCCAGCCCTGTCCTGCCACGGTGTGAGACCTGCCTGGCAGGGAACCCGCATGCAGAGAGGGACGTCGTCCCTGCTCCTCGCGCGATGTGTATCCGCAACGGCGAAAGCGCATCCCTGCCTGTGGCCCGGTCTCAGCAACTCCCGAGGCGGCGCCTGACCATCTGCCTCCTTCGGAGAGAGCTTCAGCGACATGACCGCAAACACCACGGTCCGCCCCCCGCCCTCGGAGGCGTCCGGCAGTGACTTCGCCCGATTGTCGAGAAAGATCGCTGATGCCGGCCTGCTGGGGCGCCGTCCCGGCTATTACGCACTGCGGATCACAGTCGTGGCCGCGCTCTACCTCGGTGGGTGGGCCGCCGTCGCGCTCATCGGCGACAGTTGGTGGACGCTGACCGTCGCCGGCTTCCTGGCCGTCGTCTTCGGCCAGGTCGCCCTGATCGCCCATGACGCGGCCCACCGCCAGGTGTTCCGCCGACGCCGGGCCAGCGAAGCATCCGGCCGGATCGCCGGCACCGGCGTCGGGATGAGCTACGGATGGTGGCAGGACAAGCACACCCGCCACCACGCCAACCCCAACCACGAGGAACTCGACCCCGACCTCGACCCCGACCTGCTGGTCTGGTCCCAGGACCAGGCTCGGGCCGCCAAGGGGCTCCCCCGCCTCATCGGCCGCTGGCAGGCGTTCCTGTTCTTCCCGCTCCTCACCCTGGAGGGCTTCAACCTGCACGTGTCGAGCGTGAAGGCGCTGGCCAACCGCTCGCTCAAGCACCGAACGCTCGACGGCACCCTGATGTTCGCGCACTTCGCGGTCTACCTGACCGTCCTGCTCTGGCTGCTGCCGCCCGGCATGGCGATCGCCTTCCTCGCCGTCCACCAGGGCCTGTTCGGCGTCTACCTCGGCTCCCTCTTCGCTCCGAACCACAAGGGCATGCCGATCCTGACGGGCGATGACCGCCCGGACTTCTTCCGCCGCCAGGTGCTCACCTCACGCAACGTGCGCGGCGGCCGGTTCACCGACATCGCACTGGGCGGGCTGAACCACCAGATCGAGCACCACCTGTTCCCCAGCATGCCCAGCCCCAACCTGCGCAAGGCCCGAACCATCGTCCGCCACTACTGCGAGGAACTGGGCGTGGACTACGTCGAGACCGGGCTGATCACCTCCTACTGGCAGGCCCTCACCAGCCTCCATCGGGCCGGAGCACCGCTCAGACACCCCCGCGTCCCGGCCTAGAGACGCGCTGCCGCAGCCGTCGGTGCCCGTGATGCGGTGACTGACACGGCACACATCGAGACTCAGCCCTGGACCAGCCCGTGTCCCACCGAGGCGACGGGCGGCCGTGCTGTCCGGCCCGCGCCGATCCGAGACGAACGGCCCGGAAAGGCACGGTGCTCCAGGACTGAGCTTGTTCCGCTTTGACGGACACCATCCGTGTGGTCTTCACGCCGCGAGAGCGGCCTCCTAGTCAGTGGGACTGAGGCAGCCGAGGCTGCAGCCACCGCAGCACAGCTCAGCAACCAGCTCCGCGAAGCCAACGGCGCGGCCGACTACATCCGCTGATACCAGGACGTCCGCGACCGTCGTACGGAATGCTCTGTCCGGCCGGGGGACCGTTGCGCGGCCTTCGAGTAGGTTGCCAGGATATGGCTGAGGAGAATTCCCGTACGCCGCGCGAGGAGACGACGCTGGAGCGGGCCGACCGCAACTACGGTGAGCTGCTCCAGGAGTTGAGGATCATCCAGACCGGAGTCCAGATCCTGTTCGCGTTCCTGCTGACGCTGGCCTTCACCGCCCGCTTCTCCGCACTCGACACGGCGCAGCGCACCGTGTACATCACGACGCTGCTGCTCGCGGTGCTCGCAGCGGCCCTGTTCACCACTCCGGCCGCGCTGCACCGAACGCTGTTCCAGCGCGGGGCCAAGCCTGAGATCGTCATGATCTCATCACGGCTGGCGGGGGCGGGTATGAGCGTCCTGATGCTGACGCTCACCGGTTCCGTGCTGCTCGTCGTCGACGTGGTGTTCGGCCGGGTCGAGGGTGTGATCGCGGGGAGTGCGACGCTGCTGGTGTGCGGGGGTCTGTGGGTGGTGTTGCCGCAGTTCGTCAGGCGGCACGCCGCACGGTTGGAGGCCCGGGCCGTCTCGGAGCCGCCGGATGGATCGGGCTGAGTGCTTCAGCAGCACACAGCCGCCGCGGTTGGCCGGTGTGGTTCACCTACCGGTTTCCTGCGGCGGCTGTGCTTCCTTCGGAGAGGACGGTGTCACCGGCCGGCGGGTGCCGCCATGTGCAGCAGCCGTTCGGTGATCTCCCGGTACTGCCGCAGCGCGACCCGTAGTTCCTCGGTCTGCGCTTCGGTGTCCTGGCCCTGCCAGCCCGATCGCAGGACGCGCCGCTGCTCTGTGAGGGTGTTCGTGAAGTGGGTGGTGACTTCGTCGAAGACGCTGTCGGCTTCCTCCACGGCCTGGCGTGGGCTGTCGACGAAGGTGTTGAGGGCTTGTTGGAGGCGCAGGGTGAGCTTGTCCCGTTCGCCCTGCGGGAGCATCTCCGGCGTCGGCTTGCGATCGGGGCTGGGGCGGTCGGCATTAGGGCGGTCGGCGTTGGCGGCGGGGGTGGTGGGTTCACGGGGTTCGTGAGCGGGTTTGGTGGCAGGTGCCTGCGGGGCTCGCTGGGTCTGCGGCGGCTGCGGGTTGCGCTGCGCCGAGGGATCCGGGCTTCCGGGCTGGGGTTGCCGTGCGTGTTCGGCGTTCTGCGACATCAGGTGTTGTTTCCCTTCGCGTGGGGTCGGTTCAGTGCCCATGGCGCGTGGCCGTTGCCGTCGCGGGACTGAGGAGTCTGCGAGCTGCCCTGGTCCGGGTCGGCCGCTTGTTCGGCGACCAGTGCCTCGAAGAGGCTTCGGGCTTCGACCATGGCCTCCCGCATTTCCTCGGTGCCGCTCTGTCCGCGGGCGGCCGTGTGCATGCTGCGGTAGCCGTGGACATGGGCGGGGTGGTGGACGGAGAGGGCGGCGAACTGCTCCTCGAACTGCTCGCCGTCGGGGAAGCCGCGGTCCCTCGCCAGGCCGGCAAGGAGTGCGTCCGCCTCGGTGACGGCCTTCTGCGGCGATTCGACGAACTGCTCCTGGACGTCGGCCCACTGAGCCCTGTACTGCGCGCGGGCCTCGGGCGACAGCGGCTGCTCATCGAGGGAGCCGTGCTGCTTGACGCGCTCCCCGAGTTCCTGCTCGGCCGCCTTGGTGTCGCCGTCGTGGTCGGCGACGGCACGGTCGTACTCGGGTCCGAAGCGGTGTTTGAGCCCGCGTCCTCCGCCGGCCCGGATGCGTCCACGTCCGACGAGGAAGAGGACGACGGCCGCGATGACGATCACGGCGATGATCACGATGGTGAGCATGGCTGCCTTCTCTGGCTCTCGGCTCGCAGATTGTTCGGCTTCATTGCCGTTCCCGTTATTTCCTGTGGGCTGATTCCGCTTTGGCCTGCCGGGTGGCGGCCACGCGACGTGGGCACCACCCGGGGCGTTTGTGGTCAGTGCTTGAAGGCGTCCTTGGCCTTGTCGCCGGACTGCTTGAGGTTTCCGGAGACCCGGTCGGTCCTGCCTTCGCGCTGCAGTCGCCGGTTGCGGGTGGTCCGGCCGACGCGTTCGGTGAACCGGCCCTTGAACGCCTGGGTCTTGTGCCTGATCGTCTGTCCGAGGCTCATGGCTGTCCTCTGCTCGTTCGCTGGATGGGCTCATGCGCGTGATCGCCGTACAGGCCACCGTCCCGGAGGGCGGGAGAGCGCCTGGTGTGTGGGCTATCCGCGACTGCGGCTGTACCGACGGCCGCCGCCACGGCGTCCACCGCCGCGTCCGCCACTGCCGCGCCCGCGCATGGCGAAACCGACGATCCAGACGACCAGGAGTACGGCGGCGACCCACCAGAGGGTCTGCATGGTGAAGCCGAACCCGAACACCACCAGGATCAGCAGAAGGAGAAGAATCCAAAGCATTGCCGGGCCTCCAGATCGCGGGAAGTTCCTGAGTTCCGCGGGGTCCGGGCGAAGCGGGAAGGTGGAATGCGCCGACCGAGTGATCCGGAGTGCATAGCCCTACGCCGTGCTGTCAGTCAACGCCCGGCAACCTCCGTTGTCAACGCGGTGTCGACACGGGAGAGTTCTGCGAGCGGGGCAGGGGCCGCTGGGACAAACGGAGCCTTCGCGGGATGGTCGACCGGCTCGGCCGGCGCCGCCGGCAGGATGCGGTCTTCCCACCAGGACAGGCCCATGACGGTGGCGAGCAGGACGAAGGGGACAGAAGCCGGAACGATCAGTACGTACATGCGTACCGCCTGCGGTGGCTGCGTGCGACGCGGCGGGCAGCGGAGGGGGGATGCCCGCATGGGGCGCATCGGTGCGGCGCCGGGATCGAGTGGCGACGGCGGGGACGGCCCGTTGGGGGGCGGGGCGGTTCCGGCACTGATGCGCGAGGTGCGCCCTCGAAGGAGCGCGAGAGGTGTTCGACGCTGCCGGGGGCTCGGGCCGTACCGCACACGCTAGCCCTGACCGCACTCCCTGGACAGACGGCAAGTGGCCATCTGTCCGGGGCGGAAGACCGTTACATGGGGCGCTATCCGCAGTCTCTGGGCAGAGCTACGCTGTTCGAACAGGCCCCGGCCCCCGGCAGTGACGCTTTGTTCCGTTCCGGGAGGCCCGCCGTGTTCGTTCTGCTTCTCATCCTGATCTTGATTCTGTTCGGCAGCGGCTTCCTCAATCCCCTCTGGTGGTGGGTCGCGGCCGTGCTGGTCTTCGGTGCCACGCGGCACGGCCGGGACCGTGGTGGAGGCTGGATCCGTGGTGACGGTTCCGATGTCGGGCCGTACCGGGACTACGAGCACCGCCGGGACCGTCAGGACCGCTGGGACCGTCGCTACAGCCGTCGGCACCGGGCGCGCTCGAGGCGCGAGGACCGCCGGGACTACGAACGCCGCGGGTGACCGATGAAGTTGCACCCGAACATCCAGAGGTTCCGGGACGGCTTCCGCCCAGCCGGACGCGCCGAAATCGTCGAGAGGTACGTGCCATGCAGCGCACAACCATGCTTCCGGAGAACTGGTGGGATCTGAGGGCCGAGGCCGTGGCGGGGAATGCGGCGGCTCGGGATGTCGTGGCGCTGCGCGCCGAGATCGAACAGCTGCAGCGGGCGCTGGCCGGCCGTATGGTCATCGATCAGGCCTGCGGCATGGTGATGGTCCTGGCCCCCTGCCGCCGCGGGCCGGCCAGGAACCTGCTGATGGACATGGCACGGCAGTGCAACACCAAGCTTCCGGACGTGGCTGCAGCCGTGGTCGCCGCCTGGGAGGGCGAGCCGCTCTCGCGGTTGATGCAGAGGGCACTGCGGGATGCACTGCGGCGGCTCTACGCGGAAGACCGGGGGTGCGACTCACGACTGGCAGATGAGCCGTCCGGAAGGGAAGGGACGTGATCCACGCAGCCGATGTCCGTGAGTGGCGCAACCGCGACGTCGTCGAGAGCGAAGGCCACAAGGTCGGTGTGCTCGAAGCAGTCCATGTCCTGACCGCTCATGGGCACGATGACTGCCTTCTGAGGACTGAGTTGTGAGGTATGCACCATGCACCAGCTGACCACACCCCGCGAGGACCAGCCGTTGTTGACGGCTGTGGCTTCGGTGAGGGATGCGGCTTTGCTGGCCGAGGTCGTCGAACTCCGCGCGAAGAACAAGCAGTTGGAGCAGGCGCTGGTGAGTCGTCCGGTGATCGACCAGGCCCGCGGCATGGTGATGGTCCTGGCGCCGTGTTCCAGTGAGCGAGCCTGGGACCTGCTCGTGGAGGTGTCGCAGCACTGCAACGTCAAACTCCGCGACGTGGCTGCCACCCTGGTCGCCACCACGAAGGGCCAGGAACTCCCCGAGGCGATACGGCGCGAGTGGCGTCGCGCGCTGCGGCGCCTTCACGCGCTGGAGCGGCGGTGACCGGATCATGCGTTCACGGCTGTCGGTGATGGCGCCCCGTGTGATGGGCGACCTGGATACCGAAGGAGTCTTCCGGTGCCGGGTGTTCCGTGATTCGCCGGCCGGGCGGGGATGGCGGCGGAGCCGCGAGATCGAACTGGGGCCGAGGTCGCTGGGTTTTGCGGCGCTCGGGTTCCTCACGCTGGTGCCCCTGCTGATCGTCGTCTCCGCAGCCGATCCGGAGCAAGGGCGGGGGTTCGCGCAGTGGCTGGGGGACGGGCTCGGTGTGTCGAGTGCCGCCAGGGAGGAGGTGGGGAAGTTGTTCGCGCGGCCCGGCCAGGTGCTGCAGACCACGACTGCTTTCGGCCTTGCCGCTCTCGCTGTCTTCGGTCTGAGTTTCGGGGCGGCGGTGCAGACCGGCTACGAGAAGATCTGGGAGTTGCCTCCGGCCCGCTGGTACGCGAGATGGCGGCACGTGCTGTGGCTCGCCGTGCTCGTCGGGTCCCTCTACCTGACCGCCACCACCACGCTGTGGCGCCATTCACCGGCCGGCACGCTGGCCGCGACACTGAGCGCCGTCCTGTTCTTCTGGTGGTCGCAGCAGATGCTGCTCGGCGGGCGGATCGCCTGGAGCGCCCTCGTTCCCGGCGCGGTGGTATCGGCGCTCGGGCTGCTCGGTCTTCGGGTCTTCTCCCGGCTCGTCTTCTCACCCCTGATCGCATCCAGTGCCGTCACCTACGGCCCCTTCGGAACCGTCCTGGTCGTCCAGTCCTGGCTGGTCGGTGTGGGCGTCGTCGTCTTCGGCGGTGCGCTGACGGGCCGCCTGCTGCACGAGGAACTCCCGCGCGTGGCACAGGCACTGAAACAGCGGGCTCGGCGGCAACGACCCTGAAGGCCAGGACAACTCCCCTTGCTTCTTCACGCTCGACATGTCGGGCGGTACGTCGCAGAGTCGGAGGCCGGTGCGGCACAGGGCTCGGCCCTCCAGGCCCACGCCGGAAGTGACCCGTGCTACGCCGGTGACGTCCAGGACGATGACCGATGAATCATCCTGTCCCGTCCAGGCCGCGCTCGGCCGCTGCGCACATCAAATGCCTGGCCCGGGGCACTTGGGGGGCAGTGGACGCGTATCGCGCGCCCGCACCATGGGGAGGACATCGTGACCTCGTCCAACACGCAAGGGCGCGGCCAGGGCGTAAAGTCCGCGGCCCGTACCACCCAGAACGAGACGCTGACCGCCGCGGGGCGAGCGGGCTTTGTCGCACGGGGTGTGGTGTACGTCCTGATCGGCGCCCTTGCCCTTCAGATCGCCCTCAGCAGCAGCGACGGCGAGTCGGCCGACCGGCAGGGCGCGCTGGCCCAGGTCGCGGAGCAGCCGTTCGGGAAGGTGATGCTGTGGGCGATGGTGGTCGGCTTCGCCTCCATGGCGCTGTGGCGGGGTAGCCGCGCAGTCCTCACCAGGGGGCCTCAGCGGAAGGCGGGTTCGCGCGTGCTGGACGGCGGGCGGGCGGTCTTCTACGCCTTCGTCTGCTGGACCACGGCGGTGTACGCCGCCGGGGGCGGGC
>NZ_JBHXSG010000103.1:0-20168 GCF_042714835.1 Streptomyces sp. NPDC058678 | reverse complement strand
GAAGCTGGTCACGCAGCTTCCACCCCGCACCTGCCGCTTGGAGGTCGGCGCGGGGAGCTGCGGCTGTCAGCAGCCGCAGCCCGCCGTATGGGCTGCGGTCGTCGCGGCCGGCGCCACCGACGTGCCGGAGGCCGCCTCCTGGTCCTGGGCGATGCGGCCGCGCAGCATGTTCTCCATGACCCTCGTGAAGAGCTGCAGCTCGTCCCGGCCGCGCTGGCCGCGATGCGGGTGCTCACCGATCCGGTGGAGACCGGTGCCGTCACCCTCGCCCTTCCGCAGGATGTGCAGGCCGAGGCGTACGACTGGCCGGTCTCCTTCTTTCGGCGCCGGGTGTGGCACGTAGGCCGTCCCGTGCCCGAACCGGCCGCCGTGGAGCGGGCCGTGCGTCAGCTGCGCGGGGCGAAGAAGCCGCTCATCGTCGCGGGCGGCGGTGCCGTGTACTCGGGTGCCGAGTCCGCGCTGCGGGCCTTCGCCGAGGCCACCGGCATCCCTGTCGCCGACACCCACGCCGGCAAGGGCGCCGTGCCCTGGGACCACCCCTACGCGGTCGGCGGCATCGGCTCCACTGGCTCGTATGCCGCCAACGAACTGGCGCAGGACGCCGACGTCGTGCTCGGCATCGGCACCCGCTACTCCGATTTCACCACCGCCAGCCACACCGTGTTCGGCCGGCCCGACGTCACCTTCGTCAACCTCAACGTCGCCCGCCTGGATGCCGTCAAGCACTCCGCTGAACCCCTGGTCGCCGACGCCCGGCTCGGCCTCCAGGCCCTCGCCGGAGCGCTCACGGACTGGGAGGTCCCAGCGGAGTACCGCGAGCGCACCCGCCAACTGATCCTCCGGACCAGGGAGATCGAGGAGGAGTGCTTCGCCTCCGACCGCAACACCGGTGACCTGCCCGCCCAGACGCAGATCCTGGGCACTCTCAACGCTGTCCTCGACGACCGGGCCGTCGTGATCAACGCGGCGGGGTCGATGCCCGGTGACTTGCAACAGCTGTGGCGGGCCCGCGATCCGAAGGCCTACCACGTGGAGTACGCCTACTCCTGCATGGGCTACGAGATCGCCGCAGGCGTCGGCGCGAAGATGGCCGACCCTTCGCGCGAGGTCGTCGTCCTGGTCGGTGACGGCTCGTATCTGATGATGGCTCAGGAGATCGTGACCATGGTCTCGGAGGGCCTGAAGGTCATCATCGTCCTCGTCCAGAACCACGGCTTCGCCTCCATCGGCGCCCTGTCGGAGTCGCTCGGGTCACAGCGGTTCGGCACCAAATACCGGTACCGCAACGGCGATTCGGGTCGGCTGGATGGCGATGTCCTCCCTGTCGACCTGGCAGCGAATGCCTCCTCGCTCGGCGCGGACGTGCTGCACGCCTCCAGCGTCGAGGAGTTCCGCTCGGCGATGGAGAGGGCCAAGGCCGCGACCCGCACCACGGTCGTGCACGTGGAAACCGACCTCTACGGACCCAACCCGCCCGGCCACGGCTGGTGGGACGTTCCGGTCAGCCAGACCGCCGCGCTCGACACCACCCGCGCCGCATACGACACGTACGCCGCCCACAAGCAGGCCCAGCGCCACTACCTGTAGCACCTCGTCCCCAAGGAATCCCGCACCGTGACCACCATCCAGCACTGGATCAACGGCTCACCCACCCAGGGCGCCGCCACCGCCACCCAGCCGGTCTTCAACCCGGCCACCGGCGCCGAGCAGGCCCAGGTCGTCCTCGGCGCGGCCGCCGACGTGGACGCCGCCGTGCAGGCCGCCTCCGCCGCGTTCGAGACCTGGTCGGAGTCCTCCCTCACCCAGCGCACCCAGGTGATGTTCGCCTTCCGCCAGCTCCTCGTCGAGCATGAGGAGGAGCTGGGCCGCGTCATCTCCGCCGAGCACGGCAAGACCGTCGACGACGCACGCGGCGAGATCACCCGCGGCCGGGAGGTCGTCGAGTTCGCCTGCGGCCTCGGCGACGTACTCAAGGGGTCCTTCTCCGACCAGGTCTCCCGCGGCGTGGACGTGCACGACTTCCGCCAGCCGCTGGGCGTCGTCGCGGGCATCACTCCGTTCAACTTCCCCGCCATGGTGCCGCTTTGGATGCACCCCATCGCCATCGCGACTGGCAACACGTTCATCCTCAAGCCCAGTGAACGCGACCCCTCCGCCGCCAACTTCGTCGCCGGCCTGTACCAGAAGGCCGGTCTCCCGGAGGGCGTCTTCAACGTCGTGCACGGCGGCAAGGACGCGGTCGACGCGATCCTGGCCCACCCCGGCATCGAGGCGGTGTCCTTCGTCGGATCGACGCCGATCGCCAGGTACGTCCACCAACAGGCCACTGCACACGGCAAACGCGTCCAGGCCCTCGGCGGAGCCAAGAACCACGCCGTCGTCCTGCCCGACGCCGACCTCGAGTTCGCAGCCAACCACATCACCGCCGGCGCCTACGGCTCCGCAGGCGAGCGCTGCATGGCCGTCTCCGTCGCCGTGGCCGTGGGTGACGCGGCCGACGCCCTCGTCGCGGTGCTGGAGCGCAAGGCCCGCGAGGTGAAGGTCGGCCCCGGAGATCCCTCCGATCGGGGTGACGGGAACGTACGCGGAGTACGTCGCCGTAGACGAGGACGCGCCGCTCGCGCGGGTCCCGGACGCCATGGATCTCGATGTGGCGGCGGCGCTGCCGACCATCGGCATGACCGGTCTCGATCTGACGCTGATGCTCGCACCGCTGGAGGGCAGGACGCTGCTGATCGTGGGCGCCCGGGGCGGAGTGGGCTCGATGGCGATTCAGTTCGCGGTCAGGGCGGGCGCGTATGTGATCGCCGTCGCGCCCGACATCGCCGCTGAACGGATGCGCCGTTACGGTGCCGCCGAGATCATCGACCCTACAGCGGTGTCCCTGCCGGAGGCGGTGCAGCGGGCGCATCCCGACGGCATCGACGCGCTGATCGACGTCGTGAGCGACGCGGACCGCTTCGCCTCGCTGGCCAAGCTGGTGCGTCCGGGCGGCTCAGCGGTCACGACGAGGTTCGTGGCCGATGTGGGCGCACTCGAGGCCATGGGCGTCACCGAGACCAACTTCGTGCTGTCGGCCTCGGGCCGCCTCCTCGACCGCGTGGCGCAATCCGTCGTCGCCGGATATGTCGCCGCGCCGCCGATCACACGGGTCCCGCTGGATGAGGCACCGGCCGTGGTGAAAGGCACCGTACGGGGGGCGACCGAGGTCAAGACCGTCATCACGGTGCGCACCGGCATCGGCGGAGCCAGAACGCGGCGAGCACGGTGACCGGCCGTAAGACGGTCGTGATCACCGGAATCGGCGGCGGCCTCGGGCGGTAAACCGTGCTGAAGCCGGCCGCCCGGGAGTACCGGATCCACGGCATCACGCTGTCGCAGCGCGCGGCCACTGAACCGAACAGTGCCGGCGGCGGAGAGATCACCGCGACGGTCGGCGACATCACCCACGAGGGTGCTGTCAGGGCTTGGGTGGCGAAGGTGTCGGACGTGCCCAGAGGAGTGCCATGCCCCTTGTGTCGCGCAGAGAGTCCGGCGCCTTGCCCGCCGGGACAGCGGCCGACACCGTGGGGTCCGCCGAGCCCGTCGGCCCGGAACGGCGGCGCACGCTCGTCATGCCGCTGTGGGAGGCGGCCGGAACTCACCGCCTCGAACCCCCGCCACCGCGGACCGGGAGGGTGCGGCGGCGCCGCAGATACTGGTCAGGGGCCCTCGCCGTGACCGTGGCCGTCCATCTCGGCCTGCTGACCTTGACCGTGAGGAACGGCTCCGCCCACGGATTCGAGCGGGTGATATGCGTCGGAAAGCGCGCGGGCTGCTCCTGGGAGACATGGCTGCGCTGCGGGACGTGACTGGACGCCCGGACCGTGACCGAGTTTTGCGACCAGTTGCAGGTGTTCCGGCACCCGACGGCAGACCGCACTGTCGAACGTGTGGGAAGGCAACTGCCTGTGTCGTTCGGGACAGCCGGCCGACGGGTTCAGGTGCGAGGTGGCTTGATGCATCTGCTGCCAGGCTGTTTCCCCGACGGCGGCACGGATGTGCTCGCGCGAGGCTTCGGCGAGTCGTCGCGCGCGTGAGAGGTCGAGCCCGAACACCTCGCCGCGGTGCTTGAGTACCCGGCCGCCCACGATCACGGTGTCGATGTCCCGGCGCCCGGCCTGGAACACCGGGTGCCCGACGGGATGGTTCACCGGCGTCATGGACGGCGTGTCATTTCCAGGGGGAGTTGAGCGGCGTGAACGGGCTTGCTGGTCAACCTGGTGAGCTTGGCGCCGAGGCGTGGCAGATCAATGATGTATCAACTCCCTTCTCCTCTGGGCAGCAGCACGTCTCACGTGCGCCCACGATGTCGAAGATGGAAGGCGTACGCATCTCATGAAGAAGCGTCTCATCAGCATGATCGCCGCAGGCGGCGCGGCAGCCGCGGCACTGGCCGTGACCACCGGCCCGGCCCAGGCGGCGAGTCAGCCGCCGCAGTGCCAGGCCGGCGCAGGTGCCGCCTGCGTGGCCGTCAACGACGGAACCAGAGGCAAGGTCCACAGCATCAGTGTGAACGGCCAGTGCGCGTCATTCACCACGGACAGCACGACTCTCACGAACCGCTACTTCCCCGAAGTGACCGTGGACCCCGCCCAGGCGTCTCCCACCCTGCTGACCTACTCGGGCTACCACTGCGAGAGCGACACTCAGAACTCGCAGCCCGTGGGCTGGTACACGGGCACGGGTACCGGTAATTACCGCTGGGTGAGCATCGGACGTGTCTGGATGTGACACATGCGGTGTGGTGGCCACCCCGGCGGCGGCCACCGCACCGGCTCCTCGGCACATTGCACGCCGCTACCGGTGAGCGGACCTGCGGGCCGGCCGGGGGCGCCTGGACGGCCCCCAGGTGCCCCCGGGCCCGCCTATGACCTGCCGGCTCGCGGGCCGCCTCGGCGTGATGGCGGCCCACCTGCGGTGTATTCGGCGTTCACTGACGAGGGGACGGTCTCACGATGAGCGGGGGTCACATCACCCACCGGACACTGTGACACCGCTCTGCCCGCCCGGAGCACCTCCATTCGCCCGTACCGGGTGCTTGCTCATGATCGAGACCCGGTTGAACGCGTTGATGGTGACCGCCACCCAGATCGCAGCCGAGATCTGGTCGTCGGTGAGCACCTGTCGAGCGGCCGCGTAGGCGGATTCCTGTGCCACGGCATCGGCGGGGTCGCTCGTGGCCTCGGCCAGTGCGAGGGCCGCACGCTCCGTGGGGGAGAACACGTCGGCGTCCCGCCAGGCGGCCAGCACTCCCAGCCGCTGCGCCGACTCACTCCCGCGCAGGGCCGCCTTGGTGTGGATGTCGAGGCAGTAGGCGCAGCCGTTGATCTGCGACACGCGGAGGTTGATCAGCTCCACGACGGTGCGGTCAAGCCCTGCCTCGGCGGCGACCGCGCGCACTGCTTCTGCCGTCTGGACCAAGGCGTGGAAGGCCTTGGGGCTCTGTTTGTCGATGAAGATCCGCATGTCTCCCGCTCGTTGCCCAGTTCGCTGTGGCCTTTATTCTACGATCATGACATAGTAGTTGATGCAACAACTAGATCCCATGGGAGGTGGTCTCGGTGAGCAACGTCGAAGCCGAGCCGGCAGTGATGAGATGCGGGGCACGCGCCGACGACGTGCGGCCGGCCGGGGCGCCCCGGGTCGACGTGCTCCCCGCACGGGACGTGCCCCTGGGTGGACCGCGTTCGATGACGGTGCGGCGGACGCTGCCGCAGCGGGACCGGACGCTGATCGGCGCCTGGTGCTTCGCCGACCACTACGGTCCCGACGAGGTCACCGACCGGGGCGGGATGGCGCTGCCCCCGCATCCGCACACCGGCCTGCAGACGGTGACCTGGCTGTTCAGCGGGGAGGTCGAGCACCGCGACACGCTCGGAACCCACGCCTTGGTGCGCCCCGGGGAGATCAACCTCATGACGGGCGGGTACGGCATCGCCCACTCGGAGGTCTCCACCCCGCGCACGACCGTCGTCCACGGCGTCCAGCTGTGGTTGGCGCTACCGGAGCAGCACCGCAACGCGCAACGGGACTTCCAACACCATGCGCCCGAGCCCGTGCGAACGAAGGGGGCCGAGATCAGGGTCTTTCTCGGCTCTCTCGCCGGTGACGTCTCTCCAGTGCGGACGTTCACACCGCTGCTGGGCGCCGAGATCATCCTCGAACCGGGTACGACAGTCGCCCTCTCCGTGGACACCGACTTCGAGCACGGCGTTCTCGTGGACAGCGGGGACGTCCGCGTGGCCGACACCCTGCTGCACCGGGCGGAGCTGGGCTATGTCCCGCCGGGCGCCGACGCGTTGACGCTGACGAACGAGTCGGACGGCCCGGCGCGGGTGATTCTGCTCGGCGGCACCCCGTTCGACGAGGAGATCGTCATGTGGTGGAACTTCGTCGGCCGCACCCACGAGGACATCGTCAAGGCCCGCGAGGACTGGGAGGCCTCCTCCGACCGCTTCGGCACGATCGAGGGATTCCCCGGGGGCCGACTTCCCGCGCCCACCCTGCCCAACGCCACCATCAGGCCACGCCGCAACCCGCCGCGTCGCTGACCTCTCTCAGAAAGGCACCCCCATGAGCCAGCCTTCTGCCGCCCCGGTCGTCGAGCGGGTGGACGCACACCATCGGTACGAGATCGTGGTCGACGGCAAGCGCGCCGGCGTGACCGAGTACCGCGACCGAGCTGAGCAGCGCGTGTTCTTCCATACGGAGGTCGGCGACGCCTACGCCGGACAGGGCCTGGCCGCAGAGCTCGTACGGCAGGCGCTCACCGATACGCGTGCCTCCGGGAAGCGGATCGTGCCTGCCTGTCCGTACGTGGCCAAGTTCCTCAAGCGGCATGACGAGTTCGCCGACATCACCGACCCCGTGACCCCGGAGGTCCTGCGGTGGCTGGAGGCGCAGCTGGGCTGACCCCGCAGGCACTCAGGGTTGGCCATCCCGGAGACGAGACGACAGAGAGCCTGCAGCGGCTCGTCGTGGGTGCGTCCGGGCCGCGCGGCGGAGAATCGTGGCGAGAGCAGGAACGGCAGGCCGTGGGGCATGCTTGCCTCATCCAGCCACAACACCAGATCGTCGGGCTGTACGGCCAGGAAGGAACGCGTGGTTGTGGGCGCGGGTAAGTCATGGCTCACGAAGTGCATTGTCCACCTTGGTCTGCTCAACACCCGCGGACACTGACCGCTCAGTGGTCGAGCGGCTCCTGGGCGAGCACGGGGCGAGGCAGTGATCTATCCGATGGTGCGGGCTTCGGGCCTGCCAGTCGCCGACCGGCGACCCCAGATCGCCCAAGAGGCTGGCTGCGGGTGGTGCGCGCGTCTATTCCGCAGTCCACAGGCCGGGGGCCGAGGCGGAGATGGACTTCGGTGACCATCCGCGCCATGCTGGCCCGCTCTCAGGAAGCCGCCCACGGTCTTGAACCGTCGCTGCCGCGCTGGCAGACGGCGTTGCGGGATGTGTTGGTATCAGGGCATGGATAACGAGCGGCGCGTGCTGATCGTCGCCTACGACGGTGCGCAGATTCTCGACATCGCCTGTCCCAGTGGCGCGTTGGACATCGCCAACCGGTACGGCGCCGAGCCGCCGTACTCCATCGAGCTGGGGACCCTGGGCCGTCGGGGCGCCCGTAGCTCGGCGGGGATTCTGATGGGAGCGGGGCAGGGGCTGGAGACGGTCGCGGGGCATCTGGACACCCTGTTCGTGGTGGGCGGCATCGGCTGTGAGGACGCGGCGTCGGACGAGCGCCTACTGGGCCAGGTGCGCCGACTGGCCGGACTCAGCCGACGGGTGGCCTCTGTCTGCACCGGCGCCTATGTGCTCGCCGCCGCCGGGCTGCTGGACCACCGGCGCGGGTGCCGCACGCCACCGCGTATGCGGGGCAACGAGGTGTCCCGCCGGCCGGCAGATCAGGAACTGGCGCGCAACATCAAACTGCGCGACCTGTGCGCCGATCTGCTGGCCGGCATCTCCGGGGAGCCGCCCACCGAGAAATGCCGCGGGCGCAGCGCGCCGCTCAATCGCTGCGGCGTCCGCGGCAACCGTGATCACGTGGGCTGCGGGGCCCTCACTAGAGTCGCCCGCATGCCTGATCTCTCCTACCTCGCCGCCGTCCAGGAGTCGTACGACACGGTCGCCTCCGACTACGTCAAGCAGGTCAAGTCTCCGGCGGAGCTGGATCCGCTGTCACGCGGGATGCTGAACGTCTTCGCAGAGATGGTGCGAACGGCCGGCCTCGGGCCCGTCGCCGACCTGGGATGTGGGCCCGGCAAAGTCACGGCCTACCTTGCCGAGCGGCAAGTCCCTGCGTTCGGCATAGACCTATCGCCCGCCATGGTCGAGCTGGCCCGTAGTTCCCACCCAGATCTGCGTTTCAGCGTCGGCTCGATGACCTCGCTCCCGATCGAGGACGACAACCTCGGAGGCATCCTCGCGTACTACTCCACCCACCACACACCACCGGCGTTGCTGCCGGTGGTGTTCGGCGAGTTCCACCGCACTCTCGCGCCGGGCGGCTGTTTGATGCTGGCGGGCCACGTAGGGGCCGACCAGCATCTACGTCCCACACAGGCATACGGCGGTCATCCGGTGTCTTACGAGTCCTACCTGCTGCCGCCTGACCGGATTGCCGAACTTCTGAAGCAGGCCGGGCTCGTCCTGACCGCACGTCTCGTCGAGGAACCCATCGAAGGGGCTGAGAGGACTTTCGCAACCTTTCTTGCCCACAAGCCCGAACGGCCGTGAGGTTCGCATCCGTCTGGAGTGGTGAAGCGGAGCCGGGGAAGAGGCAAACCGAGGTCGACCAGCTGTGATTGGCCATCGGCGGGCGCCCGGTTGAGGCTGTTGAGCTTGGCGGTGGCGGCATCGAGGCTGCCTTGGAGCCCTTCAACTTCGCCGAGTCAGCCATTGCCGCGGGCTTCGCGGACGCGTTCGCGGAGGTTCTGCATGATGTCGACAAGGCGGCCCCGTTGGCGGGGGTCGATCTGGAGGACTGGGCAGCGGATGCAGGCGTGTTCGTGCTTGCAAGGGCTTCCGTAGGGCCGTCCGCGGGTTCCGAGGGAATGCTTGCGTAGCTCGAAGTGCTGCTGGAAGTCGCGCCACTCCTGTTCGGTGGGCTCACCGTACTCCTCGACGGGCCGTTCGGCCCGCCGGCGGCCAGGAACCGGCGATAGGTCCTGATCAGGTCGCCTGGAAGACCGCGAGTTGACTATGGGCCCTTGTGGCTGAGAGTGCCCGCAGCGGTGTGCAGGAAGGCTGTGAGTTCCCGAACGAGTGCGGTCGGCCGCCGCCGGTGCACGATGCTGATCTCGCGGGCCGGAGTGAACCCGCGCAGAGGGTGGACCGAGACTCGGGAGCGGTCGGCACCAGAGAGCATGCTTTCCGGAACGAGCGCGATCCCCAGTCCTGCGCCGGCCAGCGCCAGGATGACGTGGTAGTCGGCGGACGCGTAGGCGACGTGGGGCTCGACACTGGCTTGTCCGGCGAGCGTTTCCAGGCAAGTCCTGTTCGGGATACCCGGTGCGCCGGAGATCCACGTCTCGTTCTCGAGTTGGCCGAGGCTGATTCCGCGACGTGCCCCGCCCTCGGCAAGCCGGTGACCGGCAGGCAGCACCAGCCGAAGCGGATCGTCGAGCAGCAGCTGCCGGTCGAGCCCCGGATGCGGTGTCGGTGCCACGCCGGGGTAGCGATGGGTGATCAACACGTCGAGATCGCCCGAAGTCACCAGTCCGTAGCCGTCGGGCGGTTCGATGTCGACAAGGGACAGCTCGGCCAGGGGATACCGGCGTTGGAGCGCGGCCAGCGCCGTCGGAACCAGCACTTGCGCCGCGGTGGCGAAGGAACCCAGCGCGAGACGCTGCGGCTGAGCTCCCATCGCGGCTTCGACCGCAGCGCGCGCCTGCCGAAGCTCTCCGATCACACGCTCCGCGTGGTCCACCAGGACGGCGCCGACCGGTGTCAGGACGACGCCGGTCGGGCGGCGTTCGAGCAGCCGGGTGCCGAGTTCCGTTTCCAGCTTGGAGATCTGCTGGGAGAGCGCCGAGGGCGTGAAGGAGAGGTTACGCGCGGCTTCCGCGATGGAAGCGGCGTGTGCCACCTCCATCAGGACCCGCAGGCGGTTGACGTCCAGTTCTCCCATCACGCTCCATCGTAAGCACTGCTAACGGCGCCTTATTGATCGTTGCTGGCGCTAATGAGGCTGCCACTGAAGCATGAACACGTGCATATTCCTACCCACATGCTTTCCGCCGCCGATGTCCGCGTGGCCGCCAACAGGATCCGTCCTTACGCCCGGTGTACTCCGCTGCTCGAACTGGAGATCGGTAACCGGCGCGTGCTGCTCAAGCTGGAATACCTTCAGCGCAGCGGCTCGTTCAAAATGCGCGGTGCGCTCAACGCGATACTCTCCGGACCTCTGGACGATCATGTTGTGGCCGCCTCCGGCGGCAACCACGGCCTTGCGGTCGCGACGGCCGCATCGCTGCTCGGCGCCTCCGCGACGGTCTATGTGCCGGAGACGGTTCCGGCGGCGAAGGCCCGCCGCATCGAGGCCGCCGGTGCGCGACTGGTGCGGCACGGCGTCACCTTCGCTGAGGCTGCCTCGGCGGCGTCGGATGCCGCGGCGTGGCCGGGACATCGGTTCCTTCACCCCTTTGACGATCCGGCCGTCGTCGCGGGGCAGGGGACCGTGGCGGCCGAGATTGTGGCCGACGCGCCAGGTGTCGACGCGATCGCAGTGGCTGTCGGCGGCGGTGGGCTGGCGGCCGGTACGGCACTCGCGAGCTCCGGGCGCCGCGTCGTCGCCGTCGAACCGCAGCACTGCCGCTGCCTGCACGACGCGCTGGCCGCAGGAGGGCCGGTGGACTCGCCCGCGTACTCCGTCGCCGCCTCCGCAACCGGCGCGAGCCGGGTCGGCCAGGTCCCTTTCAGCATCCTGGCCGCGCACGACGTGTCATCTGTGCTGGTCGGCGACGATGAGATCATCGAGGCACGGGACCGGCTGTGGGAAGAGTGCCGAATCGCGGTCGAACCGGCTGCGGCCGTCCCGTTTGCCGCATGGCTGGCCGGCCGGGTTCCCGGAGACCTGCCATGCCTGGTCCTCTGCGGCGCGAACGCCGACTGGACCGCCGAGTGACAAGTCGTTCAACTTACGTTTCCCCCTGCGACGTGAACTTGCGCCGGACCCTGCGGCGCACCAGCAGTAGCTGCAGGGAGCGTCAACGGCGCTGCCGGTTGCGTCGGGTCACCGGGGCCGTGGAAGCGAAGTAGGTGTCGGGGCTGGGCTCGTAGTCCTTGTCGCAGGGGTCGCAGCGGCCCTGGGTGCGCAGCGGTACTGGCGCAGAGCACTTGTTCCGCAGGTGTCGTATTCCTGGGCAGGAAGGTCCGTCAGCTCCCTCGGTACGTAGCGCTGGGCCGAGCGAATTCGCTGGTCGGCACGGGGGCGATACGGGATGCTGCACGGGTGATCGAGCGAGAAGCTGCCGTTCGGGCTGTCGAAGAACAGTTAGAGCGCGACTATCAGCAGTGGCGGGCTGTGAGTGTGGACGCGATACGGATGGCTGTGGTCCGTGTCGAGGAGCACGAACTGGTGTGGATCGTATCCTGGCAGTCCGAGGAGTTCGTACGCACTCAGAACTCGAGGTACATGCTGGTCGGTAATGGGCCGTACCTGGTCGACCGCGTCGACGGGGGACTACACCAGATCGGCGTCGTCTCCGCGAACACAGGGGAGTGGGAGACCGACTACCGGGTCCGGATACGTGGGCTGCCGGTGCGCACCGCAGTAGACGACCTGCACCATGCGCTCTACGGAGTCGCCGCCACGCACGGACGCATGAACGCTGTGCGGACACTGCGCCAGAGGTTGCCGATGCTCTCGCCGGCGGAGGCCATCGAGTACGTGAGCGCGTTGCTGGACGGTGATGCGCCCGCGCGCCTCGTGGCCGTCGCCACCAAGAAACTCGTGGAGCCTTTCAACTCGGTACTTGCGGTGGAGACCATCCTGAGCGGGGCTGCGATCCGAGCCGGTCAGAGACCCGAGGGATGACTGGAAAGCCAGTCGCCATGTCGATCGCGCATCCGGTCCCGTTCCTCGGACGTGGCAAGGAAGACGTCGGCGCCACCGTCGTAGGGGTGGTGGACGCGCTGCATCCGGGTGTCGGTGATGAGGACGCCCGCCACCTTGTCATCGGCGATGTCTCGGAGCAGCTCGTCGATGCAGCCACGCCGCCAGGGCTGGAGGGCGGCGAGAGGTGGCAGTACGTGCGGAACTCAGGGTCAGGATCGTCCTCCACCAGCAGGCTCTGCCAATATCCCGTGACGGGTTGCGATGACGGAACCTCGGCTTCGGTCGTCCAGAGCGGAGTGATCACATGCACGTCCGCACCAGCGAACAACTCATCAAGGACGGTGTTGTAACGCTCCAGGACGACGGCGTACTCGCTCTCGTCCTCCGCGTACCGCTTCGACTCCGGCAGGCTGTGAAAACGTACCCAGACATCTCGATACGGGTCACGGAGCTTGTACCCAACCGGTGGGCAATTGGGCCAATGCTGATGCCACAGCTCCGTCAGATCCGCCTGCCCGTCTCCAGACACCCGCCGCACTCGTCCTCTCACATACGTACCCGCCTACGACCATGATGCCGGGGCTCACCTATGAGAGAAACCGACTTCTTAGCTGCCGCTTGTGCGGGACGCGATGTAGTCGAGCCAGTCGCGTCTGGCGTATTCGGTCCAGCGGGTGGCGTTGCTGATGCTGGTGCCGGTGAAGTCGGCGAGGACGGATGCCGGCAGGTCGGTGGCCAGCGCGAGACGAGCGTTGTTGCGGCCGGCGCGGGGCGCGATGCCGTGTCGGCGGAGCTTCAAGTTGAGGTAGGTGGCTCCGAGAGGGCGGGCGGGCTCCTGCCCGGGGAAGAGCCACGGTGTTGTGCTGGCTGTCTGATCGAGCTGCCAGCGTTCCTGGCGCTGGTCGCGTAGCGCGTGGACCAACCGGGCGACTTCGGGCGGCAGCGGAAGACGATGGCCGTCGAGGTTGAGCGCCACCACCTTGTCGTCGGCGATGACGTCGTGCACGGTGAGTTCGAGCAGTTTGGTGCTGCAGCCCGAAGAGGAGCGTCAGGGCGCCAGCCGTACGAACATCGAGAGGCAGAGCGCCCTCGCTGAGACACCGGTGCAGCTGTTCGGCCTGCTCCTCGTCCGTCATGAAGACGCTGGGTGCGGCAATGCGAGCCCGGGGAACTACGAGCTCGCCAACAAGGCCCCGACCTCGCGCCCAGGTGACGAAGGCACGCACCTCACGACGTTCCACAGCCCCTTCCTCCAGCCACATCTCGAGTTCTGGCTGTGCGAGTTCCCCGAGAGCGATGCCGTGCTCGTCAAGCCAGTCGAGCAGTTCCAGAGCCCGGCGCAGTCGCGATCGCATCTGGTGCTGCGTGCCGGCGCGTAGCGGGCGGTGCCGGTGGGCCCGGCGGATGCGGTGGAGCAGATACCAATGAGTGAAGGGGGTGACGAGCTGCCGCTGGGGGAGCGGTGCCTGGGCCAAGAGGGCGTCCGCCCAGCGAGGCAGGGCCTCCAATCGTTCGTCCCGCAGCGGCAGCACCGCGGCGGCGACGAGGACGTCGCGGATGTAGCGAGTGGTCGGCGTGTTGGGCAGATCGTCGAGCTGTTGGTGGGTGATCTCCTCATCGGAAACGGCTAGCTGGGACAGGAGGGCGGGCACTCCGTCGCGGGTCAGCCAATGCGCCACTCTGCGGGGGTGTCCTGCGGCGGCGAGAGCCGAGTGGAAGTTCTGCCGCTGTACGGGAACCGTTGTGCCCTGTCCACCGAGAGCTTCGGCCAGTTGCTTCGTGGCGAAGCAACTGGCGCACAACTGCTCGCGGAAAATCCTGTCGCTCGTGCCGCAGCACTGGCACGCGTAGGTGAGATCGACTCCGGCGCAGGGTCCGCAGATGCCGGCCTCTGCCTCGGTGGAACCGATGAGTGGACGTCGCTCTTCGCACTGAGCGCAGGCGCCGGGACGTGCGCGCACCGCCGCGTAGCAGTGTTTGCAGACCGGGCCCATCGGCCAGTAGGCATGGACAGGACGGTCGTGGAGACAGCGTGCGCATGGGCCCGTAGGACGGGGACAGCAGCTCTGGCAAAACGGCTTGCCCGCCACTCTGTGCGCGCACGTCCGGAGCCGGCCACAGGAGGAGCAGGCGACCGGCGGAGCGTGATAGCAGCGGGCGCACAGATCGGGCCTGCCGTCGCCACCGCGCCGGTCGACCGTGCGCACTTCTCCGCAGCTGCCGCAGCGGCGCTCAGGTTGTCGGTAGCAGCGCCGGCAGACCGGACCGTCCGCCGAGATCGCTTGGACTGGGGCTTGAACTCCGCACCCGACGCAGGTGCGCTCAGGGCGTGGGTGGCACCCCTGACAGCGGACACTGCCGTCGGACATGCGGTAGGTCGCGCGGCGTACGCGCCCGCACTGCCCGCATGTGGTGGCAACGTGCTTGCCGTAGCAGGTGCCGCAGAGCGGCCCGTTGGGGCCCCGGGCGTTGATCTTCATCCGTCCGTCGCAGCCTGAGCAGGTTTTCGGCGGCCCGCACCCGACGAGCACAGGCCGAACAGCAGTGTCCGGCCAGGAGACGATGCGTGAGTTGGCGCGAGGTCTTTCCACAGCCGGCGCAGGTCGGCAGGGTGACCGGGCCGTGCCCGACGGCCGCCACGGCATGCGCGAGCCTCACCAGATTCTGCGGAGGCGTCGGGCCCGGCTTCGTCAAGGCGTCTGGGTGATCCTGGAAATGGCGGGCGAGGGCGACGCAGGAACGTGCTGTGATCTTCCCGCGCTCCAGTACCTCCGCAGCCTGCTCGCCGGTGACCCCCGTGAGCCGGGCGGTCAGGTGGGCGACGACCTGTCGATGTGCCTCGTCGAGGCGGAGAGGAGCGGTCATTCCGGGCCTGGGCGCCGGATCGTCGTGCGACGCGCCCTCGGCCGGGACGCTGTCTGCTCGTCGGCGGTCTTGCGCACCTCAGCGTTGGCGACCTCCACCTGGATCAGGTCGTTGGGCTCACACGCGAGGATGTCGCACAGCGCGGCGAGCGTGTCCATGGACAGCCGTTGCGGTGTCTGGGTCACGAGACGAAACACCTGCTCACGTGACAGATGCACGCCGCGTTCGGCCAGCAGCGGAACGAGTTCCGTGGTCTGGAACATGCCCTTCTCCGCCATCCGGATCCGTAGCTGCCAGTCGATGCCCATCTTCCTGATCATGTTTCCTGCCCCCATAGATCGCCGTGACGGGCTTGCAGTGAGCGTCGCAGCAGCCGGTTTCGGAACTCGTCCGAGACGTGGCTGTAGATGGCCGTGGTGCTGGCGTAGGCGTGGCCGACCTGGTCCTGGACGAACTTCTCTGGATAGCCGAACTCGATCAGATGGGTCACGTAGCTGTGGGGCGCAGCGAGTGCAGGTCCAGCTCCGCGGGCAGGTCGGCGGCCCGGCGTGCCGTCTCGAAGGCGTCGTTCAGCCGTCTCAGGGACATCCGGTCGCGGCGCTCGGTGATCCAGAACGCCGGGTGCTTGCCAGGCACGAAGGCGGGGCGGACCTCGCTGACGTACTGGTCCAGAACGTCCACGATCCAGTCCATCTCCGGGACGGTCAAGACGCTGCGGCGCTTGGGGGGCCCGCCCTTGGAAGCCTTGCCGTGACGGACGAAGATCGCTCCAAAACGGCCGTAGTCGGCGACCTTAGGATTCCGGCGCAGGTCGCACAGGTCCATGCCGCACGCTTCCTGGCGCCGCAGGCCGAAGGCGTAGACCGTCTTCAAGACCATGGCGTCGTGAAGGGCCGCGAGTGAGCCCTTGCGCCGTCGTGCGCGGATCTCCTCGACGCGGCCGTCCGCGGCGTCGAAAAGGGTCTGGACTTCGTCGTAGGTGAGCGGACGGCGTTCGGCGGCTCCTTCGTACTCGCTGGTGTGCGTGATCGTGTTCCACTCGTGCAAAAGCTGGACCGGAGACCGGCCGAATCGTTCGTTGCACGTGGACGGCCAGCCGTAGCGGGCGTCAGTGATGTAGTCGAAGAACAGCCGAAGGTCGTTCTGGTAGTTCCGTGCGGTCGACACCGCCAGCGGCCTGCCAGGCCGCCGGGTACGAAGATCGTCGAAGAATGCCTCCACCTCGGCGGGATCCCATTGCCACGGATACTCATTGGTAAATCGGGCCAGTCGACGGACCAGCGCGATCCGGGGGTTGATCGTCGACTCCCTCAAGAAGCGCGTGCGCTGCTGCAGTGCCCAGCCTTCCAACATCGCTTCCAGGACGGCGGGTTCGGGGTCCAGGTGCACGACTCCGTCGGCGAGGACCAGGCGCGCGGCTCCAGGCATATCAACGACAGCACTCACGATGCATCTAACGCATCATCGTTGAGTCGGTAACGGGTACCAGGTCAGCGCATCCCAACCAGCCACCGACCCGGCGCTAACCTGGGCACCAACTGCAGCTCAGCGAGTTGGCGCAGCGCGAGATGTGTTGCATTCGATGCAATACGGCAGCCTGGAGGCAGAAGCGGTAGCGCCGTCGGCACTTGGGGCACGTGGACCCCGCGGCCATCGCCCGGTCCAGCTCCCATTCCTGCGCGAGCGTCGGTATTCGTTTCGGCCGGGCGAGTTCCACGCTGTAGAGCCAGGCCCGGGTGGGGTGTTTGCACGTCTGTTCGGGTCGGTAGGAGCAGTGCTTGCAGCGCAGGACCCCGACCGGGCCGTGCCCGCCGGGGCTCAGTCCCCACTCGCGCAGCTGCCTTCGGGTGACCAGGCCCTCGGGACACGTGCGCCGGTCGTACTCCGAAGCCAGCGGGTTCGAGGGACCTGGACGGTGTTCTCGTGAGGAACCCCCTGGAGGCGTGGTTGTTTTTTGGCCGGGGGTACCGCGCGTGTTCGGCTTCGGCGCGTGCGCCAGGATGGGACCTCACTTCGGTGGAGGGGGTATTGGGATGGGCTACGACCTGCAAGCAGTGATCGCTGGCAGAGAGATGCTGCGCTCCTTTTCGCGGGATCTGCCTGCTGCTCGGCTGGCATCGCTCGGACAGGGCCTGTCGCTGATGCCGGTGACCGACGCCCTCTTTGATTCCGTCGCGGATGCCGGTGACGCGGGCGCTTTGGGGTTCTGGCGGCTGCCGGGAAGGTTCGAGAAGACCCTCGCTGACTGGTCGGCCGCCGGGCCGGTGGCCTACGTGGAAGCCGAGTACTTCGGCGGTGTGGGCGAGCAGCAGGCTGCCGTGTGGGATGGCGGCACCATCGTGCTGGGACCGGTCCAGGTACAGGAGGGCCGGCCTTTTCCGCTAGCCGGCAGCGCCATCTCGCAGGCACTTCGACGGCTGGGCGTCGTGGCAAGCGCCGGAGAGGACGAGTTCTCAGCTGTGGGATTGGACCGTCACCGACACAGTGAGGGATGGATCGCTTGAGCAGCGGCTTCCGGCTTCCCGCATGAACGGGCAGCTTCCTGGCTCCGCTCGCGGAATCTGCCCGTACGTGCGAGAACCTCATGCCCTCATGGGATCGCCGGCGCAGAATGCGCAACCTGCGCACCTGCGCTGATGCGGCCGCCGCACGCCTTGGGGAACCCGCGTAAACTCCGGTGGGCAGCAGGGCCTTGCTGCGCGGCACCCGCTTCAGCTCGCAGCGGCGGCGCTTCTTCCGCCAGAACTCGCCCGGCTCGGGGTCGGGTACCCAATCGCCCCACAGACCGCGCTTCTCAGCTCGCTGATCTCGTAGTCGGTGAGCCGGTTGACCTCTTCCGGGAACAGGTGGGCGAGGTCGGTGTCGAAGTCCGCGTACGGCGACCGCATGAGCACGGCGCGGCCGTTGTCCGGGACGATGACGGCGAGGCCGCCGGTGCACACGCCGTTCTCCGGGTCGGCGTCCCCCTTGATGGCCCGCTCGATCGCGGAGCCTTCGCTGCGGGAGTAGCGGGCCGGGATGGTGGGCACGGCGTACCGGCGTACGGGTTCTCCATGGTGCCCTACGCGGCTTTTGCGGGTGGCGCCGGGCGAGCCCTTGTTGAAGATGACCGGGCGGCTGTTCTGCCGCAGGTTGTCCTTCATGTCGGTGGAGAACCCGTTGTACGCGAACGAGGACTGTCCGGCGGGCTTGAAGCCGATGCCGTACTTGAGCCCAGTGACGGTGAGGTCGTCGCCGTTGGTCTGGATGTCCTCGCCGAACAGGCCGTCCTGGGCTGTGGTCATGAACTCATCCGCGTACACGTTCAGCTGCCGGTACGGGCAGCGCGGGTCGCCCGGCTTGTAGTCGTGCGGCTTGCCGACGTGCGGCCAGGGCATCTCCACCCTGATCTCACACAGTGCCTTCGCCGCGCGCCACTGCCTTGCCATCTGGTGGGCATGCGGGACTCTGCCCGCGAGATCACGCTGGCCGTGGCAAGGCCGCGGTGGAGGACGGCGTCGCACCGAGGCCACGGAGGCAGAGCTGCGCCGCGGTCTCGGCGACGCGCTGGACGCCGCGGTACGCCTCCGTGGGAGATCATGGCCGATGGCTCGGCCTTCGGAGAACTTGGTGACTCATCAACTCCTTTACACTCGCTTGTATGGATGAAGAGGTGCGGTGGTTGACGGCGGAGGAGCAGCACGCCTGGCGGAGCTTTGTCCGGTTGCATGAGCGGCTGGGGGGCCGCCTGTCGCGCATGCTGCAGAGCGAGTCGAAGCTCTCGGCAGCGGATTTCGGCGTGCTGGTCAGTCTGACGGATGTGCCGGACGGCCGGCAGCGTTACCAGGATCTGGGCCGGGCGCTCGAGTGGGAGAAGAGCCGCATGTCCCACCACATCGCTCGGATGGCCGGACGAGGGCTGGTGATCCGCGAGGAGTGCCCCGATGACGCGCGGGGAGCGTTCGTGGTGATCACGGACGCCGGGCGGGCGGCGATCGAGGCGGCGGCTCCGCTGCATGTGGAGGCCGTACGAGAGCTGTTCCTGGACCATGTCACCCCTGCAGAGCTGCGGACGCTGGCCGACATCTCCGACCGAGTGGTGGCGAAGCTGGACGAGGACCCCGCCTGATCGGCCGATCGCAGTCGTACCTAACAGTAGAGGCGCCCTGAGATTGTCCTGGGCCTCAGGGCCAGGGCCCTTCCAGACAGGCGGGGGACTGGATTGTCGGTGGGGGCGGTTTGTTTCGAGGGGGGAAGACCGTGATCGAGCAGTCGGGCTGTATTCCTGCTGGTCGGGTGCCAGGCGGGGCCGCTAGTGCCCCACGAGTGACGTCGTAGCGTCAGTGGGCGATGCCGAGATCCCGATCACGTACGGCTTCCGCGGCTCCTTCCTGATCGCGGCAGCCGCCATGGTCGTCGGACTGACCCTGGCCCTCGTTCTGCCCCGGTAGCGCCCGACGTCCCGGATTCAGGCGGCGGCGGACGGCTGATCCCCGATCCGCAGGCGGCTCTGGATCCGTCGTGCGGTACCTCAGTCGTGTTGTGCCGCGGCCCGTGTGAGGCTGTCCTCGATCCGGCCCAAGACCTCGAGCGCCTCGGCCTGCTGGGCATAGAAACCGTCGAAAGATCGGCCCATGCCCCCGATCATCGCCGCCGGCGTCACACCGGCGCCCTCCAGAGCCTCGTCCACCACGCCGACACCTTCGATGCCCGGGATGCGCGACAAGGCCACATCCGAGTCGGCGAGCCCGTTGCCTGTCGTCACCTTCGACGCGTTCACCCCGAACGCCTTCACCGGATCCACGCCCAGCCCGGCTTCACCGCGGGCACGGGACGTTCTTGACGATGAGCTTGTCCGCGTCGCCCGGCTCGGACAGCACGATGGCGCGCATCGTCATGGACACCGGAACTGATGAATCCGTCATGGCGAATTCGCCACGCATCGACGGGACCCCCGCCTGGGCAGCGGGACGGGATGCGGGCCTGTCACCGGTTCTGTGCGGTGCGCAGCTCGTCGGTGTACCGGGCGAGGGCGTCTTCGGCCGTGGGGACGGGGCCGAACAGCTGCTCCTGGCGGCGGGGGTCGGCGACGTAGCGGCCGGTGTCGAACCAGCCGAACATCGCGACCATGTCCTTGACCAGGGGCATGAAGCGGCCGAGGACGGCTCCTGCGGCGCGGACGACGGCGGAGGGGACGGCCCACACCTTGATCTTCTTTCCG
>NZ_JBHXSG010000102.1:0-21653 GCF_042714835.1 Streptomyces sp. NPDC058678 | reverse complement strand
CGGTGTAAGACCTCAACGGAGTTCTCCGGGCGGGCAGTCGGCGACGAAGCAGAAAACCCCACGGCGCGAGCCGTAGGAATCCCCCTCGTTCACGAGGGGGAGGAAGTCAAGCTCCGTCTCCTGGGTCAGCGGATGGTCGTGCCGTCGGGCTGGTCGAACAGGGCGAGTTCGTCCTGCGTCGGAAGGCCCTCCCAGTCGCCCCGGGTGGCGACGGCGAAGGCCGCGGTGGTGACGGCCCGGTGCAGTCGGGCGGGGATGTCCGCGCCGTGGAGGTGTGCGGACAGGTATCCGGCCACGAAGGCGTCGCCCGCGCCGACCAGATCGACGGCGTCGACCTGGCGCGCCGCGCGGTCTGTTACCCCCTCGGGGGTGAAGCTGGTCGCGCCGTGTGCGCCACGCTTGACGACCACCTCGCCGACCCCTTCGGCCAGGATGCTGCGCACGGCCTCGGATTCGCCTGCGCCAGGCCGTTCCAGCACCAGCGGCAGCTCGTCCTCGGAGGCTATGAGCAGGTCGGTGCGGGCCAGCAGCGGCCGGAGCGCGGTGCGGGCGCGGTCAGCGGTCCACAGCCGGGAGCGGTAGTTGACGTCGAGGCACACGGTGATGCCGGCTTCGCGGGCGGTGGCGGCGGCGGCCAGGGCGGCCTCGGCCGCCGACGTGCTGAGCGCCGGCGTGATGCCGGTCAGATGCAGGATGCGGGATCCCGGAGCCAGCGCGGGCAGGATGTCCGCCGGTGAGACGGCCGAACCGGCGGAACCGGCACGGTAGTAGCTGACGCGCGTGAGCGTGCCGAGGCGGGGTTCGGTGAGCAGCAGTCCCGTGGGTCGGCCCATGTCGTCGGTGATCGCGTGGCCGATGTCGACGCCCTCGGCGCGCAGTGTGCGCAGTACGAGCGCGCCGAGTTCGTCCGAGCCGACCCGGCCGGCCCAGCGCACCCGGTGCCCGAGCCGGGCGAGGCCGATGGCGACGTTGGACTCGGCTCCCGCCACGGACAGGCCGAGGCTGCCGCCCAGCCGCAGCGCGCCGTGAGCCCGCAGCGCCGCCATTGTCTCGCCGAAGGTCACCACTTCCGGCGAGACCTGGTGGTTCCCTGTCGTCACGGCGTCTCCCCTGCGGCCACCTTGCGGAACACGCCTGCGCGGGCGCGGAGTTGGTCCAGGTCGCCGCCGTCGGCCGCGTCCCCGACGAGGGGTGAGCCGACGCCGACGGCTATGGCGCCCCGGTCGAGGTAGTCGCGGGCGGCCTGCGTGTCCACTCCGCCGACGGGCACGAAGGGCACGTCGGGGAACGGGTCGCGCAAGGCTCGCAGATAGCCGGGGCCGCCGAGAACGCCGGGGAAGAGTTTGATCGCGGCGGCGCCCCGTGCGAGGGCGAGTTCGATCTCGGTCGGCGTCAGGGCTCCCATCAGCACGGGTATTCCGTAGGGCTGCAGCCCGTCGACCAGTGCCGGGGTGACGAGATACGACGCTCCGGCGTCCACGGCACGGGCGGCGTCCGCGGCCGAGCGCACGGTTCCGGCGCCGAGGAGTGCGTCGGGGCCCAGTTCGGTGCGGGCCTGCCTGATCACGGTCAGGGCGTCGGCGGTGGTCAGTGAGACCTCGATGGCCGCGATGCCCTCTTCGGCGAGGGTGCTCACGGTGCGCAGGGCTGCGGCGGGATCCTTGCCCCGTACGATCGCCAGCAGGCGGTGGGCTCGGAGGGATTCCACCAGGTTCATCGGAGCGTGCTCTCCTTGGGCGTGGATGAGGCGTGGGGTTCGGGGGCCTGGCGGACGGTGGTCACCATTCGGTGAACGCCCCGTCGGGGCCGCGCCATACGGGGTTGCGCCAGCGGTGTCCGGTTTCGGCGGCGTGGCGTACCGCCTTCTCGTCGATCTCGATGCCGAGGCCCGGGCGGGTGGAGGCGACGGCGTACCCGTCGCGGAAGCGGAAGGGTTCGGGGTCCATCACGTATTCCAGCAGGTCGCACTGCTGGTTGTAGTGGATGCCCATGCTCTGTTCCTGGATGAGGAAGTTCGGCACGGAGAAGGCGATCTGGAGGCTTGCGGCCAGGGCGATCGGTCCGAGGGGGCAGTGGGGGGCCATGGCGACGTCGTACGTCTCGGCCATGGCGGCGATGCGGCGGACCTCGGAGATGCCGCCGGCGTGCGACAGGTCGGGCTGGGCGACGGCGATGCCGCTGGTCATGACCTCGCGGAAGTCCCAGCGAGAGTAGAGGCGTTCGCCGGTGGCGAGGGGAACGCTTGTGGATTCCACCAGGCTGCGCAGGTGGCTCGAGTGTTCCGGTGCGACGGGTTCCTCGACGAACAGCGGGTGCAGCGGTTCCAGCAAGGGCAGCAGGCGGCGTGACATGGCGGTGGAGGCCCGGCCGTGGAAGTCGACGGCGATGTCCCGTTCGTCGCCCAGCACCTCGCGGACGACCGCGACACGTTCGACGACCTCGGCGGTGCGTGCCGGGGTGTCGATCGGGGCGAGTTCGGCCGAGGCGTTCATCTTGACGGCGGTGAAGCCGGCCTTCATCTGCTCCTCGGCCAGCTCCGCGACGTCGCTGGGGCGGTCTCCGCCGATCCAGGCGTACATCCGGACGCGGTCGCGTACCGGGCCGCCGAGGAGGCGGTGCACCGGGACGCCGTAGGTCTTGCCGGCGATGTCCCACAGGGCCTGGTCGATGCCTGCGACGGCGCTGGAGAGAATGGGTCCGCCACGGTAGAAGCCGCCCTTGGTGAGCACCTGCCAGTGGTCCTCGATGCGCAACGGGTCCCGGCCGACGAGGTAGTCGGCCAGTTCGTGGACCGCGGCGCGTACGGTCTCGGCGCGGCCCTCGATCACGGGCTCGCCCCATCCGGTGACGCCCTCGTCGGTGGCGACGCGCAGGAACAGCCAGCGCGGAGCCACCAGGAACGTCTCAAGTCCGGTTATCTTCAAGGAACTTCCTTAGAGAGCGGGTCGGTCGCGAGGTCATCGTGGTCTTCCCGCGCCTGTACGGCCGCCAGGTCGTCGGAGGCCTGTGCCAGCAGTGAGTCGACGGCGGCCACCGCCGCGTCCGGGTCGCCCGCCTCGACCGCCTCCAGGAGTTCCTGGTGCACGGGGATGGAGTCGGAGAAGTGCCGGGCGCCGTGCACGATGCGGTCGCGCACGCGCAGACCGGCTTCGATGACGACCTCCATCCGGCTGAGCAGTTCGTTGTGCGCGGCGTCCAGCAGGGCGCGGTGGAAGGCCAGGTCCGCCTCGACCATGGCGTCGGCGTCCGTTCCGGCCGCCGCCATCGCGTCCAGCGCCTGCCGCATCGCGTCCAGGTCGGATGCGGTGCGGCGGGCCGCGGCGAGCCGGGCTCCGGCGGGCTCGACTATCGCGCGGACTTCGGCGAGGTCCTCCAGGAAGCCGTCGGTGGGAGCGCTGCTGCCCTGCCAGCGCAGCAGGTCGCTGTCGAGCAGGTTCCAGTCGGCGCGGGGCCGGATGGTCGTGCCGCGTTTCTGCCGCGATTCGAGGAGGCCCTTGGCCGCCAGCACGCGCAGCGCCTCGCGCACGACTGTCTTGCTGACGCCGAGCTCGGTTTCGAACTTGACCGGGTCCACCACGGAGCCGGGAGGGTAGTCGCCGCGGATGATGCGCCGGCCCAGTTCCTCCACTGCCTGGCCGTGCAGCCCCCTACCGGGATGGGTCACCACGTTCTCCGTTTCCGTATCGGTCCTGTTCGCGGATGCCGCGCACGGCTCACCGCGCGGTGCGCGCCGCTCACGAGGACTCCTTCATGACACTCCATCCTCCATCGACCACCAAACTCGCTCCGGTCACATAGGAGGCGTCTGCCGATGCCAGGAAGGCGACGGCCGAGGCCACCTCTTCCGGCTGCCCGAACCGCTTCGCCGCCGTGGCCGCCACGCTGCGCGCCCGGTCGGACTCCGGGATCCCCTCCCAGGCGGCGGTGAGGATGGGTCCGGGCAGCACTGTGTTGACCCGGATGTCCGGCCCGTACTCGACGGCCAACTGCCGCCCAAGTGAGCACAGGGCACCCTTCGCGGCAGCGTAGGCGGCATGGCCCGGCAGGCCGATGACGGCGTGCACCGAGGAGGTGAGGACGACGGACCCCGACGCCTCGCGCAGCATGGCCGCGAAGGTCTTCATCCCGCGCCAGGCCGGCTTCAGCAGTACGGCCATCTGACCGTCCCACTCGGCCTCGCTCAGTTCGTGGGCCGGCTTGTTCAGCTGGGCGAAGGCGTTGCTGTGCAGCACGTCGAGCCGCCCGTGGTGCTCGGCGACGTGGCGGGCCAGGTGCTCCCAGTCGGCGGCCGAGGTCACGTCGCACCGTACGTACTCCGCGCGTCCTTTGCTGTCCTCGATGCCTGCGGCGAGCGCCTTGCCCGCGGTGTCGTCCACGTCCGTGACCACGACGGTCGCACCCTCGGCCGCGAGCCTTCGAGCCGTGGCCGCGCCTATTCCGTGCGCGGCGCCGGTGATCACCGCCACGCGTCCCGTCATCCTGCGGCACTCCGTCATCGCGTGTGTCTCCCCTCTGATGCCTGCACCCACCATAGCTCTTTCAATTAATTATGAATATATCTTGACGGCGTGGCGATGCCGCTCCAAGACTGACCGGCATGCATCAGGCACCTTCAGTCCCGATCGACGCCCGGCGACGCCTGCGCCCGGCCGGGATCGCCTTCGGCGGCGACTACAACCCCGAGCAGTGGCCCGAGGTGTGGGCCGAGGACGTCGCGCTGATGAAGGAGGCGGGCGTCTCCCTGGTGACGGCCGGGATCTTCTCCTGGGCCAAGGTGGAACCGAGGCCCGGGGAGTACGACTTCACCTGGTTCGACCGGGTCATGGACAACCTCGCCGGGGCTGGTGTGGCCGTATGCCTGGCCACCATGACGGCGTCTCCGCCACCCTGGCTGTCCCGGCTGCACCCCGAGATCCTTCCCGAGACCGCCGACGGCCGCCGCATGTGGGCCGGCGGACGCCAGCACTACTGCCCCTCCAGCGCCGTGTACCGCGAGTACGCCGCGCGCCTGGTCGAGCGGCTGGCCACCCGGTACGCCGACCATCCCGCGCTGGAGATGTGGCACATCGGCAACGAGTACGGCTGTCACACCCCGCAGTGCTGGTGCGACGAGTCTGCCGCCGACTTCCGGCGCTGGCTGTCCGACCGGTACGGCGACATCGAGGCACTCAACGACGCCTGGTCGACGGCCTTCTGGGCACAGCGCTACGACACCTTCGACGAGGTGCTGCCGCCGCGGCTCGCGCCCACCTTCCCCAACCCCGCCCAGCAGCTGGACTTCGTCCGGTTCTCCGACGACGCGCTGCTCCAGTGCTGTCTGACCGAGAAGGCGGTGCTGCGGCGGACCACCCCGGACGTTCCCGTCACCACCAACTTCATCGGCGTACACAAGCCCGTCGACGCCTTCCGGTGGGCCGCCCAGGAGGACGTCGTCTCGGTCGACGTGTACCAGGACCCGCACTACGAGGACACGCATGTCTCGGCGGGGTTCATCTTCGACGTCACCCGTTCCGCCCGCGCCGGTCAGCCCTGGCTGCTGCTGGAGCAGGCGCCCAGCGCGGTGAACTGGCGTGACCGCAACGGCCCCAAGCCGCCGGGGCGCATGCGCCTGTGGAGCTGGCAGGCGGTCGCCCAGGGCGCGGACGCGGTGCTGTACTTCCAGTGGCGCCAGTCCCGGGGCGGCGCCGAGAAGTACCACTCGGCCACGATCCCGCACGGCGGCACCGACACCCGCACCTTCCGTGAAGTGAGCGAACTGGGCCGCGAGTTGGCCATGGTGCCGCAGATCGCCGGCACCCGCTCCACCGCCGATGTCGCCCTGGTGCTGGACTGGAACAGCTGGTGGGCACTGGAGCTGGACTCACACCCGTCCACCGCGCTGAACCAGATGGACATCGCGCTCGCCCACTACCGGCCGCTGTTCGACGCCAGGATCGCCTGTGACGTCGTACCCCCCGACCGGGATCTTTCCGGCGAGGAGCTCTGGCCGCTGGCCGAGAAGGAGACGGTCGACGTCCGGCACGCGGACGGCACAGTCAGCCGCGCCGACCTGTGGTCGGAGGCCGTCGTGCCCGAAGGGGCCCGGGCGGTGGCCGAGTTCGGCTCCGGGCACCTCGCGGGGCAGCCGGCCGTCACCCGGCGTTCGGCGAGGGAGTCGCGTGGTACGTCGCGACGCGCCTCGCACCGGAGGCCATGCGGGCCCTGACCGACGAGGTGTGCCGTGCGGCGTCCGTCGGCCCCGTACTCCCCGGGCTTCCCGAGCAGGTCCAGGCGACCGTGCGCGAGGGCGAGGGCGGACGCCTCTTCCCTGCTGAACCACGGTCAGGAGGAGGTCGGGATCAGGCTCTCTCAGCCGATGACCGACGCCCTGGCCCGAGGGACGACCCCCGCCGACCGCATCACGCTGCCCGGGGCCGGAGTAGCCGTACTGATCGAGCCGTAGAGAACCGATCGAGCCGCAGAAGAAGTCACAAGGGACACAAGGGACACACATGAACAGCTCACCGCCCTCGCGGAGGTCTGTGCTCGGGTGGGGGGCCGGGGCACTCGCCGCGCTTCCGGCCCTCACGGCCTGCGGCCAGACCGTCGGAGCCGCCCGCACGACCCGGCAGGCATCGACACGCCCCGGTCAGAAGGTGAATCTCGTCTTCTGGACCTGGGTGCCGATGCAGAAGACGGTCGACCTGTGGAACCGGACGCACCCCGCCATCCACGTCGAGATGCAGACCATCCCCGCGAGCACTCAGGGCGGCTACCAGAAGATGTACTCCGCCCTGACGGCCGGCAACCCGCCGGACCTGGCGCAGGTCGAGTACCAGGAGCTTCCCGCCTTCATGCTCGTCAACGGCCTGACCGACCTGAGCCGTTACGGGGCCGACGAGCTGCGCGACAGCTACGTGCCGTGGCAGTGGAACCAGGGCGTCTTCGGCGGGCGGGTTCACACCATTCCCCAGGCCTCCGGCCCGATGGGACTCTTCTACCGCCGGGACCTCCTCGCGAGGTGGGGCCTCGAAACACCCGCCACCTGGGCGGACTTCGAGCGGGCCGCCCGCGTGATCAAGGCCCGCGGCAACGGTGCCAGGATCAGCGCGTTCAACCCCAACTCGCCCGCCTGGTTCGCCGCGATGTGCTGGCAGCGCGGGTCCCGGTGGGTGCGCACCCAGGGTGACACCTGGATCGTCGGCATGAACGACGACCCCTCGCGCGAGGTCGCGGAGTACTGGGAGAGGTTGGTCCGCGACGATCTCGTCTTCGTCGAACCGGACATGTCCAGCGCCTGGTACCGGCAGGTGCAGACCGGGCGGGTCGTCACCTGGATCGGACCGCAGTGGGGCGACGCCCTGCTGCGCGGCAACGCACCCGGCACCAAGGGAAAGTGGCGGGTCGCCCCGCTCCCCCAGTGGACAGCGGGACAGAACACCTCCGCCAACTGGGGCGGAGCGTCCACCGCCGTCCTTCAGGGCAGCCGCCACCCGCGTGAGGCGCTGCAGTTCGCGCACTGGATCAACAGCGACCCCCGGGCCGTCGACCTCAACATCGCCGTCGGCTACGGCTGGCCCGCCGCCACCGGCATCTTCCGCGGATCGGCCCTCGACAAGCCCGACCCCTTCTTCGGCGGACAGCGGTACAACGACATCTTCACCGCCTCCGACCGGGCCATCGACACCTCCTGGAAGTGGTCACCCACCACGGACGCCGACTTCGCCCACCTCGGCGACGCCTTCGGCGCCGCCGTGGCTGGTGACGGCACCCTCACCTCGGCCCTGGCCGACGCGCAGAAACGCACCGTGGACGACCTGCTGGCCAAGGGCCTGAAGGCAAGGAGTCAGTCATGAGCAGCGCGAACCTTGCCAAGGGCGGTCAGCGGCGGTCCGCGCGCCCGGACCGCGCCGCCTGGGGATTCCTCCTCCCCTTCGCGGCCCTGTTCCTGTTCGTCTTCGTCCTTCCACTCGGCTACGCGGTCTACCAGAGCCTGCTGAAACCGATCCGCTCCGGGCCACTGGGCCTGGGCCCGGCCACCGTCGGCTTCGCCGGGCTCGACAACTACACCCTCGCGCTCCAGCAGTCGGACTTCCTGGACGGCATCGGCCGCGTGCTCCTCTTCGGCATCGTGCAGGTCCCCGTGATGCTGCTGCTGGCCACCGTGCTCGCGCTGGTCCTCGACACGCTCTCCCAGCGCTGGGCGGGCCTCCTGCGAGCCGCCTACTTCCTGCCGTACGGCGTCCCCGGAGTCATCGCCTCGATCCTTTGGGGCTTCCTGTACGTACCGGGCGTCAGTCCCCTGGTCGACCTGCTGGGCAGGGTCGGTCTCGCGCCGGACTTCCTCGGATACCACGGCGTGCTGTGGTCCATCGCCAACATCGTGATCTGGGAGTTCACCGGCTACAACATGCTGGTGATCGTCGCCCAGCTCAAGTCGATACCGCAGGAGCTCTACGAGGCCGCGCGCATCGACGGCGCGAGCGCCTGGCAGACAGCGGTCAGGATCAAGCTGCCACTGGCCCGGCCCGCTCTCGTGCTCACCGGCGTCTTCTCCATCATCGGCACCCTGCAACTGTTCGCCGAACCCCTGGTCATCAAACCGCTGACCTCGACGGTGACCAGCTCGTACACACCGAACCTGGCCGCCTACAACGAGGCGTTCGCCAACAACAACATCTACCTCGCCGCAGCCGAGTCGGTGATCCTCGCGCTGGTCGCGAGCGTGCTGTCCTTCGGCTTCCTCAGCCTGGTGAACCGCAAGGAAAGGGGCGCACGGTGAGCGTGTCCACACCGCAGACGACAAAGCCGGTGGACACTCCCACCGACACCGCGCGGGCCGCCGTGGCCGGCCGTGACCGTCGGCCGCGCCGACGCTTGAAGCCGTCGCGGATCCTGATGGTCGCCCTGCTCACGGTCGCTGCCCTCTACTTCCTGCTGCCCGTCTACTGGCTGGTGGTGGCCTCCACCAAGAACAGTGCGGATCTCTTCGGCAGTTTCGGGCTGTGGTTCTCCGACCCGCAGTGGCTGCACAACCTGTCGCAGGTCTTCTCCTACGGCGACGGCGTCTTCTGGAACTGGACGTGGAACAGCTTCCTGTACGCCGGGGTCGGCGGCGCGCTCGCGACCCTGCTGGCGTGTGCCGCCGGGTACGCCCTCGCCGTGTACCGCTTCCGCGGGCGGGAGTCGGTCTTCAAGGTCGTGCTCGCCGGTGTACTGCTGCCCAGCACCGCGCTCGCACTCCCCCTGTACCTGCTGTTCAGCAAGGTGGGCCTGGCCAATACCTACTGGGCCGTACTGATCCCCAGCATGGTCAGCCCGTTCGGGGTGTACCTGTGCCGCATCTACGCCGAGGCGGCGGTACCCACGGAGATGCTGGAGGCGGCACGGGTCGACGGCGCCGGCGAGTTGCGGATCTTCAGGGCCCTCGTCCTGCGCACGATGACGCCCGCGCTGGTGACCGTGTTCCTCTTCCAGTTCGTCGGCATCTGGAACAACTATTTCCTGCCGCTGGTCATGCTCTCCGACGACCACAAGTACCCCCTGACCCTGGGCCTCACCACCTGGCAGTCGCAGGCGGAGCGGTACCCCGAGCTCTACCAGCTCACGGTGGGCGGAGCGTTCCTGTCGATCCTTCCGCTGGCCGCCGCGATGCTGGTTCTCCAGCGCTACTGGCGTTCCGGCCTGACCCAGGGCAGCGTCAAGGGCTGAGAGCTGAAGGGGGGAGGGGCAGACTACCCCTCCCCCCCTTGGCAACAGGGCGCCGGCCGGCCCTGGTTGTCACCCGGTCGCGCAGGGCTGCGGCATCACTCGCCCCGGGGACCGACGGCCTTGCGGAACGCGTGGTAGACGAGCTTGGGCCGCTCGTCGGCGAAGGTGAGCAGGCCCATGACGGAAATGCCGTTGTAGGACTGGTTGTAGCCGGCCCGCTGCTTGTAGTCCTTGAGGACCCAGTAGGTGAAACCGGCGACGAACCTGCTGCGCGCGGTCACCTGGGCCCAGTGGGCGGTGAAGCTCGCCGCCTGCCACTCCTCCGTGCCCTGTGTGGTGCTGGGGCCGTGCTCGCCCGCCAGGGACCAGGTGCCGTTCTCGGTGATCAGGATCGGCTTGTCGGGGTACTTCGCGTGCACGGCGTCCAGCGTGGGGCCGAGGTCGGAGTCCTTGCCGTAGAAGTAGCCGAAGTACTCGTTGAACCCGATCACGTCGGCGAGGTCGAAGGCGGGGTCGTTGCTGGTGTTGGAGGCCCAGGTCACGGGGCGGGCGGTGAGGTCGACCACCTTCACGGCCGCCTTCAGGTCGGCGAGCCAGGCCCGGTAGACCGGAGCGCCGTCGGTGTCGATCTCCGACTCGTTCTGAAGTCCCCAGAGGATCACCGACGGGTGGTTGTGCTGGTTCCACGCCATGGCCAGGGCCAGGGCCCGGGCGAGGCCGTAGCGCTCGGTCTGCAGCTTCTCCTGGGCGGTGTTGAGCCACATGGTGTCGATGTCGTCCATCACCATGACGCCGTGCGCGTCCGCCCAGTCGTAGACGTACGGGTGGCGGTTGTAGACGCAGTTGCGGATGAAGTTGGCGCCCAGCGTCGTGATGTGGCCCAGTTCCCGGTCGTACTCGGCCGGTGTCATCGCCCTGCCGTGCGCGGCCGTCTCCTCGTGCCAGTTGAGCCCCTTGAGCAACAGAGGCTTGTCGTTCAACCGCAACTGCGCGTCGGAGAAGGTGAGTTCACGCACGCCATACACGGTGGACAGTGTGTCCACCCGCGGGTCGGAGGGCCTCTTGGTGGTCAAGGTGGCGCGGGCGGTGAGGGTGCGCGGCGAGGCCGGGCTCCATCGTGGGGCGTGGGGTATGGGGACCGGGACACGTACGACGCCTGCTGATCGGGCCGCGATCCGGGCCGCGACCACGATGGGCCGCCCGCCGCTCCCCCGGCCGGGGTCCAGGGTGAGCCGGCCGTCGAAGTCGGAGGCGCTGTGGTTCTCGACGACGGCGCGTGCCTCCAGGCGTCCGTTCGCGCCGGCGACGAGCAGTTTGGCGATGGTGACCTGCGGGACCGCTTCGATCCAGGCCGACCGGGTCAGCCCCGCGTAGGGCCAGTAGTCGACGGGCTTGTACGGCAGCTCGTGGTCGTCGGTGACCGGCTGCGCAGTCGAGGCCGTGTAGTCGGTGTAGCTCGCCCGGCGGAAGACCCGCACGGCTATCGTCTGGCGGGTTCCGGGCCGGAGCGCGCTCGCCGTCGGAAGCGCGAAGGGCGAGTTGGCGCCTTCGTGCTTGCCGAGGTGCGTGCCGTCGAGCCAGACCTCGGCGCTGTAGCCGGCGGCCAGGAAGGCGATGCGTACGTGCCGGGCACGCCAGGACGCGGGCACGTCGACGGTGGTGCGGTACCAGGCGTAGCCGTCGGTGAACGCCGTGCCCTTGCCGAAGGGGGCGGTCTCCGAGCCGAATCCGGGAGTGTTCAGCAGGTCCCAGGCCGCCGGCACGTCGATGAGGCCCCATGCCCGGTCGTCGTGGTGCGGGGACTGCCAGCCCTCGCCGAGCCCCTGGTCGGCGGGGTCGAAGCGGAAGCGCCACCGCTTGTCCAGGGACAGGTAGTCGCGCGTGGGCTCGTGGGTGCGCCAGCCGTCGAAGGCGGGGAGCACCGTGCCGTACTGGAAGACGACGTTGGTGCCGCCCACGTCCCGCACATGGGTGCCGGAGGGCTCGGTGGCCGGGTGGTGGTCGAGCACGGGGCCGTCAGCGGCGGCCGCGGTCGTGCCGTCCGCTGCCCGCGCTGTCCCCGGCCAGGCCGGCAGGGCGACGAAGGCGGCCGCGCCGAGTGCCGTGACGACGGTGCGCCGGGACGGATGGGTGGATTCGGTCATGTCAGGCGGCTCCTCGATGCACGTACGCGGATTCGTCCGCCCCACAGCCTGGACAACCCCGTCACCCTCGTCAAGGATTATTCATAAATAATGAATTGAGCTAGCGTGGTGCCGTCGAGCCACCGACGGCGTCCTACCGCACACGAACGACGGGTGACCTCATGACCACCGCACAGCAGCAAGCCGCCACAAGCGAGACCACGGGCCGACTCGCCATCACCCTGTGGGACTTCAGCTGGTACACACAGGCAGGACCCGGCGAGCCGTTCGCCGACCTCGACCGCGCCTTCGCCGAGACAGTGGAACGGGGCTTCAACACCGTCCGCATCTGCGCCATGCCCTTCCTGCTGTTCTCCGGACGCGTCCCCGAGCCGGAGTCCCTCCAGGTCCGCGGCCTGGGCGAGCAGTTCGGACAGCGCACCCGCTGGTACGACGTGCGCGGCGGCTACCCGCTGGACGGCCTCCGACGGCTCGTCGAGCTGTTCGAGGCGGCCGCCCGCCACAACTGCAAGGTGATCGTGTCCTCGTGGGAGTACCAGCAGTCCCCCAGCTTCGCCGACACCGACACCTGGCACCGCGCCCTCGCCGAGGTTCCCGGCCCGGACCGCGCCGAGGCGGTGGCCGAAGCGCTCTCCGGGCTCCTTGACTTCCTCACCGAGCGCGGACTGGCCGACCACGTCGCCTACGTCGAAGTGCACAACGAGGTCGACAACTGCTCCCTCGTACCGAGCGACGGCTCCACCGGCCACTACGCCCGGCTGCGCGGCCCCCTCGAACGCGCCGTGAAGCTGTTGCAGGCACGCCACCCGGCCGTCCCCGTGACCTACTCGCTGGGTGAGCCATGGCCCGGCGAACTCGACGACCTGCCGGAGCAGGCGCAGATCGCCCACTTCCACTTCTACGTCTACGGTGTGCTCGGCGCGCTGTACGAGGCGGTGGGACTCGGGCACGGCACCGAAGCGGCGCCCGAGACGGCCACCTGGCCCACCCCCGAACTGGCCGCCATGCTGCGCCCCGACGCACCCGCCTTCGCCGACTACCAGCCGGACGAAGCCTGGCGTCTGGCCGCCACAGGGATACCGCGCGAACTGTTCTACGCGCACGACTGGGTGGACCCCGACCGCTGGGACCTGTGGCTCTACGAGAACTATCCGGCACACCGTCAGGCCATGCGGGAGACGCTGGCCGCCTGGGTCGACTCCGTCGCCGAGTTCGCCCGCCTCCGCGGCATCCCCGCCGTCCTCGGCGAAGGCGTCGTGGGCTACACCCCGCTCCTGACTCGCTTCGAGGAGGACGCCGTCGGCAAGGACATCGTGGAGTTCGTCGTCGACCGCTGCCTCGCCGCAGGCTTCCAGGGCGTCGTCCTGACCTCCAACGCCGCCCCCCACCACCCCATGTGGCACACCGACCCGGACTGGATGCGACGGGTGAACGCGAGAATCACCGCGAGGTGAACGCGATCCCTCGGCGGCCCGGAACGAGGACGGCAGGCCATGCAGACAGGACACCCGACTGAGGTCGTCCTGTTCGGCCGCATGGCTCGCCGACCTGCCGGTGCGGAACGTCGATGCCGCCGTCCAGGTCGCGCACGCCCTGTCCACACACGCGGTGCGCATTGGGTTCGACCACTACATGGCCGTCGACGACGAGAACAGCGCGAACGTGATCGGATCCGGGCCCTCATGACCGCATGCTCCACGGCATGTCTTTTGCGCCCCCGAGAGGGGGGTGACGGGGCAGGGGACGAACCCCGGAGGCTTGGGAAGGGGGTGGGGCGGGCCGCCGCCCACCGGCCTGCGGCCGCGACCGGAGGCGTTCCCACACCCGGGAAAGTCATCGGCGGTCCATGGGAATGAACCGCACCCGGTGTTGATCCGTTGCGCTCTCTGCAGGTGGCTGCACTGCGCGAAGGTGCGGCCCGATGAGCGACGCCGTGGACCCCGCAACGCTCGCTTCCCTCAGGTGGCTCACACCTCTTCGGAGTCGGAGGAATCACATGACACTGTTCGAGCATCCATTCGTCCCGGCGGGCTCCGCCCATCCGCCCGTGGACAACACGGGGCGGATCCTGCAGATGATGACGGGATACTGGGTCACTCAGGTGGTGAGGACCGCGGCCGAGTTGCGCATCGCTGACCACCTCCACCCGGAGGGCGCCACCGCCGCCGAGGTCGCCACGGCGGAGTCGCTGGATCCCGCTCGACGTCCGGTTTCTGCGAGCGTGCGCTTCGCTCGGCCTGGCCACATCGACGGACGGGAAACGGTTCGGGAGTACGTCCCTGCTCGACACCTTGCGCACCGACAGTCCTGAGTCCTTGCGTGCCCTGGCGCTGTGGGGTGGCACCGAATCTCACTGGCTACCGTGGGGTCGGCTGGCCGATGCGATACGCACCGGCCCCCCCGGCACGAGACGCCCTCGGTGAGCCATTCTTCGACTGGCTCGCCACCCGGCCGGCGAAGGCAGAGGTCTTCACCAACTCCATGACCGCCATGACACGCAACCTGGCCCATCAACTCGCCGATGTGATCGACATCAAGAACGCCAAGGTCGCCGTGGATGTCGGCGGCGCCGGCGGAAACCTTGTCCAGACCCTGATGCGACGGCATTCCGGATTGACCGGGATGGTTCTCGATCCTCCGCACGTGGGCACCGAGGCGGACGCCTCCGCGAAAAGTCTCGGCGTCACGGACCGGTTCACCTTCGTAGGCGGCGACTTCTTCGACAAGGTGCCGTCCGGCGATCTGTACTGGCTGAAATTCGTCCTCCACGACTGGGACGACGACGCCCACGTCTTCCACGGCCGTCACCGTGGCTTCGATCCGCCTTTGGCTCAAGCCGTGACCACTTGGCCTTCGTGACAAGATCTGGGCGTGACGACGTTGTTCCTGACGGTCGGCCTGCCAGGGGCCGGAAAGACCACGAGAGCGCGGCAGCTGGCCAAGGAGCACAGCGCGTTGCGGCTGACGCCGGATGAGTGGATGATCCCGCTGTTCGGCGATCCGCAGCCGGAAGGGAAGCGCGATGTGCTGGAAGGACGGCTGCTCTGGCTTGGTCTGGAGGCGCTGAAGCTGGGAACGAACGTGGTCCTGGATTTCGGATGCTGGTCTCGTGACGAGAGGTCCGCGATCCGCTGGTTGGTGATGTCTGTGGGCGCGTCCTGTCACCTCGTGTACGTGCCGGTGGACCATGAGAGCCAACGTGCTCGGATCGCCCATCGCCAGTCGACCACCCCTGATCAGACCTTCGCGATGAGCGAGACGGACCTCGTGCACTGGAGGACGCTGTTCGAGGAGCCCGACGCCACGGAACTCGATGGACATGAGGTCGGAGGTCCGCCTCCTGGGTGGTCAGGATGGCTGGAGTGGGCCGCCGATCGGTGGCCATCGCTCGCGTGACTGTCCGGCCAACCTTGGTGCGGCCAGTAACGCAGCCGTGCCAGGAGCGCCGGTCCCGGAAAGATCCGCCGGACAGGCCCTGGCCACTACGGACCCACTGCGACCCGCGGCAGCCCTTGAGCATCGTCCCCGCCGGCATCAGGCGAGCATCCGACGGAGTTGATCCGCGTCGTCATCGTGGAGTCTGGTCAGCAGGTGCCCCTGCGCGGCGGCTTCCAGCAGTGGCATGGATGCCTCGATGACACGCCGGCCCGCAGGGCAGATGGCGACCCCGACGCCGTTGGACAGTTTGCTGCGCGCGATGTATCCGCGTTCTTCCATCCGGGTCAGATGGTGCGACAGGCGACCCTGATACGGCCGCCCTGGGCGAGCTCGACCAGCACCGCGCCGCCAGGGGTGTAGTGCAGGGTGCCGGCCCCCGCGATCGCCCCCGACGAGTCGTCGAACATCAGCAGCATCAGGTCCTCGACGATGAGCAGGTCCTTCTGCATGAGCCCTCTTCCCGTTCCCGCCGGCGCCTGCACCGGCGAACCGCCGACTTGCCTATCAGGAAAGTCGAGGATAACTTTCCTGATGGGAAAGTAAAGCGGGGACTGGAGGGCAAGGGACGTGAGCACGTCGATGGATGCCGAACAGGCATGGAGAGACCTGCAGCGCATCCGAGTGCCGCAGGAACGGGTGTACGACGAGGTCGAGCGGTCCGCTGCGGGCGGCTCGGGAACCCTCTGGACCACGGCTGCGCTCATGTGGCTCTTCCTGGCCGGTCTGGGCCTGGACCTGCCCGGGTGGGGCGTGGGGCTGGCCATGGCCGCGTACGTCGCGCTGCTGAGCGTGCTGGCCGTGCTCCACAACCGCCGGAGCCGGGTGCGCCTGCACCACACCCGGTGCACCCGGCGGATGTTCGCCACCTTCGTCGCGGGAGCGGTGGTGACCGGCGGAACGACCCTCCTGTCCGGCCGACTGGTCGATTCGCTGGAGCCGATGTCCGCCAGTCTGATCCAGGCCACGGTCTCGGCGACGGTGTTCGTGCTGTTCGTCGGGCCGACGAGCCGCTGGGCGGCCAGGTCGGCGCGGGGCCGCGACACACATGCGGCAGGCACGGAAAACGCAGGCACGGGAACAGCAGGCACGGGGGCGGACCGATGAGCATCCCCGCCGGCTTCGACGAACTGATCCACCCCGCCACCCGGCTGTCGGTGGTCGCGCTTCTCGCCGCCACCGAATGGGCGGACTTCGCGTTCGTCCGCGACAGCCTCTCGCTCAGCGACTCCGCGCTCTCCAAACAGCTGCACACCTTGGAGGAGGCCGGATATCTGGAGCTCCACAAGGAAGGCGGCGGACGCAAGCGGCGCACCAAAGTACGGCTGACGGACCACGGCCGCACCGCTTTCGAGGGGCACGTCGCGGCACTCCGGGCGATCGTCGAGGGCGCCGGTCCTCCGGCGTCGACCGAAACACCGCCACGACAACGACACGACTCGGGAGCGGGACGATGACGCCGAAGCCCACATCCGCCCAGCCCGTCGTCCATGCGCGCGACGTGACGATGACGTACGGCGACATCGACGTCCTCCACGGCGTCGATCTGGACCTGCACCGCGGGGAGGTCTTCGCGCTGCTCGGGCCCAACGGCGCCGGGAAGACCACCACGGTCGAGATCCTGGAGGGCTTCCGGCGGCGTTCCGCCGGTGAGGTGAGCGTTCTTGGTACGGACCCGGAGCGGGGCGACGACGCGTGGCGCGGCCGGATCGGGCTCGTCCTGCAGTCCTGGCGCGACCACCGCCGCTGGCGGGTCGCCGAGCTGCTGACGCACTTCGCCACGTACTATCCCGACCCGCGCGACCCGGCCGAACTGCTGGCCCTGGTCGGCCTCACCGACCAGGCCGGCCAGCGGGTGGATCGGCTGTCCGGCGGCCAGCGCCGACGGCTGGATGTCGCGCTCGGCATCGTCGGCCGCCCCGAACTCCTCTTCCTGGACGAGCCGACCACCGGCTTCGATCCCCAGGCGCGGCACGAGTTCCACCTCCTGGTCGAACAACTGGCCCGCGACGAGGGCGTCACCGTCCTGCTCACCACCCACGACCTGGTGGAGGCCGAGCGGCTCGCCGACCGGATTGCCATGCTGGTCAGCGGCCGGATCCGCGCCTGCGGCACCCCGTCGGAACTGGCCCTGCGGGCCGCCGCCCAGGCCGAGGTCCGCTGGACTGCCGACGACGGGACGTCCCACCGCGAACACACCGAGGACCCCTCACGGCTGGTCTGGGAACTCCACCAGCACGCGGACGGCCCGATCGCCGACCTGGAAGTCCGCCGCCCGACCCTGGAGGACACATACCTCCACATGGTGCACCGGGCGGACGACGGCACGGACGGGGAAGCGGACGAGGAGGCACAGGCAGCATGAGGGGGACACCAATGACGAACAGTTGGCGTGCCGGGCTCCAGCGCGGCGGCATCGAACTGCGGCACCTCCTGCGCAACGGCAAGGAGATGTCCGGCCACCTGACCAACGTGGTCGTCGCGCTGCTCATCGCCGCCTACGTCAGCGACGACGTCCCCGGCACCGGGACCCCGATGGCCCATCTGGTGCTGGCGGGCTTCGCCGCCTACCTGCTGTTCCAGATCGGCCTGATCAACCTCCCGCAGATACTCGTGACCGAGCGGGAGGAGGGCGCCCTGCTGCGGCTGCGCGCCACCCCCGGCGGGATTCCGGCCTACCTCGTCGCCAAGTGCCTGCTGGTGGTCGTCGTGGCGGTCGGCACCCTGGCCATGCTTCTGACGGCCGCGGCGCTGCTGGTGAACGGGCCACTGCCGCCCGGACCGGGCGACTGGCTGACGCTGGCATGGGTCACCACGCTCGGGCTGCTCGCCGTCGTACCGCTCGGCGCGGCCATAGGCGCCGTACTGCCCAACCCCCGCGAGGCGCTGGCGTTGATCATGCTGCCGACGATGGGACTCCTGTTCACCTCCGGAACGGTCTTCCCGATCACCTCGCTGCCTGTGCCGGTCCAGCACGTGGCCGCAATCTTCCCGCTCAAGTGGATGGCACAGGGCCTGCGTTCGGCGCTGCTCCCGGACACGGCACGGACCGCCGAGGCGGCCGGCTCCTGGGAGCTGCCCATGGTCGCCCTGGTCCTGACCGCCTGGGCGATCCTCGGGTTCCTCCTCGCGGTACCCCTGCTGCGCCGCGCCGCCCGCCGCGAGTCCGGCTCCCGCCTGTCCGCGCGCCACCGCAAGGCGGCACAGAGCGGCGCGCTGCCCGCGTAGGCGGTCGACGTCACCCCCGACGACATACCCGGTCGCCTCCTCGACGCGCAGAACACCCTCCTGCTCGGGGCACCCGCACTCGGCAACTCCCCCCTCGCGGCTGGTTCGCGAGGGGTCCGCCCACCGCAGGCATCATCGTCGCCGCACTCGCCGCCGTCACCGCACTCACGCACTCGCCGTGCCGGCGTTCCACACGCCGGACACCCCGGCGGAAGCACGCGGGCCGCCGGTCCCCGTCTCGAGATCACCGAGGCCGGGCGGCCCGTCGGACTCGCCTCCGCCGGCGACCGGTGACGCCACCCGCACTCGTCGGTCGACCTGTCGTGCGCGCGGGTCGTGGTTGCCGTTGCGTCGCCCTGCCCCAACTCCGCCAGGCCGTCCTGGCGTTCGAGTCGGCCTTCTGTCCCACTTGGAGGCCCAGGCTGGGACGATGTTGCCTTGCACCATGCCGTCCGCGACCTCGTCCAAAGCGGTTCTGCGCTCGGCCGTGGTTGAGGACAGCTCCACCAGTGCGATGGCGATCGACATGCTGTTCTCCCTCGTCACCGCAGCCCACTGGCCCACAAGAAGGGAGCGCGCCCAATGAATGCCGCCTCTTCCTTTTGGACCGCAGTCGTGCCAACACCGCACGGTGGTGCTCGATGAAGACCTGCGGAAACCGACTCAAAGCCCGCCGGCACCAGGCGCGGGCACGGGAGACTTCACAACCCGAGTAGAGCGCCGGCGAGTCGGGCGCTCGCACGGGCGGACTCGCGCCCTGGCGGTCGTAGCGTCCAATCGCGGGCGCTCCCACCGCCGCGGTCTGTGGCCCTCCGCTTCACGGACCCACCGCTCCCGTCGTCAATCGAACGTCAACTCGACGTGGAACCCCGCTCGTAAGCCCTCCCACGAATCGAGGCCGCTGAGCCCGGCCCGAGACCTGGCCCCACGAGCTCGTGGAACGAAGGAGTACGAACGTGAGCTGGACCGTAATGGGCTCCTCGGGCGCGGTCAGCGCCCGGGAACGCGCAATGCGCACTCTCTACGACGAACAGGCGAGTCCTCTGTACACCTACGTGGTGCGGCTGCTGGGAGGAGACCGGCACAGAGCCGAGGACGTGGTGCAGGAGACCCTGCTGCGCTGCTGGCGCACTCAGGACGTGGGGGCAGCGAGCCTCTGCGGGGGTGGCTGTTCCGGGTGGCCCGCAACATCGTCATCGACGAGTACCGGCCGCGCAGGGCCCGTCCCCAGGAGGTCGACGGCACCGCCTGGCTAACGACACTTTGCCCGAGATCCGGCCGGTCCGTCGCCAGCCGGCCAGCACGCCCCGCCCGTAGTTGTCCGTAACCGCCACCCGGTCCAACTCCGCACCATTGGGCGCACGCCCCGCGGCCAACTGCTGCCGGAAGTGCTCCCACCTCACCTCCTCCACCGTCACCCGAGCAGCGGGCCGAGACCGACTCTCACTCCGACCAGCCTCTGCACGCCCTGTCGCGTCACCGCCTGTCGGCTCTCGGCGCTGAATGAAGCGCAGAGCGTGGGGCTGCGTGCCTGTCAGGCGTCGAAACGACCGCGCGCGCCCTCAATGTGACCGAGGTACTGGTGGGTCCAGCCACATATGGCATCGACCGTGGTGCGCAGGGCCTGGCCCGGCTCTGTGAGGGTGTACTCGACCCGCGGGGGCACGGTGGGGTACACCTTCCGGTCGACCAGGCCGTTGCGCTCCAGCATGCGCAGGTTCTGGGTAAGCATCTTGTGGCTGACGCCCTCGACCTCGTCCCGCAGCTCACTGAAGCGCAGGGTGCGCTCGCCGAGCGCCTCGATGATCAGGAGCGCCCACTTGTTCGCGACGTCCGAGAAGATCTCCCGAGCCAGGGAGTCCGCGCGCCTCAGGTCCGCGTCCTCGGGCAGGCCCTTGAGCAGTTGCTTGGTCACCATCAGGTTCCTCAGTCACCGAAAAGTGCGTTCTTCCAGGTCAGCATTCACTCTCCTACAGTTTCCGAGTAACTACAAGAGAGCGAATCAGAAGGGCGAGCACCATGGCGATCATTAATGTCTTCAACCACAACGTGCCGGCCGAGAGCGACTTCGGCTACTCACAGGCGATCAAGTCCGGCGAGCTGATCCACATCTCTGGACAGCTCTCGTTCGACGAGGCGGGCGAGTTCCTCTACGCGGGCGACTTCGCCGCCCAGCTCAAGCAGACGTACGCCAATGTGGACAAGGTCCTGGAGCACTACGGCGTCACCCGGAACCAGGTCGTCTCGCAGACCCTGTACGTGGTGAACCTGCGGCAGAACGCCGCGGCGACGGCGGAGGGCAACCTGGCGTACTTCGGCGACCACCGTCCGGCCAGCACGGTCTTGGGCGTCACTGAACTGACCTTGCCCGGCCAGGTCATTGAGATCAGCTTCGTCATCGACACGAAGCTGCCCGCCTGAGTTCGCCCGCAGCACGCGGCCCGGTTTGGTCGCCCTCCGGGGTTTCGGTTCGTGGAACGGTCACAGTGACCGTTCCACGAACGCTCCCTCAGGTCTCGCTTTTCGGGCCGACGCGGTTTGCTTTGCCCCCTGACAAGGGCTAACGCAGGAGGTGGATCGCTCCTGGTTGCCGTGTCCGGCACGGGAGTTGAGCGGTCGACTCGGTGTGGGGATGTCGCCGTGGGGATGTCGCCGTGGATCGTGTCGGATGAGCTGTGGGAGCGGCTTGAGTCGCTGCTGCCGAAGCGGGATCGGCGTTTCCGCTACCTGGGTCGTCGGCCGCCGCCGGGCCGGGAGGTGCTGTGCGGGATCCTGTACGTGCTGCACACCGGTATCCAGTGGGAGCATCTGCCTCGAGAGCTCGGCTTCGGCTCCGGCATGACCTGCTGGCGCAGGCTGTGGGGAAGCCAGGGTCGCTGGCGGCAGCCTCTGCCTTGGCCTGCCCTGCTCTCCGTCAGTAGGTCACTCTCGGCCCCGGGACCGTGGAAGACGAAGTGCCCGGAACGCTTTGCGTCGCGGGCAGCCGCGTGGGTGGCGGCCGTGAAGTTCTTGGGAGAGTTGCGGATCTCAGCCGTCTCAGGCCGCGGCCGTCGGGTTCGCTGATTCGGCGGCGTGGCGGTATTCGGCGTTGATGCGCTGGGCTTCTTCGAGTTGGTCTTCGAGGATGATGATGCGGCAGGCGGCCTCGATGGGGGT
>NZ_JBHXSG010000101.1:0-22317 GCF_042714835.1 Streptomyces sp. NPDC058678 | reverse complement strand
GTGTTGTTCACGACCCATGGGGGTGGGAGCCGCTCCCGGTTGCATTGTGGGGGGGCGCGCCCGGGGTTCAATGGCCACCCGGCGCCTCACCCCTCACTCGTTCGGCCTACCCGGCCGGGCGGGCGGGGCCCGCGACCGGGCACTGTGGAGTACGCGTTCACCACACGCTCCCCTGCCCGGCACGGCCGAGGAGGTCCCCCTTGTGCGCCTGTCCAGCAGCCTGGCCTCAGTGACCGTAGCCGTCTGTCTCGTGCTGTCCCTGTCGTACGACGCGATGTCGCACGCGCGCGTGGAGGTACGGCCGGCCGCCGCACCGGAGCCGTTCGGGGCGGCGTGCCGCAGCAGGGTCAGCGGCTCCCATGTGATCGCGTACTGCCACAACCCGTATCCGGAGCCCGATCACGTCAGCCTGCACATCGAGTGCGACCGCTGGTGGGACGTCGACAGCGACGGCGCCTCGGTCGAGGCCGGGCCCGCCCAGACCGTGCGTCTGACCGGCCGCTGCTGGAAGGAGGTCCGCTCGGTGTGGGTCAGCCATCGGAAGGAGCGCTGAACCGGGCCGGGCGGCACAGGAACGGATAGCTCGCGGCCTCCCGGGCGGCCGCCGCCGCGTCGCCCGTGCGGATGGCGTCGACCAGCCGCGCGTGGTCCATGTGCGTCTCCGGCGTCAGCTCCTCGCCGACGTCCTCGCGCAGCCAGTCCCGCAGCACCTCGCCCAGGTCGGCGTACATCGCGGTCATCACGTCGTTGTGGGAGGCGGCCACCACCGCCAGGTGGAAGGTCGCGTCCGCGGTCACGAACACCTCGGTGTCACCCGACTCCCACGCCTCCTCGCGTCGCACGAGGAGCGCGTCCAGCTGCTTGAGGTCCTTCTCCGTGCGCCGCTCGGCGGCCAGCCTGGCGGCGGCCGACTCCAGCGTGGAACGCAGCTCGGCGATGTGCCGTGGGTCCGCGTCGGCGAAACGGCGGTGCATCACGCCGGCCAGCTCGCTCGTGGCCGCGACGTAGGTGCCGGAGCCCTGGCGGATGTCCAGCAGACCGTTGTGCGCGAGCGCGCGGACGGCCTCGCGGACGGTGTTGCGGGCGACGCCGAGCTGCTCGACCAGCTCGGGCTCGGTCGGGATCCGGGCGCCGACCGGCCATTCGCCCGAGGTGATCTGGTTGCGCAGAGCGGCGATGACCTGCTCGGACAGCGCCGACCGGCGGGGATGGCTCAGGGGCATGGCACACCTTCGCACGGGCGGGGCCGGAGCGGACGGCCGGGGAATGGACAACCAATCATCCCATGATTCTATGATGGTCCTCATGGTGAGTGAGGAAACCCGGACGATGAAGTCCGCGACCGTAACCGGCCCGGCCGCGACCGACCGCCAGGAGGCCGCCGGCCCCCCGGGAGCCGCCACGCGCGCGTGGGCGACGCGCCTGGTCGTCGTCGGCATCGTGCTGTCCGCCCTCAACCTCCGGCCCGCCATCACCAGCCTCGGTGCCCTCCTCGAGGAGGTCCGCGACGGGCTCGGCATGAGCGGCAGCGTGGCCGGGCTCCTCACCTCCGTGCCCCCGCTCTGTTTCGCCGTCTTCGGCGTCATGGCCCCCAGGCTCGCCCGCCGCTTCGGACCGGGCGCGGTGGTGTGCGCGGGCATGGCGGCCGTCACCGCGGGCCTGCTGATACGGCCCTACGCGGGCGAGACGGTCGGTACGGCCGGATTCCTGGCGGGCAGCGCCCTCGCCCTCATGGGCATCGCGGTCAGCAACGTCCTGATGCCGGTCATCGTCAAGCGCTGGTTCCCCGACCGGGTCGGTTCCATGACCGGCCTCTACTCGATGGCTCTCGCCCTCGGCACCTCGGCCGCCGCGGCGGTGACCGTGCCGATGACGGAGGCGCTCGGCGGGCGCTGGCAGTCCGGGCTCGCGGTCTGGGCGATCCTGGCGGCGGCGGCCGTCCTGCCGTGGATCCCCCTGGTGCGGGACCGGGGGACCGTCCCGGCCGAGCGGGCCCCCGCGCGCGGGGAGCCGTCGGCGCCGCTGCGGATCACCCGGAGCCGTACCGCCTGGGCGCTCGCCGTCTTCTTCGGGCTCCAGGCCACCGCCGCCTACATCACCATGGGCTGGATGGCGCAGATCTTCCGGGACGCGGGCGTGTCCGCGGGCACGGCGGGGCTGCTGCTCGCCGTCACGATGGTGATGGGCGTGCCGCTGGCCTTCGTCATCCCGCGCATCGCCACCCGGCTGCCGCACCAGGGCCCGATCGTGATCGCCCTTGGCGTCTGCGGCCTCGCCGGATATGCCGGTCTGTACTTCGCGCCGGCCGGCGGCGCCTGGGCCTGGGCCGTCCTGCTCGGTGTCTCCAACTGTGCCTTCCCGCTGGCCCTCACGTTGGTCGGGATGCGGGCCAGGACCGGCGCGGGCGTCGCCCAGCTGTCGGCCTTCGCGCAGAGCACCGGCTATCTGATCTCCATCCCGGGCCCGCTCCTGGTCGGCGTGCTCTACCAGCACAGTGGCGGCTGGGGCCTGCCGATCGCCCTCATGACCGGCCTGATGATCCCGCAGATGCTGGTGGGCGTCCTGGCGGGACGCGACCGCACGGTGGAGGACGAGGCGGCGCGCTGATCCGCGCGGCAGCCCGCCGGCGCCACCCCCGAGGAGTCGTGGCGGGCGACGGGTGCGAGACTTGCCGTATGCCAGTGCTCGATCCGAACCCCCAGAACGGCCAGAAGAAGATGCTCCTCGTCTTCGGCTCGTTCTTCGCCATTTTCGTGATCATCGCCATCATCGCGACGATCGCCTCGCCGTGAGCCGTGTCCCGCGCGATCGTCCGGCGGGCCGAGGGTGGGGCTAACCCCCTGTCCCCTAGGGGGCGAGTGTCAGGGTCAACTGGGTGGATCACCGGATGGGTTGAAGGCCGGAGATTCCGTAGCTTCGAGACGTGACCGCGAGAGGCGGACACGGACGACTCGAAGACGGCGGAGGCACCCATGTCGGCTCCTACGCACACCCGGCCCCACCCGGCATCCCGGGGTGGCGTCGACATCCGGCTGCCCTGGTGGGCCCTCGCGCTGCCGACACTCGCCTTCATCGTGCTCCTGGCGCTGATCCTGAACCCGACGGACGCGCACGCGGCGTCCGGCGATCCCGCCGTCAGCCGCCTCGTCGAGCGCGTACAGCAGCTGATAGCCCGCTGAACACGGCCGGAACCGCCGGTCAACTCCCTGCGCCCCATGGCCTGTTTCATGCGAAGCTGGATCCCATGAGCGTCGCAGAACCCCGCAGGATTGTCCTCTTCCGGCATGCGAAAGCAGACTGGCCACAGGTGACCGATCACGAGCGGCCGCTCGCTGAGCGGGGCCGCATGGACGCCGCAGTCGCCGGACGCAAGCTGGCCGACACCGGCATCCCCTTCGACCTGGCCCTGTGCTCCACCGCGACCCGGACCCGCGAGACGTGGAAGCTCGCCGTCCACGAGTTCCCCCACCGGCCGAAAACGGTCTACGAGGAGCGGGTCTACGAAGCCTCGCCCGGCGAGCTGATCGCCCTGCTGAACGAGAACCCCGACGACGCACAGAACGTCCTGCTCATCGGCCACAACCCGGGCATCCAGGGCCTCGCCGACATCCTGGCCGGTGCGCACGAGAGTGACGCCCGCGAGCGGATGAGCAACCGCGGCTTCCCGGCCGCCGCCTTCGCCGTACTGTCCTTCGAGGGCTCCTGGAAGTCCCTGGAGCCCGGTGCGGCCACGCTGGTCGACTACTGGGCGCCGTCCGACTGACCTGCTTCTGTCCGCGGGAGGGCCCGGCACCGCGGTGGTACCGGGCCCTCACCGTCGTCCGCGCGGACGCCCTCGGCCGTCCGGGCGGGCTCAGTCCTCGTCGTGCGTGTCCGCGGCCTCGACCTCTTCGCGGGTGACGCCCAGCAGGTACAGCACCGTGTCGAGGAACGGCACGTTCACCGCGGTGTGCGCGGCCTGCCGCACCACCGGCTTGGCGTTGAAGGCGACCCCGAGACCCGCCGCGTTGAGCATGTCCAGGTCATTGGCACCGTCGCCGATCGCCACGGTCTGCGCCAGCGGTACGCCCGCCTCCGCGGCGAACCGGCGCAGCAGCCGCGCCTTGCCCGCCCGGTCCACGATCTCGCCGGTGACCTTGCCCGTCAGCTTCCCGTCGACGATCTCCAGCGTGTTGGCCTGGGCGAAGTCGAGCCCGAGCCGTTCCTTCAGATCGTCCGTGACCTGCGTGAAGCCGCCCGACACCACGCCCACTTGGTAGCCGAGCCGCTTCAGCGTGCGGATCAGGGTGCGCGCGCCCGGCGTCAGCCGCACCTCGCTGCGCACCTTGTCCACCACCGACGCGTCCAGGCCCTCGAGGAGCGCCACGCGCGCGTGCAGGGACTGCTCGAAGTCCAGCTCACCGCGCATCGCGGCCGCCGTCACCTCGGCGACCTCGTCCTCGCAGCCGGCGTGCGCGGCGAAGAGCTCGATCACCTCGTCCTGGATGAGCGTCGAGTCCACATCCATGACGACCAGGCGCTGGGCGCGGCGGTGCAGTCCGGCCGCGACGACCGCGACATCGACGCCGAGCGCCGCCGCATCGGTCATCAGGGCGGTGCGCAGCGGCCCGGTCTCCACACCGGACACCGCGAACTCGACCGCCGTCACCGGGTACTTGGCGAGCCGGAAGATACGGTCGATGTTCCCGCCGACCTTCGTGATCCTCGCGGCGACCGCGGCCGTCGCCTCTGCCGTCAGCGGATGCCCGAGCACGGTGACCAGGGAACGCCCCAGCCCGCGCGGACGGTTGTCGCCGAGGCCGGAGATGATCTCGGCCTGCATCTTGATCGACTCGGCCCAGCTGTGGACGGTCGCCCGCAGATCTCCCTCCAGCCCGCTGGGCGGCGCGGTCACCAGCGCGCACAGCACCATGCGGCCACGGGTGACGACCTGCTCGATGTCGACCACGTCGACGGAGTAGGCGGCAAGGGTGTCGAAGAGTCCGGCCGTGATGCCCGGCCTGTCCTTCCCGAAGATCTTGACGAGAAGGGTGGGGACGTCAGAGGACGAGGTCTGCGAAGCGCTCATGGTGTTCCCACCGTATCCGGCACGCAGTGCCTTCCGCGCCCGAGGTCCGCCTGACGGACACGGAACGCTGGGTGACGGATAGGTGGCGCCGACCTTGCGCGTCGGCCACGTCTTCGCTGCACACGGCTCCGCATGCCGCTCCCCGGGGGACGGATCACTGTCGCCCCTCAGGCCTCCCTGGCGGAGGAGGAGGTGGCGGAGGCGGCCGGTCCCCGGATCGTGGCCCGGGCGGCTTACGGGGCCTCCGCGGTGGCGGCTCGATCGGCCGGGCCACCGTGGGCGCGCCGTACACGTCGTCGCCGGGCGAGCGCGGACGCCCGGCCCGTCGCGGCTCGTCGGTCGGCCGCGCGTCCTCCGGTTCCCTCAGCTCGTCCGGCACCCGCAGATACGGATTGGTCGCCGGGTTCGGCGGCCGGTAGGGCGAGCTGGGGGCGTACGGCCCGGACTCGTCGGCGTGCGGCTGTTCCGGCTCACCCGCGTAAGGGCCGTGCCCGGTGCCGGTGCGTGTGCCGGTGCCCCCCGTTCCCTCGGTACGCCTGGCACCCCCGGCCTCCGGCCCCCACCGCCCGTCACCCAGTGCCGGCGGCGCCGCCCGTTGCCCCGCCGCCCCGGTCGCGCGGGCGAGCAGCGCACCGGCGGCCCCCGCGCCCGCGCCCCACACGGCGCCCAGGAGCAGGGCCATGCCGAGGTGGCCGCGCAGGTCGACCCCCGCGCCGAACGCGTCGAAGCCGAGCACGGACAGCGAGGCGTCCACGGACACCTGCGTCAACCAGGCGAGCAACGGCAAGGTCAGCGCCGTGGCGATCCCCAGCCGCAGCGCACACCGCCCGGCGAAACCGAGGGCACCCGGATCTCGTACAGCCGCCGAAGCCGCGGCCCCCGCCGAACCCGCGGACGCACCTCCACCCGCGGCCCCCACCGCACCCGAGGACGCAGTCCCCGCCGTTCCCGCGGCCCCCACCGCACCCGAGGACGCGCCGGCACCCGCCGAGGACGCGCCGGCACCGGCACCACCACCCCCGCCAACCATCCCCACCGGCGTCCGCACAGCCGTCAGCACCCCCGCCAGCAGCATCATCAGTGCCGCAGCGACCCCCAGCAGCCACACCCGCCCGTCCAGGTCGGCCAGGCGCCCCAGCGTGACCGACTCGTCGGAGCCGCTGCCCAGCAGGTCGTCCAGGGGGTCCGGCAGCAGGCGGGTCAGTTCGCCGGTCGCCCGGCCGTCCCACGGCACGAACAGGCCGATCGGGATGCCCAGCCACACCCCGTTCGGCGCCCCGAGCAGCGCCGCTCCAGCGATCCGCTTCGGATGGTCGTCACTGATCGCCGCGTACCCCGCCGCCGCGAACCCGGCCGCCACCGCCACCAGCAGGACCGTGACCAGGGCGGACGCGGCCGGCCGTACGACTCGGTGCACGGCCTCCCAGCCGAGCGGCAGCGGTGTGCGGCGCGAGGCCAGCAGGGCGATCAGCAGGATCCCGGCCGACCAGCCGAGCCCGCCGAGCAGCGTCGGCGCGGTGTCGACGGTGAAGCCGACCGCCGCCTTCGCGTCGACGAGGTCGCCGATCTGGTCGGGCAGCAGCCCACCGATGTCCCCGATGTCGCCCACCCCGGGAATCTCGATGCCGCCGCCCCCGCCCCCGCCGGGCAGGTCGTCGAGGCCCAGCGCGCTCCCGTCGATCGTGATGACATCGTGTCCCGCCCAGGCCAGCCCGCCGAGCATGGCCACGAACAGGGCCACCACCGTGCCCGCGCGCGCGAGGAGTTCGGAAGGCGCGATCACAACTCCGGCCGCGCGCAGGGACCGTAGGAAGAACCAGGACAGCAGCAGCGCACCGACCAGGCTCACGCCCAGTGGCGTGATCTCGACGGCGGTCGCCGCCTCCGCGCCCGTCAGGCCGAACGCGGACACATCGCCGGACGGTGTGACAGAACCACCCGCCCCAAGAGCCACCACCGCCGCGGTCATCGGCCCGAGCGAGCCCGCCGTATCGGCTTCGAGCAGATGCAGACCGAGCGCCGCCGTGCCCGCCATCCCGATCAACGCCCAGCTCACCGAGGCGATCGCGGACAGCAGGATGTCTCCCCAGGGCAGCCTCGTGCCGGGTTTCGTGGTCTCGACGCTCCTGGACGCACTCATGGCAGACCCCCCGATCCGCGGCACGGCCCGCTCGCCGCGCATGTCCCCCTCGCGTGGATTACCACTCTCCGGGCCGGTTTCAACCCCGTCAACGGAAACAGCCGAAGCGGGCGTTATGCCTTCTACACAAGGCCCGACTTTCGGTCAGGGGGCCGAGCCTGAAATAGTTCCCGACGATGTTCGACATCCCTAGACTCCCTGTGATGGGGGTACATCGGGGGACTACTCAGTGGGGCATGGAGTGCCGGAACTCGTACTGGAATTGAATGGACGGACCTGGACGCTCGACCCGTCCAGGCCATACACCCTCGGACGTGATCCGCAGGGGGACGTCGTGCTCGACGACGCGAGAGTGTCGTGGCGGCACGCCACGATCAGCTGGAACGGCCGCAGTTGGGTCATCGACGACCACGGCAGCACCAACGGCACGTTCGTGCGGGGGCAGCGGATCCACCAACTGGAGATCGGTCCCGGCTCGGCCGTGCACCTGGGCAACGCGACCGACGGACCGCTGCTCAACCTGTCCGGTACCGCGGCCGCGGCTTCGCCGCAGGCACAGCCCGAGCAGCAGCCGTACGCGGCTCAGGGCGCGGGCGCGGGCTGGGCCCAGCAGGCGCCGCCGCAGCAGCAGGCCCCGCAGGCCGGCTGGCAGCAGCCGCAGCAGGCCGCACCGCACGTCCCGCCGCAGCAGGGCCCGGCGGACAACTACGCGCAGAAGGCACCCGGTGGTGGCGCGGGGGCGCCGCCGGTCTACGGCGACCGCAGCCCGACCACGTTCCACCAGTTCTCGCTCGGCCGCGTCATGCGCATCGGCCGTGCCCTGGAGAACGACCTGGTCGTCTCCGACCTCCAGGTCTCCCGCCACCACGCGGAGTTCCACGCCACCCCCGACGGCCGCTTCGAGATCCGCGACCTGGGCTCGCACAACGGCACGTACGTCAACGGTCAGCCGATCGCCAAGGGCGGCACCCAGCTGCTGGGCCCGAACGACATCGTCGGCGTCGGCCACTCCACGTTCCGCCTGGTCGGGGACCGTCTCGAGGAGTTCGTCGACACCGGTGAGGTCTCCTTCTCGGCCCGCCATCTGACCGTCACGGTCGACGGAGGCAAGCAGATCCTCAAGGACGTCTCCTTCGGCGTCCCGGAGAAGTCGCTGATCGCGGTCATCGGCCCCTCGGGCTCCGGCAAGTCGACGCTCCTGAAGGCGCTCACGGGCTACCGCCCCGCCAACCAGGGTGACGTCCTCTACGACAACCGGAACCTGTACAAGCAGTTCGCCGAGCTCCGCCAGCGCATCGGTCTGGTCCCGCAGGACGACATCCTGCACAAGGAACTGACCGTCAAGAAGGCCCTCAAGTACGCGGCCAAGCTGCGCTTCCCGGCCGACACCACGGCCGCCGAGCGCGACGCCCGCATCGGCGAGGTGCTGCGCGAGCTCAAGCTGGACATCCACAAGGAGAAGAAGGTCACCTCCCTCTCCGGTGGCCAGCGCAAGCGCGTCTCCGTGGCCCTGGAGCTGCTCACCAAGCCGTCGCTGATCTTCCTGGACGAGCCGACCTCCGGCCTCGACCCGGGTATGGACCGCGACGTCATGCAGCTGCTGCGCGGCCTCGCCGACGACGGCCGTACGGTCCTCGTCGTCACGCACTCCGTGGCCGAACTGGCGATCTGCGACAAGCTGCTCGTGATGGCGCCCGGCGGCAGCGTCGCCTACTTCGGCCCGCCGGAGGAGGCGCTGAACTTCTTCGGCTACGACACCTGGGCCGACGTCTTCTCCGCCTTCGAGAACTACCGCGACTACGACTGGGCGGGCCGCTGGAAGGGCTCGCAGCACTACCAGATGTACGCCGCGGACATCGACGCAGTAGCACCGCAGTCCGTACAGATGCCGCCGATGCAGGCGATGAGGCCGCCGAAGCCGCAGGGCTGGATGTCCCAGTTCGTCACTCTGGTGCGTCGCTACACCTCGGTGATCGCCTCCGACAAGGGCTTCCTGGCCCTGATGGTGATCCTGCCGGCGGTCCTGGGCGCGGTGAGCCTGCTCATCGATTCCGGCAACAGCCTGCTGCCCAACCCGGCCAACCCCAAGACCGGCCGGATCATCCCGAACGGCACGGCCACCACGGTCCTGCTGATCCTCGCGGTCGGTGCCTGCTTCGCGGGCGCCGCGAACTCCGTCCGTGAGCTGATCAAGGAACGGGTCATCTACGAGCGGGAGCGCGCCACCGGCCTGTCCCGCTCGGCGTACCTGATGTCCAAGGTGTTCGTGCTCGGCCTGATCACCGTGTTCCAGGGCCTGCTGGTCGGTGTCATCGGCTTCGCCAGCCGGGAGATTCCGGCGGAGGGTCTGGTCCTCGGCAGCGCCACCATGATCGAACTCTCCATTCCGATCATGGCGCTCGGTTTCACCTCGATGATGTTCGGCCTGATCATCTCGGCGCTGGTGAAGACGGCCGAGAAGACCATGCCGTTGCTGGTGATGTTCGCGATCATCCAGGTCGTGTTCACCGGCTGCCTGTTCACCCTGAACGGCGCGGTCGGCGTCAACGAGTTCTCGTACCTGATGCCGTCCCGCTGGGCGGTGGCCGCCGCTGGTGCCACGCTGGACTTCAACAAGATCAGCCCGCCCAAGGAGGGCGGCGACACCGACCCGCTGTGGGAGCACACCGTCGGCGCCTGGGGCATGGACATGGCCGCCCTGATCGTCCTCGGCGTGATCTGCGGCTTCTTCGTGGCCCGCTTCCTGCGCCGCCACGAGCCCGAGGTCATGCGCAAGTGATCACTGTCGTACCAAGGTGAAGGGCGGCACCCCGGTGGGGGTGTCGCCCTTCGGCGTAGAAGAGGTCCGCGCGACCTCAGTACGCGCTGTCGACGTTGTCCATGGAGCCGTACTTGTCGGCCGCGTAGTTGCAGGCGGCGGTGATGTTGGCGACCGGGTCGTAGATGTTCCAGGACGTGCCGGGGACGTGGTAGGCCTTGAAGGTCGGCGGGATGACCTGGAGCAGGCCCTTCGACGGGATGCCGTTGATGGCGTTGATGTCCCAGTTGTTGATCGCGTTCGGGTTGCCGGAGGACTCCCGAATGATGTTCCGGTGCAGGCCGCTGTACGAACCCGGGATGCCCTTGGACTTCATGATGTCCAGGGATTCCCGGATCCACCCGTCGAGGTTGTTGGCGTAGGTCTTCGCCGCGACGGTCTTGACCTGGGGGCGCTGGGCGGACCGGCTGGCGGCCTCCTTCGCCTTGCGGGCCTGCTCGGCCTTCTTCTTGGCGGCGGCCGCGGCGGCGGCCTTCTTCTTCGCGGCCGCATCCGCCTTGGCCTTGGCTGCCGCGTCGGCCTTCTTCTTCGCCTCGGCCGTCTTCTTCGCCGTGGCGGCCTGGCTCTGCAGGCTGCTACCGGCGAGCTGCTCGGTGACACCCGACTTGAGGCCCGTGAGCTGCTCGGACTTGTAGGCCACCGGAGCCGCGGCGACCGCCGCCTCGGAGGTGGTCGTGTGCCCGCTCGGAACGGCGGTGAAGGCAACGGCCGCGGCACCGAGAGTGGCGACACCGGCGATGGCGATCCTGTGCGTCCGGTTCAGGGCGCGACCTCGAGTCTTGATGTTCTTGAGCATGCGTGGGACCTCTTCGAATAGCGCGGAGGTCGCTCGGCGTCCGGTGGGGGACGGGGTGCTTCCGGCACAAACGCCGCGGGGCGAACCCGCGGCGCTGAGCGACGGTTGCCATTCTTAGCGGCCGCAAAATGCCCAGGCAAAGGTGTGACGTACGAAGCCGGGTAGTGGATCGGGGAAGGGCAAAACGGGACAGACCAGAACGTCTGCCCCGTTCACGATGGAGGGGTTTGTCTCCTATTTCACCTAGTACGTGATCTGCGCCCTATGTGCGGGCTCACACCGGGGCGGAGGGAGTCTCACCAAGAGTTGCTGGAGCAATGCTCTGTGTGAGGCCTCTCCTCGGGCAGGATGAGGTGCACGTCCCCGAACTCGTGCCACAGGTAGAGCCCGCGCAGCGCCTCCTCGTAACTGCGGTCGACCGCCGCCCGTCCGGCGACCGCCTCCAGCATCAGAAGATGCGACGCCTCCGGCTCGTGCAGCCCCGTCAGCAGCCCGTCCACCACCCGCACCCCGCGCTCCGGGGTCACCACGAGATCGGTCCACCCCGCACGCGCGCGGACGACCCCGTCGGGCCCCGCGGCCGACTCCACGGCCCGCACGGCGGTGGTCCCCACCGCCACGACCCTGCCGTCGGCCGCCTTCACGGCGTTGATCAGCCGCGCCGAGGGCTCGGGCACCGTGAACCGCTCCGGATACGGCGGCTCGTGGGCCTCCGCCGACGCCACCCCGGTGTGCAGCGTGATCGGCGCGAACTGCACCCCCCGGCTCACCAGCTCCGCCACCAGCCGCGCGGTGAAGGGCCGCGCCGCACTCGGCATCTCCGCACTCCCCGACCCGTCGGGCGACGGCAGCGCGAACACCGTCTGGTAGACGGACAACGGCTGGTCCCGCTCCGTATAGGAGTAACGGATGGGCCGCCCGTGCTCCCGCAGCACGCCGAGGATGTCCGCCCCCGACGCTCGCGCCCACCACAAGCGCCCACTGGGTGTACTCAGCGGCTCTTCCACGACCAGCCGTCCACCCCCTGGCAGCCGCACCCGCGTCCCCGCGGGCCCGCCGGCACGCGCACGCGTGGTGCCCTTCTCGTCGGGGTCCCGCAGCTCCACGGCCCACCGCCGGTCGTCGCCGCGGGTGGAGAAGTGCACCACCACACGCGCGTGCCCGATCCGCCCGTCGACGGCCGCCGCCAGCGTGGGCGAGGTGTTCACGACGAGCAGGTCCCCGGCCCGCAGCAGCCGGGGCAGCTCCACGAACGCGTGGTGCGACACCTCGGTGCCACGCGAAACGAGCAGTCGTACGGCGTCCCGGTCGAGCCCGGGTCCCCTCTGCTCTGCCGGCACACGCGCCGACAGCTCCTCCGGAACATGCACCGCCAGCGTCATCGCTCCTCCAGCAGAGCGGGAGCCGCGTAGCGTCCGCTCGCGGGCCGCTCCTCCAGGAGCCGCAGGAACGCCGGGACCACTCCTACCGGCTCCGGCCGCGGATCCTTGTCCTCCGGTACGGCGGCCGCGTACAGGTCCGTCGCCATGTCGCCGGGGTCGACCGCCCAGACCCGCAGCCCGGGTTCCTCCTCGCCGAGTACCGCCGCGAGATGGTCCAGGGCGGCCTTGGACGCCCCGTAGCCGCCCCATGTCTCGTACGCCTCCGCGGCCGCGTCCGAGCTGACCGCGATCACCGTGCCCGCCTCGGACACCCGCAACAGCGGCAGCGCCTCCTGGACGAGCCCCAGCGGGGCCACCACATTGACCTCCAGTGCCCGCCGCAGCCCTTCCACGGGCAGTTTCTCCAGCCGCACCAGCGGCTCGGCACCCAGCGCACTCGCGTTGTTCACCAGGAGGTCGACCCCGCCCAGCTTCCACGCCGCCGCCACCAGCTCGCTCCGGTGCCCGGCGTCCGTGACGTCCCCCGGGAGGGCCGTCACCCGCGTCCCGTGCCTGGAGACGGCCTGCGCCGCCTCCGTGAGGGCCTGAGCGCCTCTGGCGTCCAGCACCAGATCCCAGCCCCGCGCTGCCAGGGCGTCGGCCAGCGCCCACCCCAGTCCCTTCGAGGCCCCCGTGATGATCGCTACCGGCATGACACCCGTCCCCTCGTCCTCGACGCCCTGATCGGCGTGTCCCCAACGTAGGAACCGGGCCTCGGCCGCCGCCTCGGACGCGGGCCGCAAAGCGTGAAGTCCTTCGCCCTAGGACTCGCGGACCAGACGACGGCCGCCACAGGTCGGATACGGACTGTCACACCCCGCCGGTACCGTGAGGGCATGAGTCAAGGCCCCCGGTCCGGCCTCGCCGCGGTCAGCACCGCGCTGCTGGCCATGAGCAGGCACCTCGAGGTGCGCGACGTCCTCAAGACGATCGTCGCCTCGGCCCGTGAGCTGCTCGACGCGCAGTACGCCGCGCTGGGCGTGCCCGACGATCACGGCGGCTTCGCGCAGTTCGTGGTCGACGGCGTCAGCGAGGAGCAGTGGCGGGCCATCGGCCCCCTCCCGCGCCAGCACGGCATCCTCGCCGCGATGCTGCACGAGGCCAGGCCCGAGCGCCTCGCCGACGTGCGCAAGGACCCCCGGTTCGAGGGCTGGCCGTCCGCCCACCCCGACATGTCCGACTTCCTGGGCCTGCCGATCCGCGACGGCGACGAGGTGATCGGGGCGCTGTTCCTCGCCAACAAGAACTGTCCGAAGCCGGAAGGCAGCTGCGGCTTCACCGAGGACGACGAGGAACTCCTGTCGATCCTCGCCCAGCACGCCGCGATCGCCCTCACCAACGCCCGTCTCTACGAACGCAGCCGCGAGCTCACGATCGCCGAGGAGCGCTCCCGGCTCGCCCACGAGCTGCACGACGCGGTCAGCCAGAAGCTGTTCTCCCTTCGCCTGACCGCCCAGGCCGCCGCCGCCCTGGTCGACCGGGACCCGTCCCGCGCCAAGGGCGAACTGCAACAGGTCGCCCACCTCGCCGCCGAGGCCGCCGACGAACTGCGCGCGGCAGTCGTCGAGCTGCGCCCCGCGGCACTCGACGAGGACGGCCTCGTCGCGACCCTCCGCACCCACATCCACGTCCTGGACCGCGCCCACACCGCGCGCGTGACCTTCGTCGGCCGCGGCGTGCGCGCCCTGCCCGCCGCCCAGGAGGAGGCGGTGCTGCGCGTCGCCCAGGAGGCCCTGCACAATGCCCTGCGGCACTCGGGTGCCGAACATGTCGACGTGACCCTGGACCGGCGGGGCGGCGGAGCCGTCCTGCGGGTGACGGACGACGGCAGCGGCTTCGACCCCCAGGGGATACGCCGCGCGGGACGCCACCTGGGCCTGGTCTCCATGCGGGACCGGGCGAGCGGGGTCGGCGGCGCACTGTCCGTGGAATCGGCGCCCGGCAAGGGCACCACGATCGAGCTGGAGGTCCCCGGTGGCTGACGCAATCAAGGTGTTGCTCGTCGACGACCACCAAGTGGTCCGCCGGGGCCTGCGCACGTTCCTCGAAGTCCAGGACGACATCGAGGTCGTGGGCGAGGCGGCCGACGGCGCCGAAGGCGTCGCCCGCGCGGAGGAGTTGCAACCCGACGTCGTCCTCATGGACGTCAAGATGCCGGTCATGGACGGCGTCGACGCGCTGCGCAAGCTCCGCGAACTGAACAACCCCGCGCGCGTGCTCATCGTCACCAGCTTCACCGAACAGCGCACGGTCGTCCCGGCCCTGCGCGCGGGCGCAGCGGGGTACGTCTACAAGGACGTCGACCCCGACGCCCTGGCCGGCGCCATCCGTTCCGTCCACGCCGGACACATCCTGCTCCAACCCGAGGTCGCGGGCGCGCTGTTGTCCCAGGAGGAGAACAACTCGGGCCAAGGCAGGAGCGGTTCGCTCACCGAGCGGGAGCGCGAGGTGCTCGGGCTGATAGCGGACGGCCGCTCCAACCGTGAGATCGCCCGCGCGTTGGTCCTCTCCGAGAAGACCGTCAAGACGCACGTCTCGAACATCCTGATGAAGCTCGACCTGTCGGACCGCACCCAGGCCGCCCTGTGGGCCGTACGCCATGGCCTGACCGGCTGAAAGGCTCTCCGCACGGCAACACGGAGCGTTCCCCTCCGGAATGAGATTCATACCGTCGTGGGAATGTCCCCCGGATGGCGCATCCTTTGCGGATCTCCGCCGTTCTCCAGTGCGTGCTGCGGCGACTGCCGCGGCAATCGCTAGGAGGGCTTAGAAGTGAAGAACCTGAAGAAGGCAGCGGCCGTGACGATGGTGGCCGGCGGGCTGATCGCCGCCGGTGCCGGTATGGCCTCCGCCACCGACGGTGCGATCGCCGACGGCAAGGCCGTGGGCTCGCCGGGCGTCGTCTCGGGCAACCTCGTCCAGGCCCCGGTGCACGTCCCGGTGAACGCGGTCGGCAACAGCGTGAACGTCATCGGTGTGCTGAACCCCGCCTTCGGCAACCTGGGCATCAACCACTGACGCCAGTCGCCGAGCAGGTCATGACTTCGGCCTCCCGGGGGTTCCCCGGGAGGCCGGTCCGTTTGTCGCCCCACGTTCGGCAACGAGTGCGAGAACGACTGACATCACACGGCCGACGAGAGGCCCCGCGAGTCAATGACGACTCGCGGGGCCTTTTCGTACTTGCTCAGAGCCGAGCGGGAGCCGGAGCCGGGCTGGACCCGAGCCGGACTCGGAGCTTGACCCGGACCTGGACCGGAGCCGGCGCCGGAGCCGGGCTGGACCCGAGCCGGACTCGGAGCTTGACCCGGACCCGGACCTGGACCGGAGCCGGAGCCGGCGCCGAGCCGGAGCCGAGCCGAGCCGGTCCCGGACCCGGGCCGAACCGGACCCCCGAGCACCCACGCCGGTCACCGGCACCCCCGACGCGCTCAGCGAACGCCCCGCTCCCGCTCCTCCACATACGCGTTGTACGCGGCCACCTGCGCCCGCCGAGCCGTCCGCTCCACCGGCCGCAACGCCTCAGCCCTGGCCGCCATCTCGCCGGAGCTCACCGCACCCCCGTGCCCGTTCTCGTACGCCAGCGACACCAGCAACCCCACCCGCCGCGCCAGCTCCAGCACCCGCACCGCCCGCGGCGGATACCCCGGCGCCAACACCTCCCGCCCCCGCTCGGCCCGCGCCCGGTACGCGTCGATCGCGGCCTCGGCCACCGGCCCCGACCCGGCGACGTCCAGCTGAGTCAGCACCTCGGTCGCATCCCGCAGCGCCTCCGCCAGCTCCCGCTCGGCCTCCCCGAGCGAGGGCACGTCGGCCGGCGGCGCCTCCCGCACGGCAAGGCAGTGCCACACGACCTCGACATGGACATCGCCGTCGGGCCCGGCCTCGTACACCTCGGGCACCAACCCGAGCGCGGCGCCGTGACAGATCACCGCCTCCTCGGCCTCCAACGCCCGCGCGTTGAACTCCGGCGGCCCGCTCAGCCCCAGCGGATGTCCGGGCGCGGGCAGCGCGACCCGCAGCCCCGTGACGCCGAGCGACCGCAGCCGCCCCAGCGCGAGCGTGAGACCGACGGGCGCCGACTCACCGGGCAGCCCCTCCACCCGGTGCACCGCGTCCTCACCGACGATCGCGAGTACGGCGTCGTCCGGTGAGACAAGTCCGGCCAACAGGGCATTTCCCCAAGCGGCAAGCTGTCCAGAGCGTGGTTCCGAAAGCATGCCTCCACCCTAAGGACAGGACCGATGGAATGGAGCGGCCGACCGGTGGCGTAGATTTCCTTGAGGGCTGCGCCCACCGGCGCGGCGGACGAGCCACTGGCGAACGCGACAGCCGAGACCGGCCACACTGCAAGGGGAGACAACGCGCTCATGAGCGATGTTCTGGAGCTTCAGGACGTATCCGTGGTCCGGGAGGGCCGGGCTCTGGTGGACCAGGTCTCCTGGTCGGTGAAGGAGGGCGAGCGCTGGGTCATCCTCGGTCCGAACGGCGCCGGCAAGACCACCCTCCTGAACGTCGCGTCCAGCTACCTCTACCCCAGCCAGGGCACCGCCACCATCCTCGGCGAGACCCTCGGCAAGCCCGGCACCGACGTCTTCGAACTGCGCCCGCGCATCGGCATGGCCGGCATCGCCATGGCCGACAAGCTGCCCAAGCGCCAGACCGTCCTGCAGACCGTGCTCACCGCCGCGTACGGCATGACCGCCGGCTGGCAGGAGGAGTACGAGGAGATCGACGAGCAGCGCGCCCGTGCCTTTCTCGACCGCCTCGGCATGAGCGAGTTCCTGGACCGCAAGTTCGGCACCCTCTCCGAGGGCGAGCGCAAGCGCACCCTGATCGCCCGCGCCCTGATGACCGACCCCGAGCTGCTGCTCCTCGACGAGCCCGCCGCCGGCCTCGACCTCGGCGGCCGCGAGGACCTCGTGCGCCGTCTCGGCCGCCTCGCGCGCGACCCGATCGCCCCCTCGATGCTCATGGTCACCCACCACGTCGAGGAGATCGCCCCCGGCTTCACCCACGTCCTGATGATCCGCCAGGGCAAGGTCCTCGCCGCCGGCCCGCTGGAGCTCGAACTCAGCTCCCGCAACCTCTCCCTCTGCTTCGGCCTGCCGCTCGTCGTCGAACAGGTCGGCGAGCGCTGGACCGCACAGGGCCTCCCGATGGCCTGATTCTGCGAACTCCCTGGGTAAGAAGCCTCTTCCGAGGCTCCGGCGCCCTGTCGGAGGAAGTACTCCCGGACCTACCATGACCATGTGAACGACATCGACGCATGGGTGTGGTGGCTCGTCGGCGCGGTAGCGCTCGGAATCCCGCTCGTGGTGACCGCGATGCCGGAGTTCGGCATGCTCGCGGTGGGCGCCGCCGCGGCGGCGGTCACGGCCGCAGTCGGCGGAGGCGTCACCGTCCAAGTACTCGTCTTCGCCGCCGTATCGGTCGCCCTGATCGCCGTCGTACGGCCCATCGCCGCCCGGCACCGCTCACAGCGGCCCCAACTCGCCACCGGTGTGGAGGCGTTGAAGGGGAGACAGGCCGTCGTGCTGGAGCGCGTCGACGGCTCCGGCGGCCGGATCAAGCTCGCCGGGGAAGTCTGGTCCGCCCGATCTCTTGCCACCGGCCACGCCTTCGAAGTGGGCGAGGAAGTGGACGTCGTGGAGATCGAAGGTGCAACAGCGATCGTCATGTGACCTCGCAGAACACAGGCATGACGTAACTGAACCGAACGCCCCACGAGGCACACGACGGTCTGACAGACTCGACCAGCAAGATCTTCAACAGACATAAGATCTTCCGAAAGCGCCGAGGCGGAGAAGGGTACGGGGAGCACGATGGAACCGGTCATCATCGTCTTGATCATCCTGGTGGTGTTGGTCTTCATCGCCCTGATCAAGACGATCCAGGTCATCCCACAGGCGAGCGCCGCCATCGTGGAGCGCTTCGGGCGCTACACGCGGACGCTCAACGCGGGCCTCAACATCGTCGTTCCGTTCATCGACACCATCCGCAACCGCATCGACCTGCGCGAACAGGTCGTACCGTTCCCGCCCCAGCCGGTGATCACCCAGGACAACCTGGTCGTGAACATCGACACCGTCATCTACTACCAGGTGACCGACGCCCGGGCCGCGACCTACGAAGTCGCCAGCTACATCCAGGCGATCGAGCAGCTCACCGTCACCACGCTCCGCAACATCATCGGCGGCATGGACCTGGAGCGGACCCTGACCTCCCGCGAGGAGATCAACGCGGCCCTGCGCGGTGTCCTCGACGAGGCCACCGGCAAGTGGGGCATCCGCGTCAACCGCGTGGAACTGAAGGCCATCGAGCCGCCGACCTCCATCCAGGACTCGATGGAGAAGCAGATGCGCGCCGACCGTGACAAGCGCGCCGCGATCCTCACCGCGGAAGGTACGCGCCAGGCCGCCATCCTCACCGCCGAAGGTGAGAAGCAGTCCCAGATCCTGCGCGCCGAGGGTGAGGCCAAGGCCGCCGCCCTGCGCGCCGAGGGCGAGGCGCAAGCCGTCCGTACGGTCTTCGAGGCCATCCACGCCGGCGACCCCGACCAGAAGCTCCTCTCCTACCAGTACCTCCAGATGCTCCCGAAGATCGCCGAAGGCGACGCCAACAAGCTCTGGATCGTCCCCAGCGAAATCGGCGACGCCCTCAAGGGCCTGTCCGGCGCCATGGGCAACTTCGGCAACCTCGGCGGCGGTTCGGGCGGCGGAGGCAACTCCGGCAACGGCGGCTCAGGCACGGAACGCCGCGAGAAGCCGTCGATCGACTGACAGCTGTCGTACGGGACTGGGGCCCGCCTCCTGACGGAGGCGGGCCCCAGATCCATGAACGGGTGCGCCCTAAGCCGCCGGCTGAGCCAGCCACCTCGGCAGCGCCCCGAAGTCCTCATGTCCCAGCGACAGCAGCATCGCGTCCGCCGGGGTCGGCTCGAACGGCAGCCGCAACAGCGGCATGCCCGCCTCCTCCGGAGTCCGGTTGGCCTTGCGGTGGTTGTCCTGCGCGCACGAGGCCACCGTGTTCAGCCAGGTGTCCTGGCCACCCTGCGACCGCGGCACCACGTGGTCCACGGTCGTCGCCCGCCTGCCGCAGTACGCGCACCGGTGCCGGTCCCGTATCAGGACACCCCGCCTCGACCACGGGGCTTGTCTTCGGAAGGGCACCCGTACGTACCTGCACAGCCTGATCACCCGGGGCGCCGGTATGTCGACCGCGGCTCCGCGCATGCGCAGTTCGGGGTGGGACTGCTCGACGACGGCCTTGTCCTGAAGCACCAGAACGACGGCTCGGTTCAACGTCACCGTCGACAGCGGCTCGAAGCTCGCGTTCAGTACCAGCGTGTCCCGCATGTCAGCCCACCTCCCGTGCGCACCGGCCCACCCCTCTGGCGGGCTGGATCAACTCTGGCCGGGCACGCCGAGATGGACAACGCAATAAAAATGCCCGCCTCTGATCACTTCCAAGACCAGAGGCGGGCAAACGTTCCCTGAACGTCAGTCTTCGGCGGGCACCTCGTACTCACCGATCAACTGCGCCCGGGCCAGCGTGTGGAAGCGCAGGTTGAAACCCACGACGGCCGGACTGGCGTCCGAGTCGGGACCGAGCTTGTCCTGGTCCACCGCGTACACCGTGAAGACGTACCGGTGCGGCCCGTCCCCGGGTGGCGGGGCGGCACCACCGAACTCCTTCGTTCCGTAGTCGTTCCGCGCGTGTACGGCGCCCTCCGGCAGCCCTTCGAACTTGCCGCTGCCCGCGCCCACCGGCAACTCGGTCACCGAGGCCGGGATGTCGAACACGACCCAGTGCCAGAACCCGCTGCCCGTCGGAGCGTCGGGGTCGTAGCAGGTCACGGCGAAACTCTTGGTCTCGGCCGGGAAGCCCGCCCACCGCAGCTGCGGCGAGGTGTTGCCGGCCGCCTGGACCTGAGCGTCCTTGAGCGTCGCGCCCTCCACGACGTCCTCGCTCGTCACCGTGAACGACGGGACGGGCGGGTGGAAGTCATGGGGGAGCGGCCGCCGCTTGAGCTCGGTCACCTCGGTACCTCCTGATCGGTTCTGGAGTCAGTGGTTCCGAGCCTAGAACCAGTTGCGCTTGCTGCCGACCTCGGACAGCCACTGGTTGAGGTACGCCACCCAGTCAGTGCCCTGGTAGTCGTGCAGACCCACCTGGAACGAGCGGAAGGTGTCGCTGCTCTCGCTGAACAGACCCGGCTTCTTGTCCATCTCCAGAACGACGTCCATCGCGCTCTGATCGGCGACGAAGCTCAGCTCGACCTGGTTCAGCCCCCGGTACTGCTGCGGCGGCAGGAACTCGATCTCCTGGTAGAACGGCAGCTTCTGCCGCGTACCCCGGATGAGACCGCGCTCCATGTCCGCGTTCTTGAACCGGAAGCCCAGCTGGATGAAGGCGTCCAGAATCGCCTTCTGCGCCGGCAGCGGGTGCACGTTGACCGGGTCCAGGTCACCCGAGTCCACCGCGCGCGCGATCTCCAGCTCCGTGGTCACTCCGATGTGCATCGCGGGCAGCGCGCGCCCGTCGATCATCGTGATCGGCGTCTCCCACGGGATCTCCAGCCCGAACGGCACCACGTGCACGGCGTTCGCCTTCAGCTCGAAGGCGCCGCCGAGCCGCTGCTTCGTGAACTCGATGTCCTGCTTGTACTCCTGGTCGCCGCTCTCGACCTCGACCTTCGCCTGCAGCCCGACCGACAGCGCCTCGATCTGCTGGTCGACGGACCCGCCCTGGATCCGCACCTCGCCCTGGACGACACCTCCCGGCACGACGTTGACCTCGGTCAGCACCGTCTCCACCGAAGCCCCGCCGGCACCCAGGCTCGCGAGCAGCTTCTTGAACGCCATGTCTCTCCCTCTTCAGGCGGGCCCTCGGGCACCGCCTGTTCCGTCGGTTCCGTCGTCCTGCATCTTGCGCTTCCGGCGCTCCACGCGCGCGGGTCCTTGATCCGTACAAACGCGATCCGGCCGCGGCCGGTTCCGAACTCTCACCCTGGCAAGGCGCGGGCCCCCTGACCACCCCGGCGCACCCACTCGTCTGCACTACCCTCGGACGGCATGATCGCGACCCCCGACCGTACGCCCCTGCCCAGAGAGTTCTTCGACCGACCCGTACTGGAGGTCGCCCCCGACCTCCTCGGCCGCATCCTCGTACGCACCACCCCGGACGGTCCGATCGCCCTGCGCCTCACGGAGGTCGAGGCCTACGACGGCCCCAACGACCCCGGCTCCCACGCCTATCGCGGCCGCACGGCCCGCAACGGCGTGATGTTCGGTCCGCCGGGCCATGTGTACGTCTACTTCACCTACGGCATGTGGTTCTGCATGAACCTGGTGTGCGGTCCGGAGGGGGAGTCGAGCGCCGTCCTCCTCCGTGCCGGCGAGATCGTCGAGGGCGCCGAGCTGGCCCGCAAACGTCGACTCTCGGCCCGAAACGACAAGGAACTGGCCAAAGGCCCCGCCCGCCTGGCCACGGCCCTGGACGTGGACCGCGCACTGGACGGCACGGACGCGTGTGCCACCGGGAACACACCCCTGCGTGTCCTGGCGGGTACCCCCGTGCCCCACGACCAGGTCAGCAACGGCCCGCGCACCGGAGTGGCCGGCGACGGAGGCGTCCACCCCTGGCGCTTCTGGATCGCCAACGACCCGACGGTGAGCCCCTATCGAGCCCATGCGCCCAGGCGTCGCCGAAGTTGACTCCCCCTCCGAAGGTGCGTAACGTAGCTCCAGCCGCTTGACCCGGGTACGGCGTTCGCCTGCAGCCGGAAGCGGCCAAACCACTACTTACGACTCTCCCCTCAGCAGGGGCCAATTCGGCGTGCACGCATGTCCGAATTCGGAACTCGCAGGACTCGATTATGAGTTGGCGGGAGGGATCGGTTAACGTAGTGAATGTCGAAAGGCCGACAGGCGAAAGCCAAGGCTTTACGGCAGCCCCCTCCGACAGGGAATCGGGCCCGAAAGGATCTGATAGAGTCGGAAACGCAAGACCGAAGGGAAGCCCGGAGGAAAGCCCGAGAGGGTGAGTACAAAGGAAGCGTCCGTTCCTTGAGAA
>NZ_JBHXSG010000100.1:0-22636 GCF_042714835.1 Streptomyces sp. NPDC058678 | reverse complement strand
CGGTGTAAGACCTCAACGGAGTTCTCCGGGCGGGCAGTCGGCGACGAAGCAGAAAACCCCACGGCGCGAGCCGTAGGAATCCCCCTCGTTCACGACGGGGAGGAAGTCAACTGTTCGGGCTTCGAGGGCAGCGGCTTGCAGTCGGCGACGGCGTCGTGCGGGCCGCCGCGGGGGTTGCGGTAGGCGCCGCGCTTGACTGACCACCAGCAGCTCCCCGCCCTGTCATGGCCGCGGCGAGGCCGCGTCCAGGAGAGCACGTCCAGCCTTGGTGAGCTCGTGCGTGGCTGTGCGACCGGCCCGGCTGCTGTCGATCAACCCGGCGTCTCGCAGGATTGCCAGGTGTTCGCTGGCCGTCGGGGGAGTGACGCTCACCAGCCTGGCCACAACGGTCGTCTGCAGCGGAGTGGCGAGCGCGGCCAGGATCCTCGATCGAGTCACCCCCAGAAGACGGTCAAGCGACCTCGGAGTGGGAGGTGCCGCCCAGAGGTACCGCCCGGATGCCGGGTAATAGATCGTCGGAGTCCAGTGGTCCGAGGTGGTGCACTGCATCCGGTCGGTGATGAACAGTGACGGTACGAGAATGAGTCCTTCAGGGCAGTCGACGTCGATGTCGACGGTCTTCTCGACGGTGATGGTGTCGCCTTCGCACGCAGCGGAAGGGTGCAGGCGCGGAAGCACTGCGCGGAGCCCCTCGCGGTTGACTTGGATGGCCCGATCCAGCATCTCGGCACGCAGCGCCTGCCGCATGGACGGCCATTCCGGCTCGACAACTGCCTTCCAGAGGCGGCGCAGTGCATCGGCGGCCTCGGACCTGGCTCGGTCGGGGTCTTCGAGCAGTCGGCGGCCCATTTCCGCCCCGCGCCCCATCGTTGCGTCGACCAGTTCGGCGTACGCCTGGTCCGCCGGCGCGGCGAGGAGGGCATCCAGGCCTTCCTCGAAGGTTGGCTCACTGGACATCGGCGATGGGTCAAGGAAGTCAGGTCGATACGCGCCATCGGCCATGAAGACCGTGAGCGCCCCCAGGTCGGGGAGCGAGAGACGGCGGCGACGGCGAAGCCACGGGTGGAACATCGGGTGACGCTGTGGTTCGGTCAAGAGCTGGGCGAGACTGACCACTTCGTGGATCGGCGACATCGCCCACCGCACACTCGCAGCACCAACGCCCAATCGGTAGCGGATCACTCCACCATTGTTAGGCCACCGCCGAAGTGAGCGCGAGCAGAACGGCGAAGCCCCGAGACTCGGGTCATGACCGACACGGAGTCGACAGCCCGGTGTTCCAAGGAACCCGAGCGAGCCCAACAGACGCGTACGATCCGCCTGGGCGCCAGCGGATCGACCATCGAAGTCCTCGCCGGCCCGGCGGAGACCAGCGGGATCGTGAGCATCTACCGGTGGCGCATGTCGCCCTCAAGCCGGGGACCTGCCCCGCACTTTCACACGACCTTCAGCGAGACCTTCATCGTTGAAGAAGGTGAAGTCGCCTACTTCGATGGGCGGGCCTGGCGAACACTGCGGCCCGGCGACACCACGCATGCCGCGGTGGGCGACGTCCACGCGCTCCGCAAGGAGCGCGCCGAACCTGCCACCCTCCTGATGGCACTCTCGCCAGGTGTACCGCGGGAGGAGTACTTCGCACAGCTCGCCACTGTGAACGAGCGTGACCTGAACCGGCTTCACGAAGCCCACGACAACCATTTCGTCGACGACTACGGGCGGTGAGGGCACCGGCAACGGCATTTGCCCCGCCCCGGTCCACCCCACTACCTGGAATGCGGTCGTAGAACTGCTCCCGCGCGTGATCGCCACCGCCGAGCCGGGTCCGGAGGCCGACTTCGTCCGCAGTGGCCCTCAAGGTGTTGGTGATCTCTGCCTACGACCTGGAGCAGGCTGGCGAGGCGTTCGCCGCGTTCGGCGCCGGCACGCTCGGCCAGATCGCGCTCACCGTCGCCTGATCCACCCCTTTCCCAACGGTTTCCCAGCAAGGACTCACTGTGCCCAGCATCGCCATCGTCGGAGCCGGCCCCGGTATGGGCCTGGCCATCGCCCGTACCTTCGGCTCCCACGGCTTCGACGTCGCTCTCATCGCCCGCAACCGAGACAAGCTCAACGACCTGGTCGGCCGGCTCGAGGCCGAAGGCATCACCGCCGCCGCGTTCCCCGCGGACGTACTCGACCATGACGCACTCACCCAGGCGCTCAAGGACGCCGCCACCCGCTTCGGCGGAATCGACGTCCTGGAGTACTCCCCAGCCGGGAACATCGAATCCACGACGCTCATCGCTCCGTCCGAGACCAATCCGTCCGATGTGCAGTGGGCGATGGACTTCCTGCTCTACGGGGCCATTGCCGCCACAAGGGCCGTGCTGCCCGCAATGCGCGAGGCCGGCGCGGGCACCCTGCTCTACACCAACGGCGCCGGCTCGATCGACCCCACTCCGATGCTCGGCAACCTCAACGCCGCCCAGGCCGCGCTGCGCAGCTGGGTACTCAGCCTGCACAAGGAACTGGCCGACACCGGCGTCCAGGCCGCGCACGTCGCCATCGGCGTGTGGATCGGCACGGACGGCCCGCCCGGAGTACCGGCGGCCTCGGCCGAGGAGGTCGCCCCCTCTACTGGGACCTGCACACGCAGCGCGACGAAGTCGAGCGTGTCTTCACCGTGTGACGCCGTCCCGGCCCTCCCCGTCCCACCATCGTTGCTCCCTGATCCGCCAATACGGCGGTGGCCGGCCAAGCCGCAGAGCCTGGACTCGATACGCCGGTGTTCGCGCAGTTCAAGGAGGAGACCGGGCCCATCGTCCTGGCCAACACCTTCTTGTTCCGAAGGAGAGGACCGAGGCGTTCCTGACCCTCTTTCCAAGGCAGGCGGAGTTCATGAAGGCTCAGCCGGGATTCGTCTCCCTGCAGATGCACAACGGAACGGCGGGCAGTCGACTCCTGATGAACGTCGCGGTCTGGGAGTCGACCGAGGCTCTCGCCACGGCGTTCGGCAGCCCTGAGTTCCAGCGCATGGCTGCCGAGTTCCCCGACGACGTCGTGTCGTACCCGCACATCTTCGAGCGGGTCGACGTATGACACCGGAGCTGTAGGGGCGTCACTGTGCTCGTCAACGACCCCGCCCTGCACGGCACCCTCGCCACTCGCTCGGCCAGCGACACTCTTGACGAACGCGCCATCCCCATCCCCTCCTCAACCCATAGACGTCGGTTTCCGACTCCCTGGACAAGGACAGCTTCGAGGCCCGGATGGACGTAACCGGCACGCCTTCCTTGAGAAGGTGCCATGGCGACGGCATTCATGTAGTGGCCGCCGGCCCCTTTCAGGTCTCCACTCGCCACGTCCGGTCAACATGCGCGAGATGGCCGACCTGATGGGCAGCCGGGCCGGAAAGAAGATCAAGGTGTGGGCCGTCCCCTCCGCCGTCGTCCGCGCCGCAGGAGCCGTCCTCGGCCGCTTCATGCCCCTGGTCAAGGACATGGCCGCGATGTTCGGCTGGTTCGACACCGGCCGCTACGTCGCTGACCCCCGCCGCCAGGAGCAGCTTTTCGGCCCCGTCCCCACGGCCGAAGACGCCCTCGCCCGGTACACCGACGAGCTGCGCACCGCACAGAACCGGTGACAGGCCCGCGTCCCATTCTCGCCACCCGGCGGCCTGACCAGCCCGCCTCGGGCCTATCCCTTCTGGTCGAACCGCTCCACAACCGTTCCGGCCGAGCCGGACGGGTGACGCGGCGGGCGCTCAGGGCTTCCCTAGCCGGGATGGGGGGCCCGGTGAAGTTCTGCGATGGCGGGGCTTCATCAGGTGTCCGCCATTGACCATCAGATGTCCGCAACCGACTGAGCGATTCGCCGGATGTCGACAGAAGATCGAGAGGTGCTGCGGCGACCACCTCGCTGCGGGCCGCAGCGTGGCGACCCTGCGGGTCGGAGTCGATAAGTAAGGAACTGGCATGGACAAGCGTGCAGCGTCCGGAGGCGTTTCCTCTGCGACGATGCGAGCGATCGTCGTCACTCAGCCCGGCTGCCTGGATGCCCTTCAGGTCACCACGGTGCCGATGCCCGAGCCGCAGCCCGGATGGGTGCGCATCAAAGTGAAGGCGTTCGGCGTCAACGAATCCGAGGTCACCACCCGAAAGGGTGAGTCGGATGCGGAGGTTACATACCCGCGTATCCCCGGCATCGAGGGCGTCGGTGTGGTCGACCAGGCCGACGAGGACAGCGGGCTGCGCCCGGGGCAGCAGGTGGCGACCATGATGGGCGGCATGGGCCGGTCCTTCGACGGCTCGTACGCGCAGTACGTGACCGTCCCCGCGGGACAGGTCATCCCGTTCGAGACCGGCCTCCCGTGGGAAGTGGCCGGCGCGCTGCCGGAGATGTTCCAGACCGCCTACGGCTCCCTCGTCACGGGCCTCGGTCTGCAGGCGGGGCAGACGCTGCTGATCCGCGGCGGCACCTCCACGGTCGGGCTGAGCGCGGCCACGATCGCGAAGGACCTCGGAGCCACCGTGCTGTCCACCACCCGCAGCCCGGACCGGGCCGGGGAACTGCGGGGCGTGGGTGTCGACCATCCACTGATCGACAACGGCACCATCGCCGACCGGGTGCGCGAGCTGATGCCGGACGGCGTCGACGCCGTACTGGAACTGGTGGGCTGCTCGGTCCTCGCCGACACCTTCCGCACCGTCCGCCGGCACGGCACCGTCTGTTTCACCGGAGCCCTGGCGGGCCAGTGGACGATCCCCGACTTCACCCCGTTCATGATCCCCAGCGGGGTGCGGCTGACAAGCTACGCGGGCGGGGCCACCGACCTGCCCGAGCAGGTGTTCCAGCAGCAACTGCAAGCCATCGCCGCCGGGCGGCTCAGGGCCCCGGTCGCGAAGGTCTACCACGGCCTGGAGCAGGTTCGCGATGCCCAGGCCGACGTCGAGGCCGGCACGACGCCGGGCAAGCACGTGGTGCTGCTCGACGACTGAGAAACACACCCATCCGCGCCGGTCGGAGCCGACCGGCGGCGGCGTGCACGAAAAGGAGACTGTCATGGGCGTCAACAAGGAAGAAATCAGCAACACCATCCTGGAACTGGAGAAGTCCTTCAACGAGCGGTGGAGCGTCGGCGACAACCGCGGCTACCTCGACAACTACGCCGAGGAGATCAGCTACTTCGACCCGATCGAAAAGGACCTGGTCGTCGGCCGTGACGCGACCGTCGCCCACATCGAGGCGATCTACTCCAACCCGCACATCGTGCGCAACGAGTACCTCAACCCCGTCGTGCACGTCAGCGACGGCGGTGACTTCGCCCTCCTGGCCTACAACCTGGACACCTACGTGCTCGACGACAACGGCGACGAGCGGCAGCTTCGCGCCTGGAACGCCACCGAGGCGTACCGGCTGATCGACGGCGAGTGGCGCATCGTGCACTCCAACTGGGCGTTCGCCCAGACCGCGACAGGCGCGATCGCGTCCTGACCGCGGGCAGTACGAGGCGGCCGACGGTCACATCGCCGACGAACATGCCGAGCGCCGCGCAGGCGAACAGCGTGCCCGCCGGGCCTGGATCGTAGGCCGACTTGACGCCCGGCGATCACACGGCGGTTCACAGGGCTACCGGCCGGGATCCGGCTGCAAGCGGGGGCATGACACCGGTTGTGCGAGTGCCGGGCTGCGTCCGGACGCCAGCACCTGTGCTGACCGGTCCTTCTGCCGCACGGTCGGCCCGGGTGAGGGGCAAGCACCAGATGGTGCCCGGCTGGCCGTACTCGATCGTGGCCGCGTGGGAGACCGGCCGGGTGTCGTGGACGGCGGGGGCTGGACACGGTCCGCCCGGAGCCCGGAGCCCGGAGCCCGGAGCCCGGAGCCCGGCGCCGACACCGCAGCGGTGATTACCGTCCAGATCCGCCAGGTCGTCGAGCGGCTCGTCGCCGCTGGCAGTGGAAGCCGGGCGACCCGGGGGTCCTGGTCGTGCTGGACGCCGGATACGACGCGCCCCGCATCGCCCACCTGCTCGATGACCTGCGTGTCGAAATCCTCGGCCGGCTCCGCTCCGGCCGCGTCATGCGAGGGCCGGCACCGCCGCGGGTCTACGACCCCAAGGGCGGCCGTCCGCCCAAGCACGGCGGCGAGTTCGTCTTCGGCGGCCCCGCCACCTGGGGCACCGAGCAGGCGTGACCGTCACCGACACCCGCCTTTACGGCACGGCGACCGCGCAGGCCTGGGGACCTGCTGCCACTGGAGGCTGACAGGCGGGCGGCCTGGATCGACCACGAGGGACCGCTGCCCGTCGTCGAGGGCACCGTTATCCGCCTGACCGTGGAGAAGTTGCCCATCCGCGGGGTCTCAGGCGAGTACCACTGGAGGATTCCCGAACCCGCCAACCACATCCGGTCTACCTCGTTCCTACCGCCCTCAGTGCTCGCCGATCACGCCTCCGAGTTCGACGCCGACCTCATTGCCGAACTCGGCCGCCATACGGCCAACGACCGCCTCACCGAAACGGTCGACTTCGCCTACGAACTGGCTCGCGGGTCAGCTCCCGCGTGACTGCCAGGACATGCATGGGTCACCGCGCTGAGGCGCAGGCCGGGACAGTGCCGGCACGGAGGGTGACCGCACCACACAATGTGGACCAGAGCCCGAGAGTGGGGAACGTTTGTCGACGGTTCTGGGCAACACTTGGCGATCAGTCAGCTCGAAACTGTCGATGAGATCCGACAACGGGTTCTTGATGGGTCGCACCGCTGCGGGGCCGTCTGTCTGGTCTCGGTGAACGCCATGGCATAACCCGCTATGGCCTTCAGGGGCACCGCACCACGTGCCGGACTTCCAGCAGGCAACGACGTTGCGCGATAGAAATGGGTTGCAGTTGAAGATCGTGACGCCGATGCTTCCAGCATGAAGATGCACGCCAACCAGCTGACGGTGTCACCTGAGGCGGTGCGCATGTTGGTAGAGCAGCAGTTTCCTGAGTGGCGGGGCCTGCCAGTCAGGAGCATCGCGGCGCAGGGTACGGTCAACGCCATCTTCCGTATTGGCGATCGGTTCGCAGCCCGATTCCCTCTTGAGTCCGCAGACGTCGAGTCGACGCGGCGCTGGCTGGAGTCCGAAGCGGAAGCGGCTCGCGAGCTGGCGGGTCGCACGCGTTTTCCCACGCCCGAGCCGGTCGCGCTTGGTGAACCTGGGGCAGGTTACCCGCTTCCGTGGTCGGTGCAGACGTGGCTGCCCGGCGTCGTGGCCGCCAACGAGGACCCAGGCGAATCGTCTGCGTTTGCCCGTGACTTGGCCGATCTCATCAGAGACCTACGCGCGATCGACACGCATGGCCGCACGTTCGTCGGCACAGGTCGAGGAGGCGACCTGCAGTCCCATGACGCGTGGATGGAGACGTGTTTCAGACACAGTGAGCAACTCCTGGATGTCCCTCGGCTGCGCCGTATCTGGGCAACTCTGCGTGATCTGCCGAGAGGTGCAGCTGAGGAGGCCATGTCCCATTGCGATCTGATTCCTGGGAACGTGCTCGTGTCCGCCGGTCGGCTTGCGGGGATTCTCGACGTTGGCGGCTTCGGGCCGGCTGACCCTTCGCTGGATCTTGTGAGTGCATGGCATTTGCTCGAGGCCGGGCCGCGGCAGGTTCTCCGTGATCACCTGGGTAGCGACGACCTCGAATGGGAGCGAGGCAAGGCGTGGGCTTTCGTTCAAGCGATGGGGTTGGTCTGGTACTACGTCAAAAGCAACCCGACCATGAGCCGGACGGGTCAACGATCCTTGGAACGTATCCTGGCGGACAAGTCGCTCGCGTGACTTGAAGCAGCTGCTGGTCGCGTGTGAGGAAATCTTGCTGGGGCCGTGTGCAATCACTGTCGCTTTCGCCGTACTTCATCCCGCGTTTGTGTCCTGGGCCCGGGCGGCCCTGGCGCTGGCGAGTCGGTAGGATTCCGTGCCGGTCTCGATGATGGTCCCGCGGAGGGTGAGGCGGTCGACGATGGCCGCGCAGAGTCGGGGATCGGTGAACGTTGTTCTCCACCCATCTGGGGCTGGCACATGTTCCTTTTCGAGGATCGGCGCTGCCACCGGCCCGTATCCATCTCCTGCGGTCCTCGTTGGTCTTCACGGTGGTGCTCGGATTTTCCAGGTGCTGCCTTGACCGGTCAGGTGCGAGGAGGGTGTGCCGGTGACATCCCAGTTGCGGGTGATCGAGGGTGGCGCCGTCCTGCTGGAGCCGGTGACCACCGATCCGTGGGAGTACCAGGCCGAGTGTGTCGAGGCGTTCGTCGCCTCGTGGCGGGCCCGCGGATTCAGCCCGGTGACGGTCGAGAACGACATCGGGCTGCTGGAGCGGACGCTGACTGCGCTGGGCCGGCCCGCGTGGGATGTCACGCCGGAGGACATCGATCGCGTCGTCGGTGACCTGGCCCTCGCTGGGCGGGCGGCATCGACCCGGCGCGAGTATGTGCAGATCTTCAAGGGCTTCCACCGGTTCCTGCAGGTCCGCACGGCCGTTGAGATTGAAGCGGGGTTCGGCGTCCGTCTGGTCTGCCCGGTGGACGAATTCAACGCCTCGCGGCATGTCGGGGACGATTCCCCGGCTCAACTGCCGCCGCCGACCCCGGAACGGGTGGCGGAGTTCTTCGATTTCCTCAAGGCCCGGATCGCCACCGCCCGCAAGTACGGGCCCGCGGCCCGGGACTATGCAATGTTCCGGACCCTCTATCACGCCGGCCTGCGCTCGGAAGAAGCCTCCCTGCTGGACCGTCCCGACGTCCACTTCTCGCGGGGCCCATTCGGGAAACTCCACGTCCGTTTCGGCAAAGGCGCCCGCACTTCCGGCCCCAGGCCGCGCTGGGTGCCCATGCTGGACGGCCTCGACCTCGTCCTGCACTGGTTCATCGACGACGTGCGGGGCAAGTTCCCCAACTCGCCGGTGCTGTTCGCGGACGAGTCCGGCGGCAGCCTGCACCGCGGGACGATTCGCAACCGCCTGCGGTATCTGATGGAACTCGAAGGACGCCCGGCCGCCGACCGGTACAGCCCGCATGCCCTGCGGCGGGCCTGCGCGACCCACAACTACGAACGCGGTGTGGACCTCGTGGCGATCCAGCAACTCCTCGGTCACTGGACGGTCAGCTCGACCATGCGATACGTCCGGCCGTCCGCGACGTTCATCGAGGACGCCTATCGCCGCGCGGTGACCACCACCCTGGGCGAACTCACCGCCGAGGAGGGCAGCCCCACATGAAGATCCGGTGGCGCCTGCGGATGGCCGCCGCCCAGCGTGAGGTCTGGACCGGCACCCAGCTGCAGCGGCTCCTGGCCGAACGTGCCGGCCTGCAGATGTCCTCCGCGTCGGTGTCCGCACTGTTCACCAAAGAGCCCTCCCAGGTGAAGATGTCCACCCTGATCGCGTTGTGCACCGCGCTGGAATGCACTCCCAACGACCTGTTCGAGGTCGACACCACCCCCGTCGAGCGTCCTGCCGCCCCACCGCGGCCAGCCGCTGACCTGCCCAAGGCGGCCTCAGCCCGCGGCCGTTCAGTGCCGCCGCTCTGACCCGGGTGGCATCGTGGGCGTCAAACAGAGCGACTGCGTCGGCTGCGGGGCCCCGGTCGGCTTCATCGACCGGCAGTACTGCTGTCGCTGCACGACTCGGCAGAAGGAAGCGGCGGCCCGGGCCGTGTGCCCCCGCTGCGGCCAGCAGCGTGTCCTCCGGGAGGACACCGGCCGGTGCATCACCTGCTCACGTGTGTGCACCGCCTGCGGCCATCCGGTCAGAGACAAGACAGCGACGTTGTGCCGGGACTGCTCGCGCACGGCTGAACGCGACGCCGCCAAGGTGCCCTGTCCTCGGTGCAGTCGGCCCGGCTTTCTGCGCGAGGACACCAGCTGGTGCCGGCACTGCTCGCGTCCCCGCCAGACCAAGCAGCCGCCCCGGCCCTGCCGCGAATGCGGCCGCGTGCGACGGCATGCCGGGCTGGGACTGTGCTCAGCCTGCTGGCAGCGTCACCCCGACCGGCCCTTCGTCAGAGCCGAGAGCCTGATCGCCGAACTCGCCGAACTCGCCGAACCGCCGGACTGGCTGCGGGACTTCGCCGCCGACCTCGCCGCCAAGTACTGCGTCAGTCGCGCCTGCACGATGATCACCTCCCTGGGACGACTTCTCCTGGACGAGCAGCCCAACCACCCGCAGGCTCTGCTCGAACGCTCTCGTCGTTCCGGACGCTCGATGGGCCCCTCGCCCGCGCACTGGAAACCTTCTTCACCGGTCACGGCATGGCCATGGCCACCGATCAGGCCGAACGGCTCGCGGCCGGCCGCCGACAGCGCCGCATCGACGCCGTCCCCGAGACCCTGCGGCCAACGGTGGACGCATTCGCCGACTTCATGATGCGCTCGCGCGAGAGAGCCCGCCGTGCCGGAACACGACCTCGCAGCGATGGAACCATCGAGGCGGCACTGGCCATCATGCGTGACCTCGCCCGCTTCCTCGCCGGCGAACGCGGCAAGCAGGACTGGGCGCTGACGGACGTCCACGACGTCGAAGCCTTCCTCGCCAGCTCGCCCAAGGCCCGGAAACGTCGGCTGGTCGTGCTCGGGCAGTTCTTCCGTTTCGCACGTTCCCGGAAGATCGTGCTCGTCGATCCCTCCCACGGCCTGACCTGCCGAGGACCGAGCGGATTCACCGGAACGACGCTGACACTCGACCAGCAGCGCGTCCTGTTCCGCCGCTGGACCACCGGTCCGGCCGTCCACCCGCACGAGGCCCTGTTGGGCATGCTCGCGCTGCTGCACGGCGCATCAAGCCGCGAGGTCAAGATGCTGCAGACCGCTGACCTCGATCCTCACGCCCGGACTACCCGGCTCGGCGACCGTCCCCATCCGGTTCCCCTGGACCCGGCGTCATGGGCAGTGCTGGAACGCTGTCTGGCTCATCGCGAAGCCCAGCAGACCGACAATCCCCACGTCATGGTCACCCGCCAGACGAAGTCCGGCCGGGGACCGGCGTCCACCGCCTATGTCAGTCACGTCCACGACGCCTGCGGCTTCCCGCCCCGAATGATCCGCTGCACTCGACTGCTTGACCTGGTCAACACCATGGACCCCAAACTCGTCGCCGCCGCGTTCGGCATGGATCCCGAAGCCACCATGATCTATCTGTCTGACCGCGTCGACGAGACCCGCTTTTCAGCGTGGGAGACAACCAAGGACTGACCTCTGGTCAGAGTTCGTAGGGGTAGAGAGCGATCTTCTCGCGCTCGATGAAGAGCTCGACCCAGGTGCCGGCAACACCTTCGGGCATCGGATCGGCAAGGTCCAACAGGATAGTGGTGCCGTCCAGTCCAGCAGGGCGGCACCGTCCTCTGTGAGGCTCAACCGGCCCCGCAGCACAACACAGTGCCCGCCAGTCCGGAGCCCAGGACCGATACCAGCAGCCGACTTGGCGTTCCGCCCCCAGACGATGTCCTCGTCGATGGTCCACTCGACGTGGTACTCGCCAGGCTCTGCGTCCCAGTCCCCGCACCACCGGACTGCCGTGTGACCGAACGAGGTTCGGACATCGGCCAGCCAGGAGGTTCCGGGAAACCTCGCGACCTTCACCAGTTCGATCAGCACGGGTCGATCGTGCAGTATCCGAGGCGCCACCGGAACCTGTGAAGTTTCGGCGCTGCCTGGCACAGGTTCGCCGGAACATGTGCGCTTTACCGAACGACTCGTTGGAGGCGATGGCGACGCTGTCTTCTCCTCGCGTTCGGTGAGTACCTGGAGCAGCAGCTCAGCGCCCCTGCGTGGCGGCGCAGGACTACCTGGCGAGGTTCATCAAGGAGAGTGAATTCTTCCACATCGACCTGCCGCAGGCCCTCGACGGCTTCCTGACGATCGCCGAAGGGATGACACACTGGTGGGCTCAACTCGCCCACTGAGAACGGGACATGACCTGATGAACGCTGGCCCTGACATCGTCGCCGCAGCCCAGGAGCGCTCCGGGGGATGCCTGTGCGGAATGATCCGCTTCACTGTCAAGGGCAAGGCCGTCTACCCGCACACGTGCAGCTGTCCGCATTGCCAGAAGCTCGGCGGCGGGCCGATGATGTGGTGGGCTGGCTTCTCCCCGGACGATGTCACCTGGACCGGCGAGAGCGAGCCGATCTGGTTCGAGACGTTCGAGGGCGAGGCAAAGCGCGGCTTCTGCCCCCACTGCGGCAGCCGCCTCGCGGCGATCGACAGCGACGTCCCCGAGATCGGCATCGTCGTCACGGCCCTGGACGACACCAGCGGCGCCGACCTCGTCCCGGTCAACCAGTCCTTCCGCGACAACGCCGTGCGCTGGCTGCCCCAGGTCCCGGACACGCAGCACAGTCCCGTCGGCTGACGATGGTCTGGTGGCGGGCCCAGCAGCGGGGGCGCCGGGCGACGATCACGCCGCCGGGCGCCAGCGCGATGACCTCGTCATTGTCGGTCAGCACGGTGACGGTGCGGCCGATCGCGTCGGGGTGCACGGAGTAGTCGTTGGTGTCGACGCGGACGTAGTGGTCGCGGCCGATGCGGGTCTGCATCCGCCACCAGGCGGGCGGATCGACGGGCGGCAGGGTGAGCATTCCGGCTCGGTCGGCCTCCCACCGCTCGATGGGACGGGCCTGCAGGGCGCGGTGCAGACGCCGGTTGACGACAGCCAGCCAAGTGGTCAGCTGGGTGTTGAAGTCGCCGGGTCCGCTGAAGGTGCGGCCAGGCAGGAACTCGTCTCCAGGTAGCCGTTGGCTCTCTCGACCAGCCCTTTCGCTTCTGGATCACGCGTCGGACGGCAAAGATGGATCCTCGTGGCGAGCAGGCCCGCGAACGCGGCGAACTCTGCCGTCAGCCTGCCGCGGCCGACCCCGGCCTCGTTGTCCCAGACGAGTGTCTTGGGCACCGCACCCCAGGCGGACAGCGGCCGCCAGTGCCCGTCGATCAGGTCGCCGGTCGTGCGCGAGGGCAGTATCCGCGCGGCGATCACCCGCGAGTAGCCCGACACCATCACAGCACCTGTCGGCGTACGAGCCGAAGTTCACGTGTACGCCGACAGCGGCCGCATCAGCATGCTGCTGGTGCCCGCAAAAGAGGGATCTGCAGCGGGACAAACCCGCCGAGTCGCAGACGAGCCTGCCGACCAAGGGCTCGGACGCTCACGCGGTGGACCGACCACAAAAGCGCACCTCGCGGTCGAGCACGGACAGAAGCCGCTGTCCTTTCTGGTCACCGCCGGTCAGCGGCACGACAGTCCTCAGTTCCAGCCAGTCCTGGAGCTCGTCCGGGTTACCCCGCATAGGCGTCGGCAGGTCGCGCTGCCGACCGGACCGAGTGCGGGCCGACAGAGCCTACGACTCCCGAGCCAACCGCGACTACCTGCGCAAACGCGGTATCCGCTGCACGATTCCGGAGAAGTCCGACCAGATCCGCAACCGCAAGAAACTGGGCACCCGCGGTGGCCGTCCGCCGAAGTTCGACAAGGCCGACCACCGCGAGTGCCACGCGGTCGGGTGCGGGATCAACCGCCTCAAGCGCCATCGGGCCGTGGCCACGAGATACGACAAGCTCGCCGTCCGATACGAGGCCACCGTCACGATCGCCGTCATCAACGAGTGGCTCTGACCTTGCTCGCCAGGCTCGGTCAGAGAGAAACCCGGTATCGCTGCAGGCAGCCAGGCATTTAGCCTGTGGCGCATGCATCAGCCCCGAAGGCGCGACCGGCGCCTGGCTCGTCGCGTGCCGTCGGAGCCGGCCCAGCGCCGGGCGTTCCGGCTCACGGCCGTAGGCGCTGATGTAGTCCTGGTTGGCTACTTCTCTGCGAAGCAGAAAGACTTCGAAACGCTCATGGCGTCGGCAGCCACAGAATTAGCCTCGCACAGCGCTCGGGTCGTCGCGCAGATTGTGCAACGGCGAGGAGTCTCGGACGGCGGGGTCCAGAAGATGGGTCTGCCCTACTCCTCGCGAACTTTGCTGAGCTACGGAAAAGTCCGCGAGGTGGCTCAGGCCTGCGACCAGGCCAACGCTGACGCAGTGATCTTCGTTGCCTCCTTGACCGAGCGCCAGCAGCGCACGCTGACAGACATGCTTGGCCGAGTCACGGCCGCGCGAACAGTGCGCACAGGGCGAACGGAAGGGCGGACATGAGCGATCCCACAAGAAGAGCCGAACTGTTCGGCGGCGCCGACAGCGATCGCCGGTTCACCGGCCCCACGACCGGCGACGAACGACGGATGCTCATCGATGTCCTGAGCGCCCAGCGCGCCACGCTGCAGTTGAAGTGCTCCGGCCTGGGATCGGAGTTGTCCCTGCGGTCCGTGGAGCCATCCACGCTTTCCCTGCTCGGTCTGGTCCGGCACCTCGCCGATGTGGAACGCCGCTGGTTCCGGCGGGTCCTGGACGGGCAGGACGCGCCGGCCCTCTTCTCCTCGACTGTGGACCCCGACGGAGACTTCGACGGTGCCACGCACGACCCGAGGGTGGTCGCCGCAGCGTGGGAGGCGTGGCGGACCGAGGTGGCCTTCGCCGAACGGTTCGTCACCGAAGCCCTCAACCTGGACGTTGAGGGAGAGGACTCCTGGCGGGGAACGGTGTCGCTGCGCTGGGTACTCATCCACATGATCGAGGAGTACGCCCGTCACAACGGCCACGCCGACCTGCTCCGCGAGCGCATCGACGGAGCCGCCGGCCTATGAGCCCGGGATCTACTCCGGCTGGCCATTGATGCCGAGCGCCGTCCTGCACCCACTGGGCGGACAGCTTGCGGGCGGCGAACACGGACTCGAGCGCGGCCCGGCGCCGCCGATACGGCCACCTGGTCGTGTCGGTCCCGGACAGCCGCAGCAGATCGAACGCGACGAAGTGGACCGGCCACTCGCCCGCCTCCGGGGTCGCCCCGCCGCCGCGCCGCTGAAGCCGGTCCTGCAGCCGCTCGAAGGCGAGCCGCCCCGCGGCGTCCCACACGACCAGCTCGCCGTCCAGCGCGGTGGCGTCCGGGAGCTGGGTGGCCCCGGCCCAATCGCCGGAAACGCCGAAAGCATCTCGGTGCGGCGCCTGGAGCGCAGCACCACCCGGCCCGCATCGACGGAGACCAGGGCTCGGAATCCATCCCACTTGGGCTCCACCGCCCAGCCCGGCTGTAGCTCGGGCACGGGCACGGGTACGGGAGTGCTCAGCATGGGTTCCGGCAGTGTCCACGTCACAGCACCATGCCTTCCACCCAGACCGTCCGTCCGCAATCCGAGTGGGGCGTGCCCCCGCCCATCGGTCCGACCGTGCGCCGCCGACCATCACCTCGACCACGGCAGGTCAGCGCGCTGCGCTACGTGGCCTCAGTGCACAGCCAGACTTCGTCATCGCGGCGACCACGGTGACCTGGAACGTTTGTGGTGGCGGCGGGCGCGCGCTCGACGTCGTAGCCAGTCGCCGGTTTCTCCGATCGTGACCAGGAGAGCGGCTGACGCGGCGCACGTGGCGAGCTGCGCGGGCTGGTCGAGGGCCTTGCTCAGCAGCCATAGCGTGAGAGTGACGACCATCCACCATGCGAGGAGCGACAGGGCTGTGCGCCGCCAGCGGGGCGTCGTTTTCACCGTGCGTGCCGCGTGTACTGGACGGCGGTGCGCAGGGCGGTGGCGGCAGCGATCAGCGAAAGCGTCTTGCCCCAGGCTGGTGTGGTGAGGGTGAGGGCCACGGTGGCGAGTACGCAGATCAGGAGCCATGTGGCTGCGGCGGCCTGTGGGTAGTTGGGGCGTGGTGGTGTCATGCGCTGCTGCCCGGGGTGCGCTGGTAGATGTCGGGGATGCCGTCGGCGTCCTCGTCGATGTTTTCCTCCTCATACAGGCGGCGGTAGACGGTGTTCCGGCGGCGCAGGAGCAGGGAGGCGATCAGGGCGGCGGTCAGGGAGGCGATGAGGACGGCGGCTTTGACGTGCTCGCCGGTGGCGGTGCCGGGGAAGGCGAGTTCGCCGATGAGCAGGGCGACGGTGAAGCCGATTCCGGCCAGTGTGGCGAGGCCGAAGACGTCGGCCCAGGCGAGTTCGGGGTTGAGCTGGGCGCGGGTGAAGCGGGCGGCCAGGTAGGTGCCGGCGAAGATACCGAGGATCTTGCCCGCGAGCAGGCCGGTGACCACGCCGAGGGGCTCGGGGGTGGCGAACACCTTGCCCAGCGCGTCGCCGGAGACGATGACCCCGGCGGCGAACAGCGCGAACAGCGGCACACAGATCCCGGCGGACAGCGGGTGCAGCAGGTGCCCGGTGCGTTCGCCGGGCGAGGCCTGCTCGCCTTCGTCGCGGGTGGTGCGCAGGATCAGGCCCATGGCGACGCCGGCGACGGTGGCGTGGATGCCGCCGTTGTACATCAGCGCCCAGACCGTCACGCCGAGCGGCGGGTACCACCACCAGCCGCGCACCCGCAGCCGCTGCAGCAGGTAGAAGACGACCAGCCCGGCCAATGCGCCGGCGAGTGCCCAGTAGTTGAGGTCGGAGGTGAAGAAGAGCGCGATGATCAGGATCGCGCCAAGGTCGTCGACGACGGCGAGGGTGAGCAGGAAGGCGCGCAGGGCGGTCGGCAGGTGGGTGGAGATGACCGCAAGGACCGCCAGGGCGAAGGCGATGTCGGTGGCCATCGGCACCGCCCAGCCGTCCATGCTGCCCCCGCCGGAAGCGGCGGTGGCGGCGTAGAAGGCGGCCGGCACCGCCATGCCGCACGCGGCGGCGATGACCGGCAGCGCGGCGGTGGCCGGGGTGCGCAGCGAGCCGACCACCAGTTCCCGCTTCAGCTCGATCCCCGCGACCAGGAAGAAGACGGTCAGCAGCCCGTCGGAGGTCCAGTGGCCGACCGACAGATCCAGACCCAGTGCGGGGATCCCGAAGTGGAAGTCGCGAAGCGCGGTGTAGGAGGAGGCGAGTGGGCTGTTCGCCCACACCAGCGCCAGCACCGCGGCGGACAGCAGGACCAGCCCGCCTACGGTCTCCGTGCGCAACGCCCGGGCAACAGCCTGGCGTTCGGGCCAGGGCAGAAGCCCGAGGAAGGGGGAGCGCGGGGCAGCAGCCAAGACGGCGAACCTCCGGGGTGTCGGCAAAAGGGCACACGGCCCTACGGACGCCGACCAGACTTCCCGGCACACCCCGCGCCACTTGACGCGTTCTTTAGACCCTATCCGCAGTACGCTGCCCCGCCCAGTCCGCCCCATAGCCAGCGAGAACGCATGAGGCATACCGAGGGTTGATCTGACGGTTCGCTGGGCGCTGCAGACCTGGGGATCTTGGCCAACCGACCAGTCGGGGACGCTGTGAGCGCGGCTGGGTGGCGAACTTTTAGTCGGGTGCTCAAGAGAGCCGCATACTGCCGACGCAGGCCCCGCCCGGCAGGAAGCAGGACCTCTGCCGGCGACGGCCGGGCTGAGCTCTTGGCCTTTATCCCGGCTTGGCCGGCATTGGTGCCGAACCCGGTGTTCCCCGAGGGGCTCCGGCACACTTGATTTGCAGCCTAGTTCTGCTGATCTTGATCAGCGTGGATGATCAGCGGGCGAGTTCGCGAGGTGCGAGCGAGCTCAGGCGATGGGAGGGGCCCATGGAATGGGTCGTTGGAAGCGGCATGTTCCTGGGCCTGCTGGCGATCGCACTGGGCACGGCGTCGATATGACTGTTGCGGTCGACGGACGCGGTGATCAGGCCCGCCTATGCGGTGGCGCCGGGGTCGAGGGTGACGACGGCCTGCGGCTTGCTTTGCCCGATCATGGCTGTGACGGACTCCTGGATATCGCTCAATCGGAGGGCCGGATGGCTGTATGTGGAACAGGCTTCGACCCGTGTTGGTAGCCGTGATGAGGACGTGGTTGATGGGGCTCTTCACCTCTTCTGATGGCGAACTTCAACGAACCCGTGGTGCGGTCCACGGACTTGGCGCTGCCGGAGCCCGTGCCGGCGGACGAGGTCTTGGTGGCCCCCTCTCCGGTGCCGCCACCGTTTCCGGCGCCTTGGGGGCCCGCGCCCTTCGTGGCTGGCCCGGTGGCGGTGGCGGACGCCGATGCCGAGGCGGCGGTGGCGGTGGGCGTGACGGTCGTGTCGGTGGGCTCCGTGGTTGCCGTTCCGACCGCCTTCGACTCGGCGTCGCCTTCTCCGGAGGCGGCGAGCGCCAGGGCCAAGACGGTGGAACTGGCCAAGGCCACGGCAAGTCGATGCCTGCCGAACTCGGCCGAAGCCGGCAGTGACTGCGGTCAGAGGCCGATGTCGGCCAGCCACTGGCCCGTGGTGCGGGGGATGATGTCCAGCAGCTTCTGGGCGGAGTCCTCCGGTGCGATCGAGCGGTCGGGCAGCGTGCTCATGGCCTGGTAGAGGCCGGCGACGTCGGCGGCGGGGCCCTCGCCGATCACGGGCGCGATGGAGGCGCGCATCTGCTCGGGGGTGATCGGCTCGAAGACCACGTCCTTGCCGAAGTGAGCGCCGAAGGCTTGGGCCAGGTCCGGTCCGGTGATCGCCGGGTACTGGCCGACGGAGACCACGCCGGTGACGTCGTGGCGGTCGAACAGGGCGACGGCGACGTCGGCGATGTCCAGGTGGGACGCCCAGGAGACGGGGAAGTCGGCGCGGATCGGGTAGGGCAGCACGCCCCGCTCGCGGACCGTGTCGAGGACGTACGGCATGAGCAGGTTCTCCAGGTACAGCGTGGGCGCGATCACCGCATGCGGCACCCCGCTGTCCGCCAGGCCGCTGAGCAGGATCGCGGCCGCGCCGCCGGTGTCGGGGTCGGTCGGAGAGCCGCTGGTGGAGAACACCACGCGGGCCGGGCGGGACTCTCGAACGGCGGCGACGATGTTGCGCGCGTAGGTCTGGCGGTCCTCTTCCGAGGTGACCGGCAGGTGGATGAACACGCCGTGGGCGCCGCGGTATGCCTCGGCCAGTGCCTCCGTGGAGGAGTATCCGGCGGCTACGACGCTTGCGCCGTCCACGACGGTGTCCGGGTTGCGGGTCAGAGCGGTTACGGGCTTGCCCGCGGCGGCGAGAGCGGCCACGACGGGGGCACCCTGGGCGCCGGTGGCGCCGTGAATCACGTAGGTCATGAACCCATTAGTGCATGCGATGCATCAGTTACATCAACTGCACTAATAGAGTTACCGTTGAAAACATGACTGATTCCTGTCTGCCCGAGTGTGGTGTTGCCCGGTTCCTCACTCTGCTCAACGGCCCGTGGGCAACTCTGATCGTGCGCGAACTGCTGCATGGCCCGCATCGCTTCACCGAGCTGCGCGAGGCCCTGCCCGGTATCAGCCCGCACACCCTGACCAGTCGGCTGCGCCAGTTCGAGCGGCACGGCATCGTGACGCGCACCACGTACGCGGAGATCCCGCCGCGCGTCGTGTACGAGCTGACCCCTCTCGGTGAGGGGTTGAGCGACGTTCTGGAGGCCATGGGGACCTGGGCCATGACGGTGCCGGATCCGGGGGCCGACGTCACCGTCTGACGTACGCCGCCGCCCGGCGGTGCGGACGCGGTCACGCCGAGGATGCGAGCCTCTGCCGCAGGGCGTCGTTGTCGTCGAGGTGTGCCGTTCCCGACATCACCCGCGACCCGAAGATCACAGAGGGGCTCAAGGCGCTCGGGGGTGCCCGAGAGCTGGTTCTTGCCGCTCGGCCTGGTCAAGATCGCGGGCGCTCTGGGGCTGCTCGCCGGCATCGTCTACCGACCGTTGGGCATCGCGGCGGCGATCGGTGTCGTCCTGTACTTCCTGGGCGCCGTGATCACGCACGCCCGTGGAGGCGACGCGAAGGGAATCGGCATCCCGGCCGTCATCATGCTCGTTGCCGTGGCGCCGCTGGTGCTGGGGTTCGCGACGGTCTGATCGTGCCCCACGATCGCGATCAGATCCGCTCGTGATCACACGGCGCAGCCACTGTCAGACGCTTGCCTCCAGCGCCAGGGCTGGAGGCAAGTCGCTCCGGGAGGGCTGGCGGGACGGCCCACGCCGACCGCCCCCGACACTGCCCAGCCTCGGCGGCGTTTACCAGGCTGGCCTTGGGACGCTCGAGGAGCACGAGCAGGAACGCCTTGGTCAGGTTGACGACGCCCCAGAAGATGACGAAAACCCTCTCCGCGATCTGCATGTCGATCTGCCTTCGCTTTCGGTCGGCCTCACGGTGCGCCCTTCAGCGCCCGTGCCTGCCGGCGCCAGAACTCCCGCGAGATTTCGGCCTTGGGAAACACGAGGTCGAAGCCGTGGAAAGCGCCGGGGATGACGTCGAGGTCGCAGGGGACGCCGCTGTCACTGAGCCGGCGCGCGTACTCGACGTCCTCATCGTGGAAGAGGTCGAGGGTGCCGACGCCGATCCAGGCCGGAGGGAGACCGGTGAGCTCCACGCGGCGGGCTGCGGCCGCGTACGGGGAGACGCCCGGGCCCGCGACGGCGTCGCCGAGGTAGGACGACCAGCCGTACCGGTTGCTCTTGGGCGTCCAGACGCGCACCTTGAGGGTGTCCAGGTCGGTTCTCGTCGTCGTGCGGTCGTCCAGCATGGGGTAGAGGAGCAGTTGGAACGCCGGGCGGATCTCGGCCCGGTCATGGGCGAGCAGTGCGAGGGCCGCGGCGATTCCGCCGCCTGCGCTGGCACCGCCGATCGCGATGCGGTCGATGTCGATGTGCAGGTCGCTCGCGCGCTCGGCCAGCCCGCGCAGCGCGGCGTAGGCGTCCTCGACCGCGGCGGGCGCGGGGTGGTCCGGCCCCAGTCGGTAACGGACCGCGGCGACGGTGATGCCGAGTTCGCGGGCGAAGGCGATGTTCGTACGGTCGTCCTGCTCGGGGGCGCCGAAGATCAGCCCGCCACCGTGTATCCAGAGCAGCGCCGGAGCCGCTGCCTTCAGGCCGGTCGGCTGGAAGACGCGAAGCGAGACGGGCGGTGCCCCCTCGGGCCCGGGCACGACGATCTCCTGAACCGTGACGTCCGGCCCTGGATCGGTCGAGCGCCACTTCACGCTCCGCACGATGCGCGACGACAGACGTCCGTAGGACACATTGGGGATGAAGCGACCTCGTTTGAGATCAGGGTGGAAGGTACTCATCAGGTCCTCGTTCTCTCCCCTCATCGAGGGTGTATGGAATCGTCTGGCCATCCGGCGGGTGACCGGCGTCGAGAGTGGGGACGGTTGTGAAGCCGGTGCGACACCGACGATGGGAAGGCCGGCGCGCAGCTGCGTGAGACTCTCGCGGACCGGATCGGGCAGTGAGACGTCGGTATCACCCGATGCCCACTTCTCGACGACGGGCGTCCGCAGCGCGGCGGACTCCACGTCGGCCATCAGACGCGGAGCCGTGTCGCGCTCGGCGTCGGTGCCGTGCGCTCGGCGGCGTGCTCGTGAGCTGTGTGGGTGCGGTAGTCGGTCTGGCCGATCTCGTCTGCCACGGCGGTGGCGACCTCGACGGCGAAGCGGATGCGGTTGTCGAGGGAGCCGCCGACCTTGTTCGACCGGACCAGCTTCTGATCGGTACGCGAATGGCGTTTCAGTTGGGCTGCTCGGCATCCAGCAGTGCGAGGGCGTTGCGGATGCCCTGTTCGAGGAGTTCGTCGGCGAGTTGCCGGTCGGTCAGGGCACGGGAGAGCTGCAGTGTCCCGGCCATCATGCCGAGGAGGCCGAGTGCTTTCAGATGCGCCGACGGCGGATCGTGGGGTGCCAGGCGGGCGGCGAAGCCGTCGATGAGGACGAGTGCGCCGTCGGTGTAGGCCTGCCTGGTGGGGTCCGTGGAGCGTGCGATCTCGTCGAGGAGGGCGGCGTTGGGGCAGCCGTCCTCGATATTGTCGCGCTGCTCGGGGGAGAAGTACCAGCGCACGATCTGTTCGAGTCCGGCACGGCCGGGTGCCGCCTGGGCGACGATGTTCTCGTGTTGTGCGCGCATCTGGTCGGCGACCGCGGTGGCGATGAGTTGGTCCTTGGAGGGGAAGTAGGCGTAGAAGGTGCCGTTGGTCAGTCCCGCGTCCTTCATGAGCGTGGCGACTCCGGAGCCGTCGATGCCGTTGCGCTTGAGCCGGCGGCCGGCTGTGGCGATGATTCGCTGCTTCGTCTCCTGTTTGTGTTCTTTCGTGTACCGCACGATGTGTTCCTCCATGCAGCCGGGGCGTGCGCCCCGGCTGCCGCTGGTCGGGTCAGTGTGTCGCGCCTGCGAGGAGAGCCGGGAAGTTGATCCTTGCGGTCTGCAGTTTCGGGTCGTGGGGCTCGGGGACCCCGCCGTCGGTGATGTAGAGCCGGTCGCCGCGGACCGCAGGCGGGCAGGCGGGCAGGCGGTTGTTCTCGCGGATCTGCTTGTCGAACGTTCCGGCGGGAACGAGGCGGCGCGCGATGGTGACGCGTGAGGCTAGTGGGCCGGCGGTGCGGCGGGGCCTGGGCTGGTTGTCGGTGGCGGCGGTGGCGATCATTTTGGCGACGGCGGTTGTTGTCGCGGCCTTCACCGCATCCGTTGTCACCTCGTCGAAGGCGCGCCGTCGCTTTCGGCGGGTTCGGGTACGTGAAGGGTGAGCGTCAGTTGGGCATCCGGTTGAACCTGCGGACGATGCGGTCGAAGATTCGGGCCGGAAGGACGCGGTGGAGCACGCTGATGCTGGCGGCCGTCGAGCCGGCGGTGCGCCGCAGTTTCGGGTTCTTGTCGGTGGCCGCCGCGAC
>NZ_JBHXSG010000099.1:0-24558 GCF_042714835.1 Streptomyces sp. NPDC058678 | reverse complement strand
GCGGCCAGGCCCTCGTCCTGGAGATGGACGTCGCCGACGCGGACTCCGTCAACGCCGGTGTCCGCAAGCTGGTCGACGCCTACGGCTCGCTCGACTTCCTCCTCAACAACGCCGGCCTGATGCCCGTCTCCAACATCGACGAGTTCAAGACCGACGAGTGGGACCGCATGGTCGACGTCAACATCAAGGGCGTCCTCAACGCCACCGCCGCCGCGCTCCCCCACATGATCGAGCAGCACTCCGGCCACATCTTCAACACCTCCTCCATCGCCGGACGCAAGGTCTTCGGCCCCGGCTTCACCGTCTACTCCGCCACCAAGTTCGCCGTCACCGCCTTCTCCGAGGGCCTGCGCATGGAGGTCGGCAAGAAGCACAACATCCGCGTCACCTCCATCCAGCCGGGCGTGGTGGCGACCGAACTCGCCGAGAGCACCAGCGACCCGGCCGTGCGGGAGATGCTGCACGCCTCCCAGGCCCAGCTGCGGCCCGTCGAGCCCTCCGAGATCGCCGACGCCATCCTCTTCGCGATCCAGGCACCCGAGCACGTCAACCTGGCTGAGCTGTTCATCCTGCCCACCGAGCAGGTGTAACCCTCCGAACGTCAACCGCGCACCGACTGCCGACCGAGTCCGTACCCAAAGAGGTAGAGCGGGTCACCGCCCTCCTGCGGGACGTCCGGTCGGCTTCGGCGTACCTCCTCCATGGAGCGCGGCAGTTGGAAGGGCAGTCGGCCGCAGGCGCGGGCACGGCCGAACAGCCCGTCCAGAAGGGCCTCGTCGCCTGCCCCGTAGGTGGCGAGGAGCGCGGCGGAGCGTTCAGCGATGTCCCAGATCACCGCCGGTCGCTCCAGGTGGACGGCGACCACCGTGGGGACCGTGTCGCAGAGCACCAGGATCTCCTTCAACTCCTCCTCGGGAAATCGAGGCGCCCGGCGTGGAAGAAGGACTCGAACGCTTCGGTGCGGGGTTCGTACGGGGTGTTCAGACGCAGCACCGCCAGATCGCGTCACGGGGAGCGCGGGTGCTGTCGGCGTAATCGGCGGCCACCGCGGGATCGAGGTTACGGACGTACAGGCGACCGCGACCGGTGAGCGGCACCACTGGCTCACCGCCCACGGGACCGTCCTTGAGCACGGTGATGGAGCGGCGCTGGGTGGCCGCTCCGGCGGCACGGAAGTCGGCGCGGCCCACGACCTCCTCGGCCACGTCGGCATCGACGTAGCGGCGCTCGTCGAAGAGCCCCAGGCGGAACTTCTCCGTAAGCAGACGGGCGACGGACGCGTCGACGCGGGACTCCGGCAGCCGGCACGACCGTACGAATGAAGGTCCTGTGGCCTGCGGAGAGCGGCTCCGGGACGTTGCGCGCGACATGATCGACGATGCCGTGCGAGTGCAGATGGCCGGTGCCGTTGCCAGCCATGGAAGGTGCCGATCTCGACCACCGTCTCCGGACGGCCCTCGCGCAGCAGGTAAACCAGGCGCGAGCCGTGCAGGGCGCGGTGCATGGCACGGCCGCCGGGCAGCGGGGTCTGGGGGTCCCACTGGTTCTGTACGACGAGGGCGCCGACCGTGTTGTCGATGTGGGTGGCCGGTTCCGAGCCGCGGGGCCAGAAGGCGCACGGGGTGATGTTCGCGGCGAACGTCACGCTGATAGCGCGCCGGATCATTGGGCCAGGACGCCGAGTTGTCACCGCACCTGATGGCCCAGTTGAGAGCGACGCTGTTGTCGTCCGCCGAGCCCGCGGCGCCGGTGTCCGGGCGGGTGGTGTGGTTGGTGGTACGGGATGTACGGAGAGTCACGATCTCGCGGGCGGCCTGATAGGGCTCGGCGGAGAAGAGCGGACGCAGCCAGGAACGAATGTCGGCGCCATTGACCGCCTGTCCCTGGTATTCGAGGTCGTCGCCCCGGTACAGGAGCGGCGTCCGGTCGGCGCGGGCGATGAGCTACCAGAAGGCGGCGCGGACCTTCGCCGGACTGTTGCCGAGGTGGTAGGTGAGGTCGCGACGGGCGATCAGCCGGCTCCAGTCCTCGAACGCGGGCTCGGCCCCGGCGGCCATGGCCAGAGTCGTGGCCCTGCCGAAGCGGTTCGGGTCGACGGCACTGTCGAGGACGATGCGGTCGCTGTGTCGCGGGAAGAGTTGAGTGTAGACGGCGCCGAGATAACTTCCGTAGGACCAGCCGACGTAGGAGAGTTCCTTCTCGCCCAGCACTCCTCGGATGACATCCATGTCTCGTGCGGTGTTACGTGTGTTGATGTACGGGAGCAGTTGGCTTCCGCTCCGGGCCGTGCACTTGGCGGCGATGTCACGGGCGAGAGCGGTGTGAGCGAAAGTTGCGGCCCGGTACGGCTGACTCGAGTTCAGGGCCACCTCGTCCTGCGTCAGACCGCAGCGCAGCGGGCTGCTGGTGGCCAGGCCGCGCGGGTCGAAGCCGATCAGGTCGTAGCGCTGAAGGACGCCCTTTGGCAGCGCGTCCTTGAGTTGCAGGGGGAGTCCCAGGGCCGGGTTTCCCGGCCCGTCGGGGTTGGACAGCAGGACGCCGTGCCGCTTGGCGGGGGCGCTGGTGCGGCTGCGGGATATCCGCAGCCGCAGGGTCCGGCCTTCGGGGTGCGCGTAGTCGACCGGGACGCTGATGGTGGCGCACTGGTAGGAGGCGGGAGTGTCGGAGGAGTTCTCACACCGGCGCCATGCCGGGCGCTGGTCGTAGTACCGGGCGAGACGCGAGGAGTGGTCCTCGGCCGTCCGAGCAGTGGGCGCGGTCGCACCCTGGGCGTCGGCGATGCAGAGCGCGGCGAGCATGCCTGCGGAGGCCAGACCAACTACGCGGGTGGTACGGGTCATGGAAAGCGTCCTTCTCGGGCGAACCGGAACGGAGGGGAGGGCGGAGGTGCCCTCCCTACTCTCGGACCGCCCGCATCAGCGACGCCTCGGCTGAACGGCCACAGATCCAGCGCGCCCCTCGGCCGAACGGCCGAGGTCGTGGCGGTCATACGCCGGTTGCGCGGCCACTGAACCATGCTCGCGGTGCGTCTTCCTCATCCCAGACCTCGAGTTCGGAGGCGCGATCCGTATCCGTCCTGTTCCTGGCGCTCTCGGCGCTCTCGGCGCTCTTTCGCCATATTGCTTAATTCTTTTTAGTTTCACGGGCAAGGTAGGCACAGGGTGGTGGGCGAGCCACCGTCGTACGTCACCGCGCGAGGAAGGCCGATGGATGTGTCGTGGCCCCCTCGTCTGGGTCTGGGGGACCAGGTGCGGTTCGAGGACCGCGCTTGGGTGGTGGCCGGCTTCGCAGGGGGGGTGCCCCTATCTGTTTCGTCAACCGTGGTGTGGGTGGTCCGTAGGGGTTCGTGATGGTTTTCGGGGTCGTCCCGCGAAGCGGGACGACCCCGGTGGTCTGGGTGCGGTGCGGGCAGCCCGATGGCCGGTGCGGTGGGGCCTGCCGTGCTGGTGCCGGGTGCGGCGGTCCGGAAGAGGCAGGGGTGGTGGGAATGTCAGGCGGCGAGGTCGAGGGCGCGGGGTTCGTAGAGGGCGCCGTTGCGGATCATCGCGTGGATGACGTTCACGCGTTGCCGGGCGAGGCGGAGGATCGCCTGGGTGTGGGTCTTGCCGCGGGCCCGCTGACGGTCGTAGTAGATCCGGGAGGACGGGTCGGCTTTGCAGCCGATCGCGGCGAACGCAGCCTGGAACAGGGCTCGTTTGAGGAGCCGGTTGCCGCGGTGGGGTGCGTGCTCGCCGCGGATCGATGTGCCCGAGGACTTCGTGGCCGGAGCGAGTCCGGCGTAGGAGGCGAGGTGTCCGGCGGTGGGGAAGCCGGTGCCGTCACCGATCGCGACGATCACGGCGGCCGTGGTCCTGACGCCCATGCCGGGCAGAGACGTCAGGAGGTGGAAAAGAGGGAGGGCCTCCAGCAGGGCGGCGATCTCCTGCTCAGTGGCCCGGCGCTGGGTGTGGGCGGCGGCGAGCTGGGCGGCCAGGCCGGGCACGATCAGCGCGGATGCCTCGGTGCCGGGAACGACGAGAGTCTGCTCGGCGAGCGCCTCGAAGATCTCGGTGGTGAGGTGGTGGGCCTTGCGTGAGCCGTGCGCCTTGAGCAGGGCCTCGCACCGAGCCCGGCCCAGTTTCCTCAGTCTCGCCGGGGAGCCGTGCCGTTGGAGGAGGGCCTGGACATAGGGGTAGGCCAGGCGCGGGCCGAGCACGCGCTCGAGAGAGGGATGGATCTGGGAGAGCAGGCCACGCAGTCGGTTGGTGGCGCGATTGACCTCGCCGGCCAGGTCGTTGTCGTAGCCGGTGAGCATGGTCAGCTCGGCCAGCATCTCGTCGTCGCGGTCCACCGCGCGCAGGGTGTGCGGCATGGTGCGGGCGGTCTCGGCGATCACGAACGCGTCGCGGGCATCGGTCTTGGCCTCGCCCGGGTGCAGGTCGGCGGCCCGCCGCATCGACAGCCCGGGCAGGTAGGCCACCCGGCAGCCCGCCGCGCGGGCCACCGTCAGCGGCAGCGCGCCGATGTTGGCGACCTGGTCCACGATCACCAGAACGGCGCCGAACTTCGCCACCAGCCTGGTGAACAGCTCCAGCAGTCTCGGCTCTGTGTTGGGCAGCCGCTTGTCGTGCACCGTTCTGCCGTCCTGGGTCCGGCCGTGGGCGTGGTGGAACTCCTTGCCCAGGTCCAGGCCGAGGAAGAGATCTATCGTGGTCGTGTCGACCATGCGCGCGCCCCTCGCCACTCGTCTCCTCAACTCCCGGCCGTCCCTGCGGCACCACACGCCGGCAACCACGTTACGCAGACATGCCACCCGTGAAGCGGCCCGGCATTGCGCCGGACCAGGCGGTCGTCAGGCCCCTCATCAGCGGTCAAGCGGTGCCCCGAAGCCCGGCGGCAACACCCCCCAGGTCATGAACTTCGACAGGGGGCACACAGCCATACCGGACCCGGAGGCCAGGCGCCCCATTGCAGGGCCACGGAAAAGGTAACGGGGCTGTCCAACTGGCGGATCCGCTGGGCGAGCATGGTCAGTCCCACGGTTGCGGAACTGGTGCTGTCCGCGGACTTCGAGGTTGTGGAGCGTGGCTCTCGTGTGCCTTCGATCGGGGTCGTGCCGGCATCTGACGAGGTCTTCGCTCAGAGGGCTTCTCGAAACCGAGTGTGGTGGCTGAGTTTGTGCTGCTCAGGCATGGTGCCGGGGTGGGGGAGGTAGGTCCGGTGCGTCCGTTGAGGTGGCGTGCTGGAGGTGTGTGATGGCGTCGGTGCTGGGGCGGCTGGAGGAGCGGGAACGTGCGGCCCGGAAGCGGGTGGAGGAGTTGCAGGCCGAGCTGGAGGCGGCGCAGTCGGAGTGGGACGAGTGGCTGATCGCCCGCAGGCGGGTCGGCGAGGTGTGGGAGACAGGTGAAGCCGCAGGCCAGGAGGCTGTGGCGGGGAAGATGCCGGAGGGCAACAAGGCCAGGACGCCGTCGGCGGTGAAGCCCGGGTCGCTGGTCCCGGTATGGCGGGAGGGGCTGTCGGTCGAGGTGCTGGCACCGGAATATCAGCAGGTTGTGGGTCTGCTGGCCGAACGCCGCGCGACCGGCGGTCAGCCACTGAACTGCCGTGAGATCACTGCCTTGTTGGGGCTGGAGGTGGTTCCTGCGAAAACCGAGGGCGTGCGGTGCAAGCTCAAGCGACTCGTTGCGCGGGGATGGGCGCACGAGCCGGCACCGGGCCGGTTCGCTTGCGGCGAGGGCCGAGACGGCGGGTCATGACCATGGTCATCGACCACAGGATCATCGCCTCCGACGACGCAAGCAGCCGCTCGTAGTCGCGGGCGAGGCGCCGGGAACGGGTGAGCCAGGCGAAGGTCCGCTCGACGATCCACCGTTTGGGCAGCACGACGAAGCCTGTCTGGCCGTCGCTGCGGCGGATGACGGTCAGCATCAGGTTCAAAGCAGTCGCGCACCAGCCCACCAGCATGCCGGTGTATCCGCTGTCCGCCCACACCCGCCTGAGCCGGTGATGCCGCCGTGCGGCCTGAAAGAGGAGGTCCTGGGCAGCTTCCCGGTCCCCCGTCGAGGCGGGGGTGACCATGACCACCAGGATCAGGCCGAGGGTGTCCACCACGATGTGCCGCTTGCGCCCTTTGATTTTCTTCCCGCCGTCATAGCCGCTGGTCGTGGCCGCGACCGTGGACGTGCCTTTCGCGGACTGCGAGTCGATCGCCCCCGCCGTCGGCTCCACATCCCGGCCCTCCGCTTCGCGGGTCGCGGCGCGGAGCCGGTCGTGGAACTCGCCGGTCAGCCCCTGTTTCCGCCACCGGGTGAAGAACCGGTGCACCGCCTTCCACGGCGGATAATTGACAGGCAGCGCAGGCCACTTCACGCCGTTGTCCACCACGTACCGGATCGCGTCGAGTATGTCCCGGTGGCAGTACTCCTCCGGGCGGCCGCCCCGGCCCTCGGCCCACGCGGGCTTCGGGATCATTTGGCGGACCGCATCCCACTCCGCGTCCCTTATGTCGGTCGGATAGCAGTGTTCGCCGGCCGGATTGTCCGCGGCGTTGCCGTACATGTGGGCGAAGCAGTCGCACGTCCGGGTGTCCGGAATGGACTGTTTCACAGCAGACCGATACAACTGCGGCAACAGGGCCTCCCGGTGAGCAGTGGCGTAGACACCCTCTGTGCTACCGAGAGGCCCTGTCTTCATGCCCCCGCGCGGCCACAATCACCTGAACAGCACACCCGTACGGAACCCCCAACCCCACACTCGGTTTCGAGAAGCCCTCTCAAGCCAGGTGGTGGGAACGGCACATCACGAAGGTGATCAGCGGTCTTCCGTCCGGTTCCGCCTCTGATGCCGTGCCCCGCGCCGGCTACGATCCAGGGCTCCGCTCGCTGAGCGAGAGGGTAGCGGCCAAGGCCGCCGAACTCAGGACAGCGGGGGTGCCCGGGGCGTCAGCGCGCACCGTTCGGCGCCGTCGTCAGCGGTACCAGGCTCAGGGGATTGACGGGCTGGTCGACGGACGGGCGGTGCGAAAGCGTACTCCAGGGGCCCACCAGGACCCACGCGTACTGGAGATGCTGTTGACGCTCATGTCGGACGACACCCGGCGGGGGCACACCGCGTCAGCCGACGAACCTCGGCGATTCGTCGGTCGCATGCTGGACACGCTCTACGGCAGTGACACCGTGCCGCTGCCGTCACGGTGCACGTTCCAACGGCTGGTGAAAGCGGTCCGGGCGCAGCACGGCGGCTCACATGGCGTCACCGTGATCGACGAGCAGGGAGTCGGCAACTACCTGCTCAACAGGGCCCCAAGGGCGACGGCACGGTGACTTCCGGAACCCCTCGCCGAACCAGTAGTAGCAGGAGGAGCCGACCTTGATCGCTCCGCCGTCATGGGCGTGCCTGGCGGTGATCACGGCCAAGCACCACGAGGGGTGTCCCGGGACGTGGTTCCCGTGGTCCGTCGACTGCTCACCGTCAAGCCTGGCGTGGGCCTCTGGAGCACTGCTCGGTGGCGCACGCCAGGGGTAAAGAAACGAGTGCACCACAATTCACGCCGGGCAGTGGGAACGCCATGCCGCACGACCATGTTGCGACGCCCCGTCCGAGAACCAGCCGTAGTACCTCGGCGACCATCCCGCCGAACATCCTGCGCTACCCCGCCGCAGTCGCCGACAGCCACGGCGCCGGCCTCCAGCCCGAACTGGCCCGCGTGGGGCCCAACGAGACGGTGACGCGCTCGACCGCGCTACGGGTCTCCTAGCGACAGGGCATCCACCGCGTGGCGGAGATCACCGAGGACCCGCACCTGGGGCACAGCATCTGACCGCCTGGGAGTTGCTCGGCTTCGCCCAGATGGCTGCCAGCGACCTGCGACGTCATCGAGACAGCGTGCGCTTTCAGAAGGTGTCGGGTGCCATGGCGGTGTGGCCGGCAGAGCAGAAGCCGGCGCTGGCCCTCTTACCGCGGGAATGGGGCGGTCGGCTTCCAGCGCCCGGTGGACCAGGGTCGGGTTGCAGGCGCCCAGTATCAGGTAGCCCCCAGTGCCGTGACCGAGTTCGGCCGTCAAGGTGATCGTCACGTCGATCGCGGCGAGGATGCCGAAACCCTGGTCGGCCAGGGCCTGGCGACCCTGCTGACGACGGCGTCGAAGTCGGTGGTGGCCAGGCGGACGGTGCGGTTGCAGAACACGGTGCGCCGCTCCTTCGGTGGTGCGATAGACCCGGTTCCTTGGTACCCGCCGGGCGCCCGCCGCAGTGGACGCAATGCCGGACAAGGGGCCTCCCGAATCCCAGGAATACCCCCCCAGGTATCCCTGTTAGAGTGGAGTACCAAATACCCCCGGGGGTACATCGCCCTTGTGAAGGAGCCGCAGCCGTGTTCTTCGTCGACACCCTGGAGTTCGAGGGTCTGGGCAACCGCAGCTACCTGGCCGGAGGCGCCCGCGGCGCGGTCGTCATCGACCCACCGCGCGACATCGACCAGGTGATCGCCACTGCCGCGAGGCGCGGGGTGCGCATCGCGTACGTGGCGGAGACCCACGTGCACAACGACTACGTCACTGGCGGCCTGGAGCTGGCCCGCGTCACCGGCGCCGACTACCTGGTGCCGGCCTCGGCGAACGTGTCCTACGCCCGCACCTCCGTTGCGGACGGCGACACCGTCGGCCTGGACGAGCACCTGGTACTGCGCGCGATCGCCACCCCTGGCCACACCCCGCACCACACCTCCTACGTCCTGGAAGAGGACGGGCGCGGTGTGGCGGTGTTTACCGGCGGATCGCTGCTGATCGGCACCGTGGGCCGCCCCGATCTGGTCGAGCCGCGGCTGACCGAGCAGTTGGCCCGGGCCCAGCACGCCTCCGCCCACCGCCTGGCGGCCGAGCTGGACGACGCGGTGCCGGTGCTGCCCACGCACGGGTTCGGCAGCTTCTGCTCCTCCTCCCAGGCCGAGGGGGATGCGACCACGATCGGCAAGGAGCGCGCCACCAACGACGCGCTCACCCTGGACGTGGACACCTTCTTGGAGCGGATGCTGGCCGGGCTGGAGGACGTGCCCGCGTACTACGCGCACATGGGCCCCGCCAACGCCGCCGGTCCCGCCCCCATAGACCTGACCCCGCCCGAGCCCGCCGATGCCGCGCAGATCGCGAAGCGGCTGGCTACGGGAGAGTGGGTGGTGGACCTGCGCAGCCGGGTCGCATTCGCCGAAGGACATGTGGCCGGGTCGTTCAACTTCGAGGGCGAGGGCAAGCTCGCCACCTACCTGGCCTGGCTGATCCCGTGGGGTAAGCCCGTCACCCTGCTCGCCGACACCCCCGCGCAGATCGCCGAGGCGCAGCGGGAGCTGGCACGGGTCGGCATCGACCGCCCGGCCGCCGCCGCCACCGGCGCCCCGGCCGCTTGGGTCCGCGACGGCGAGCAACTCGCCTCCTTCCCCCGCGCCCGCTTCGTCGACCTCGCCCGAGCAGGTGAGCACGGGGAGCCGGTGGTGGTGCTGGATGTGCGCCGGGATTCCGAGCGCGCGAACGGCTTTGTCGACGGCTCGGTGCACATCCCGATCCACGAGCTGCACGGCCGGATCGGCGAGGTGCCGTCCGGCACCGTGTGGGTGCACTGCGCGGGCGGGATGCGCGCGGCGATCGCCGCCTCGCTCCTGAAGGCCGCCGGACGGGACGTGGTCGCCGTCGATGACGGCTTCGACGCCGCCGTCGATGCGGACCTGGCCGTCGTCCGTCCCTGATCACACGTCCACTCAAGCGAGAGCACATCATGTTTCTTTTCCGTCGCAGGCCTGGCCGCCTGACCCCCGAGCAGGCCCGCACCCGCACCGGCGACTCCGCCGCAGTACTGCTCGATGTCCGCGAGGTGCCGGAGTGGAAGGCCGGGCACGCGCCCGGCGCCGTACATCTGCCGCTGACACGGCTGCTGGCCGACGCCGCCCTGCCGTCGGACACGCAGGGCCGGCCGGTGGTGGCGATCTGCCGCTCCGGTCACCGCTCGCAGCAGGCCGCCAAGCTCCTGGCCTCGCGCGGCATCGACGCCGTCGACGTCACCGGCGGCATGACGGCCTGGGCAAAGGCCGGGCTGCCGGTCGTGGACGAGCGCGGTCAGGGCGGCCGGATAACGTGAGTCCTCTGATCCTGGCCCTGATCGCGGGGGCCGTGGTCGGCCTGGCGCTCGGCGCACTCGGCGGCGGCGGCAGCGTCCTGGCGGTGCCCGCGCTGATCTACCTGCTCGGCTTCACCCCTGCGGCGGCCACCACCGCAAGCCTGATCATCGTCACCGCCACCTCTCTGACCGCCCTGTACGGCCACGCCCAGGCCGGGCACGTGCGGTGGAAGGCCGGAGCGGCGTTCGCCGCCGCCGGCATTCTCCCGGCGGCTCTCGCCGGGGCCGTTGCCGCGCGGCTGCCCCAGGCCGCCCTCACCATCTCCTTCGCGGCCATCGCCGCGCTCGCCGCGGTCAAGATGCTCCGACCCGCTGACGCGGCTGGCGCCACAGGCGGTGTGGTGCGGCCGGACAAGGCTGCAGGCACCGGGGCGGGGCTGGGAGCGCTGACCGGGCTGCTGGGCGTGGGCGGCGGATTCCTCGCCGTCCCCGCGCTGGTCACCGTGCTGGCCTTCGAGATGCAGGCCGCCGTCGGCACCAGTCTGCTGGTCATCACGGCCAACTCGCTGGCCTCTCTAGCCACCCGCTCCGGCGCCGCGGTCTCGCTCGACTGGGCGGTGATCGGCCCGTTCATCGGGGCCGCGATCCTGGGCGCCTGGGACGGCAAACGCCTCGGCGCCAAGGTCTCCGGACCTCGGCTGCAGCGCATTTTCGCGGTGGTCCTGCTGGCCGTGGCCGCCTTCATGCTCGCTGACTCCGTGACATGACGTGGCCCGCAGCTCAGGCAAGGGAGAGGAACAGTTTCTCCAAGCGGGCGCGCATCTGGTCCCGGTCACCGGCCGCCTGCCCGCCCTCGGCCATGCAGTGCTGCAGCCCCGTCGCGATGATCGCGAACCCGGCCCGGTCCAGCGCCCGGGAGACCGCCGCGAGCTGCGTGATCACGTCCTCGCAGTCCCGGCCGTCCTCGATCATCTTGATAATGCCCGCGATCTGCCCCTGCGCACGCCGCAGCCGGTTGAGCACGCTCTTGAGCTCATCGGCCGCCATCTCCAGCTCCACACTTCCTCCTTCATATATACCCCCTAGGGTATTCTAGTCCGTTCGGGACGCCCACGGCCCGGACGGAACACGAAAGGAATCCCACGCACATGAGCACCACCACCGCCATCCACCCCGCCCAGGCCGCCGAGCGCCTGAGTACCTACACCATCATCGACGTACGCACCCCCGGCGAATACGCCGCAGGCCACGTGCCCGGCGCCCACAACATCCCCCTCGATCACCTCGCGACCGCTCTGCCCGCCCTCAAGACGGCAGCCACCCGCAGCGAGCTGCTCATGGTCTGCGCCTCCGGCAACCGATCCGCCACCGCCTGCGAACAGCTCACCGCCGCCGACATCCCCGCCACCACCCTCACCGGCGGCACCACCGCCTGGACCGCCCAGGGGCACCGGGTCGATCGCGACAGGACCGCCAAGGCCACCTGGCCCATGGAACGCCAGGTCCGTCTTGCCGCCGGCTCCCTCGTCGTCGCCGGCCTCGCGCTCGGCACCCGCTACCGGCCCGCCCGCTGGCTGTCCGCCGCCATTGGAGGCGGCCTGGTCTTCTCTGCCGCCACCAACACCTGCGGCATGGCCGCACTGCTCGCCAAACTCCCCCACAACCAGCCCCGCACCACCGACCTCAACGCCACCCTCGACGCACTCAGCCGGTAACACCTACCGACGACCACCCCCGGCGCCAGCAGGAGTGAGACCGTACTCGCGCTGGTCCCAGCCCGCGCCGGGCCCGCGCACGGCAGGGCACTCGCCCCGACAGGGCACGCAGCTGCCCGTGCGACAGTCGGGCCGGCCCGGCGCCCGGGCACACGTCGCGGGGGCTGAAGACCTTTCCCGGCCCGGGCGGCGGTGGGTGACGAAGACCGGGCTACGGGTGCGGCCCTTGAGCAGCCGAGGCAGCAGTCGGGGCGCCGCCGGCGTCCCAGACGACGCCCTGACATCCCCGTGTTATACGGTAAGCACTGCAAGTTACCCGTCGGTAGCGGCAGCGTATGCCCGAGAAAGGCCAGTGGCAGTGTGAGCCCGCGCAAGAGGGACAGCCGCGAACGGCTCGACCGCAGTGCCGCCGCCCTGCCGCGTTTGTACCGCGCCCGACACGACGAGCGCCGACCAGATCATCACGCACGGCAGTGCCCAGCGGGGGTCTGTCCACCACCGCTTCCCGGGCCGACGCGCCCAGTTGATCGACGAGGCGGTCGCGCCGGTCGTCAACAACACCGCAAGCCTGATAGACACCGCGACGAGGGCCGACGACATAACCGAGGCGATCGACTCGTTCTTCGCGCTGCGATGAGACCCGCCCCTGGAGTGCGAGTTCCGGTCCACCTGCCTGATCGTGTCTGAGGCCGTGGAGAGACCAACGACGACGCCCGCAACTCGCCCCTTCCGCCGTCGAGGGCGCGGTAACCATGTGACGGATCGAACACAGCGCCGGCCCCCTGGACGACGCCGCCACCGAGATCCACGACCTCCCAGTACACGCCTTACGGAACCGAACCAACCCCTGTCACGACGCCCGCCCGTGACCGCTCCGACCGAGGAAGCCACCATGCCCCAACTCGACCGCCAGGACGATGTCTTCATCCTCGACCTCGGAGACAGCGAGAATCGCTTCCACCCCGACTGGATCGCAGCCGTCGACGCCGCACTGGACGAGGTGGAGAAGGCGGACGGGCCGCGCGCCCTGGTGACCGCCGCGACGGGCAAGTTCTACTCCAACGGCCTCGACCTGGAGTGGCTGTTCGCCAACGCGGACCAGCTTCACGACTACGTGATCTCGGCGCACGCGCTCTTCGCGCGACTGCTGTCCCTGCCGGTGGTCACCGTGGCCGCACTGCAGGGGCACACCTTCGCCGCCGGAGCGATGCTCTCCCTGGCCCACGACTTCCGGGTGATGCGCGCAGACCGCGGCTTCTGGTGCCTGCCCGAGGCCGACATCAACATCCCCTTCACGCCCGGCATGTCCGCCCTCATCCAGTCCCGCCTGACGCCGCAGACCGCGCACGCGGCCATGACCACCGCCCGCCGCTACGGCGGCCACGACGCCGTGGTCGCCGCCATCGTCGACCATGCCGTAGACGAGGACGCCGTACGGACGACCGCCATACGGATCGCGCAGAATCACGCCACGAAGGCGGGCGACACGCTCGGCACCATCAAGACCCGCATGTACGTACCCGTCCTCGCCACCCTGCGCGACACGACCAATCCCATGGGCTGACGCCGCATCCGCCACCGCCGAGGCGATCGCCGAGATCAACGACGGCCCGTTGGGCAGGGCCAGGTCGCCCTGCCCAACGGGCCCTGGAAGGCAACGGCACCGTCTTCCGCCGTGGACGAGGTGCGGGCCCGGTGAGGGCGACAGGGACGCAGCCTCCGCTGTATCACTCGGCCACCGCGGACGTGGATGCGGCCACACTGCGCAGTGCCTGGGCCTCGCGAATGCCTCCACCGCCAACGGCCCCGCCTCATCCAGTGGCCCTGAGGCACAGGAACCCACCAGCAGTTCCAGCCCCAAACCGTCTGACGGCGAACCCTGCCCGGTGGGTGGCACCCACCTCGTGCCACCCACCGGGCTCCGGTCTGTCTCCACCTGCTGTCCCCAGCAGCTCGGGAATGTCGATCTTCACAAGGCAGGCGTCCTAGCAGGCGCTACACAGGGGCAAGGCCAACGGCACCTGGTAGGTGTGGCGCGGCCCCAGGCTGACCGGCCGTCGCGGCGCCGGAACCATGCTGCGGCGGCCGCGCGAACCGGACGCTCTCAGCGCAGCGTGAAGAAGATCATGGGGTTGTCCCTGCTGTCCCGGACAGGGTGGCCCAGCGTGAGGGTCCGTTTGACGTCGTTCAGGCGTTGGTGGATCTCCGGTGCGTGGGCCCGGGAGGCGGTGAAGTAGGCGTTCTCCCGGTCGGCGAGCCAGCGCAGGACGACCGCGCCCTCGGTGAACGGCAGCGGCCTGCGGCCGTGGAAGACGTCGTGGACGCACACCGGTATGCCCGGCCGCATGCGCGGCAGCAGGTGCTGGATGTACCAGCGGGCGAAGCGCGCCGAGTGGGCCGCGTCGATGAAGAGGAAGTCCGCGGTGTCGGGGATCTTCTCCAGGTTCTCCCGCGCATCCCCTTGCGTGAAGGTCCAGCGGCCGGCGGAGAGCTGCTCCGGGACGTTGCGCGCGACGTGGTCCACGATGTCGTACGAGTACAGGTGGCCGGTGCCGTTGTCCCTCAGGGCCTGGAGGATCCAGGTGGTGGACCAGCCGTGGAAGGTGCCGATCTCGACCACCGTCTCCGGGCGGGCCTCGCGTAGCAGGAGGTAGGTGATCTCCGCTTCGATGTCGTCGAGCTGGGCCTTCAGCGAGGTCGGCGGCGCGAGCAGTTTCCGCTGCTTCTCGCGGACCCGTTCGAGGTCGTCGGTGAAGGTGCGGTAGAGCCGGATGATGTGGTCGACGTCGATGGGCTGGTGCATGCGCGCGCTCCGTGCGAATCCGATCCTGGTTGGTCAGGGCGCGGTGACGCTAAAGCGCGAGGACGGAGCGGCGCGTCACACCCAGGTGCCAAGTCCGCTGTCACACCTGGGTATGACATACCGGAGCCCCGCGTCCGGGGTGTGCCGGTGCCCGGGTCGGCGGCCCGTGCCGTGACGACGACACCGGGCGTGCCCGTCTGTGATGCCGCACCGGGCGGGGATCAGGCGGACGATCCCGGAGCGACCAATCCCGACTCGTAGGCCATGACAACGAGTTGGGTTCTGTCACGAGCACCGAGCTTGGAGAGCAACCGGGTCATGTGGGTCTTGACGGTCTGCTCGGCCACCACCAGATTCGCGGCGATCTCCGTGTTCGACAGTCCCCGCGCGACCAGCAGCAGAACGTCCCTCTCCCGAGGTGTGAGACCGTTCATCCGCAGGCGGGCGTCGCGGCGGAGAGGCGGGCGGCGCCGGGAGACGTCCTCGATGAGCCGACGGGTCACGGACGGGGCGAGCAGCGCGTCACCGGAGGCGATCACCCGTACCGCCTGGACCAGTTCGGCCACCGGCGCTGCCTTGAGCAGGAAACCACTGACCCCGGCCTGCAGGGCCTCGTAGACGTAGTCGTCGAGGTCGAAAGTCGTCAACATGAGCACCTTTGGGCGGTGCACCACACCGGGCGGCGGATCGAGCAGCCGCCGTGCCGCCTCCAGCCCGTCCATCTCCGGCATCCGTACGTCCATCAGCACCACGTCAGGGTGCGTGCTGCGACTGACCTCGACGCCGAGCCTCCCGTTGGGCGCCTCGCCCACAACATCGATGTCGCTCTGCGCGGACAACAGCCCGGCGAGCCCCGAACGCACCATGTCCTGGTCGTCCACGACGACCACTCGGATAGTCATGCTCATCTCTCCTCTTCCAGTCACCTGACGAGCCCCGGCGGTCCGGCCACTTGGCAGCGCAGAAAGGTGGCTGCAGCGACATCGCCGTACTGCCGTGAGCGGGGCGGAAACTGGGCTCCACTCTCCCGGCGCGGCAGGTACCGCTGCCTCGGTCGAACGGCCATATGCAACAGGCCCGGACGGGCGGGGCCTCGGCCGAACGGCGGATGAGGCAGGCGTCGCGGAGTGTTCCGAGCCGGTTCGGTCACACCGAGGGACGGCGGTGCCGATCGCTCGCGAACGCGCCGTGTCGATCGCGGCGCCGTACCTGGCCGCGGCGAGATTCGTTGTGGCGGTTGGCGCCGCCCAGGCCACTGACGGTGAAGCGCCCCGCCTTGGGGGAAGGTCAGCACCCCGTCCGCGGTGAACGACCGTATTCCGAGCTGATCCGGTACTCGCCCGGCGCCGTCGCCGTCAGCCGGGTGGACTCCGCCGTCCCGGGTGAGGCAGGCGTCGTGGGCGCGCAGCCAGGGCGAGTATGCGATGCGGACGGTCGTCGTGGCGGGGCGTGGCATGCGGACATGCCACTGGGCGCCGGTCGTCCACGTCGCCAGGGGATCGGGGCCTTCGCATGCATGGGCCCCACCGGGCTATGGCCGAGCTGGGGCACCAGGGGGCGGGCGTCTTGCACGGGCTGGTCAGAGGACTGCCAGGACGTAGCTCGCGAAGGCCGCGGTCAGCACGGCGACCGTCGCGCGGCGGGGTCCTCCGATGCCGGTCCAGGGCGTTTCGAAGCGGTGGGTGAGGCGGCCGATGCCGAGCAGCGTGACGGCGATGAGCGGCAGCCAGGCGATCCGGGCGAGGAGCCAGACGGCGGTGTCCGGGGCTGTGGTGAGGCCGGGGACGGGGAGGTCGAGGAGGGAGCCGGGTATCGCCAGCGTGAGCAGGGCCGTCTGGTGCCAGCAGAAGATCGTCATCGCGGAGAGGTTGACGGCCACGACCGCCGCCCACAGCGCCCGCCGTCGCCGCAGCAGCGCGTCGAGCCGGTCCCGCAGCAGGATGGCCGCACCGCACTGAACGCAAGCCAGGGCGAGCACGAGCAGGGACGGAGGATGGGAGTTGGTGCGGGCCGTTCCGGGCACGCCGACCATGCTGGCGGGGTAGTGGAAGACGAGGAGCAGCACGGCGAACAGGGCACCGCCGCCGAGCAGCATCAGCCGTGCGCCCGGTCTGCCGAGCCGTCCCTCGCCCCAGCAGACGCCCAGTTGGTAGGCGAACAGCCAGCCCGGGCCGAGGTTGAGCAGGCCCAGCCAGGAGGGCATGGAATGCGCCCAAGGCCCGTAGCGCAGGAGGTCCACGACGGCGACCGAGCCGAGCAGCGGTACGGCTGTCCACCCGCCGAACGCGCGAGCGGCGCGCATGCACCAGGGCGTCAGGGCGGTCACCAGTAGGTAGATGCCGACGAACCACAAAGGCTGGACGACCAGCACCACTGCGGTGCGCAGCGTCGTGCCCGGCACTCCGGCCGCGTACAGCACCGGCAGGAGCACCGCCCATACCGCCGCGACGCCGAGGACCGGGCGGCCGAGCCGGGCCAGCCGTCCCCGCAGCCAGGCGCCCGCCGACATGCCACGCCCGCCCGCACGGTGCAGCGACAGGGCAGAGGAGTAGCCGCCGACCAGGAAGAAGATGCCGAGCATCTGCAGGACCCAGCTCGCCGGGGCGAGGAAGCCGAAGGAGGTGAGCGGGCTGGCGTTGTGCAGGGCGCCGCCGGGGTCGCGGGACAGGCCGCCGAGCAGCCAGTGGCCGACGGGCACCGCGAGCAGGGCGAGGGCCCGCAGCCCGTCCACGGCACGGTCGCGGTGCGCGGGGGTGCGCGCGTCGACGTGGGCGGCAGTGGCTCGTACCTTGCGGCGAAGGCCCTCCATGGGGCGGACCGGGGCGGACGGAGCGGGCAGGTCCGGCGCCGCCGGGACGGTTGCGGGCACGGGATTCCTGCTGGGAGCGGCCGGTGCGGGCAGTTCAGACAAGGTCATGACGGCAGTCCTTCGTGGTGGCCGAGGCGGGGTGGGTGCAGCTGACGGCCTGGTAGCGGCCGAGGGCGATGTCGGCGAAGTTGCGCAGCGAGGCGGTGCCGGGTGCGAAGTAGCCGGTGTGTCCCTCGGCCCGGTCGGAGGACACGACGCGGGCACCGAAGGCGGGGTCGGTGGGGTCGGTGCCGTGGCCGATGCCGAACAGCTCGATGCCGGGGACGCGTCTGATCCAGTCGGTCGCGTCGCGGGCGGTCGCCCACAGCCGCGTCCCGAGGCGCAGCTGGGCGGCGTGGTCGGTCCGCATGCCGGGAGAGGCCACGACCACGAGGTCCGACGCCTGTCGTCCGGTCAGCCGGTGGGCAGCCGCTCCGCACAGGACCGAGCCGTAGCTGTGGCAGAACACGGCGGGCGGGGCCTCGGGACGGGTCGTGGCCGCCAGGCCATCGAGGAACCGGACGAGCCGGGGCGCCCCCTTCTCCGCGAGGCGACCCGTGGCGGCGTCGTACCCGACGCCGACCGGGGTGGTGTAGCCCGCCCACGCGATCACCGCAGGGTGCGCCCCGGGTGACTGCCGGACCATTTCGGCGCGCAGATCCCGCGCCATCCGGGCCAGGGTGCCGTACGAGCCCAGATCGGTGTCCGAGCCCGGTACGACGACCGCGATCCGCCGGGCGGTCCGCAGATCTCCGTACACCTCGGCCACCTGTCCGCGGCCCCGCGGGTCGAAGGCGAGGATCCGGCGACCCGGCGCCAGGAGCCCGTCGTAGGTCGCGGCCCGGGCCCGCGCCCGCTGCCGGTCACCGGCGGATACTGCCCGGTCGGCGGCGAGGGTCAGCTCACGATCGCGTTCGACACTGATCGCCCGGCTGTTGGCGGCGTAGCGCAGGCCGGTCGGCGCACCGTCGAGGTTGCCCACGACGAGCGGATGACGCCTGGCCAGCAGCTCACGCCGATCGTCCGTCAGCCCGGCGAAGAACCTCGCGATCTGCGACGGTGAGGCCGACGCCGGGTCGGGCAGCTGCCTGCCGAGAACGTGCTCGGCGCGCCACGCGGCAGTACCGGGCGGCGGGCCGGTGACCGCGGTCTGCACATCACCCCAGACCCAGCCCACCGTCCCCGCGGCCGCCGCGAGGACGAGCGCGCAGGCGGCCAGGGTGCGCTTGAAGCGCCGCATGGTGTGTCTCCCTGCTTCCGTCGGCCGCATCTGCGGCGACCGGCACGGCGGGAAGGTAGGGAGACGGTGCGCGGGTGGGCGTCACACCAGGGAGCCAACTCTCGCGTGACACCTGGGTAGGGGGTGGCCTACCGCCCAGGCAGGACGACCGCCGAGGCATTACTCACAACGCCCTGTGACAGGGACGGACGGGCTGGGCCCGGGATGGAGGAGCCGGTCGTTCGGTCGGCACGACCGCGCGGCGGGAAGGGCCGGAGCTGAGTGAACGCCGGGCCGGGGAGAGAAGACTGATTCATGCGGTGCCGTCGAGGTTCTCGGAGAAGACGTTGGGGGAGGACTCCCAAGCGGGCGGCCAGGGTCCCGTTCCGCAGGTCGCCCACCTGAAAGAACTTGCGCGTCCTCGGCAAGGTACGCACCGACCCGAAGTGGGCGACCGCCCTGGTGAGGGCTCTGCTGGTCCTGACGAACCGCGAAGTCTCCCGGTGACCGACGATCTTCGCCGTAGTCATCCGCCCGCGACCAGCACGAACATCCCGGACATCACGCACCCTGTAACTTCACGATGCACAGTGCCCATTGACGTCGGCAGCGGTCGCTGAATCCCCCCGGCCAAGGCTCCCGGCGTTTACGCCGGGAGCCTTGGCGGGTCTCTCTCTTCGAGGATTGCAAGCAGGCACTCAGGCAGCGGGACCGGTTCCGCCTTTCCTGCCCGCGCTGCTGTCCGCTCAGGTCCAGGCGTCGGGCCCGAAGCCGCCACCTGCGGGACCCCGGACCGCCGCGGCGGTCAGTTCCCTCACACGGTCGGCGGACACCGGAGCGCCCGGGCTCTGGTACAGCCATTCCTGCGTCTCCGGCCAGCCCATCCCCGCGGGCCGCTCCCCGAGGTACGGCTTGCAGTAGACGGGCGTGCCGGGTTCGCTGCGCCAGCTGTCGGCGAGCGTGCCGATGTCCACCGCGTCGTAGCCGAGGGCGTCGAGCAAGCGAACGGCCTCCGCCTTGGCGGCCACGTCGTCGCCGGCGACCGGCACGGCGCTGCGGTCCGGAGCGCCCGAGGGTCGGGCAAGGCTGAACAACTGACTGAAGACGACATTGTTGGCCGCCTTGACCACACGGGAGTCGGCCAGGTGGCGCTGCACCAGCTCGCTGGAGGTCGGCTCGTTCGCATCCAACTCGGCGATACGGCCGTCGCGCTCCGGGTAGTAGTTCATCGTGTCGATCACGGTCTTGCCCGCCAGCGGCCCTGCCGGGATCTTCTCGTAGGCGCCCAGCGGGATGGACACCACCACCAGGTCCCCGGCCTCAGCGGCCTCGGCGGGCGTGGCGGCCCGTGCGTGCTCGCCGAGTTCGGCGACGAGATCGGCGAGGGTCTCGGGGCCGCGGGAGTTGCTCAGGACGACGTCCAGGCCGGCGGCGACCGCAAGACGGGCCACGGCGCTGTTGATGTTGCCGCTGCCGATGAGGCCGAGGGTCTTGTTCATGGCGCTCTGTCTCCAAAAGGGATGGGGAATGCCGGACCGTCCACGATCACTAACCACAACCGGACCGGGCGGTCACGTTAGCCACCGTACCAGCTAACCGGACCGTGCGGTCATGTTGCGTAGAGTGGAACCATGAGCACTGAAGAAGAAGCCGGTACGGCGTCGCCTGCGCGGCGGATGAGAGCTGATGCGGTGCGGACACGCAAGGCGCTGTTGAAGGCGGCCGCGGAGGTGTTCGCCGAGCACGGCACGGAAGGGTCCGTCGCTCAGATCGCGACACGGGCGGGGATCGGCAAGGGAACCGTCTTCCGGCACTTCCCCACCAAGGAGGACCTGCTGGCCGCGATCATCGGCGAGGTGATCGACGGGCTGGTGGCAGAGGGCCGCCGGCAGGCCGAGCAAACCGACGCCGACGCCGCCCTGCTGCAGTTCATGAGCGCGGGCGTCGATCTGTACGTAAGCAACCGCGCGTTCGTCGAGGCGCTGCGTACGGTGCCGGATCTTCGGCACCCGGAGATTCAGGCCGGATGGGAGCAGCTGATCGCAACCGCGGAGTCACTGGCGCGGCGGGCACGACGCGACGGCTCACTCCGTGCGGACATGAACGGACAGGACGTGATGCTGCTCATCTGCGGCGTGTACTACACCGCCGTACCGCTGCTGGCTGCCGATCCCTCGGCCTGGCGACGCTACCTGCACCTCACCTTCGACGGCATGCGCGCCACCGGCACTCAGCCTCTCCCCCCGGCACTCTTCCAGGGCCCCTTGCTGCCGACGGTCCGGTAGGGCCGACCAGTACGCGACGGAAGGTCATCGGCGCACGGACGACAGGCCCCTGAGGGCCTGCCGCCGACACCGACGAACCCGGCTCCTGCGGGCTCTCGCCCGGCGGCGCCCGGGTCAGCGGCACCCAGTCGGCCGATGGCGGGGCTGTGCAGCATCCAGAACGCTCCGGGGACCGGCGCATTGGCGGTGATTCGGTTGCCCCGGGTCGCCTGGCCGACAGCGGGGAGACACCCATGGCGGACGGGGGCTCCACCGGCACGCGCACCGCCGCCATGGGTGCACCATCCGGAGCGCGCCAGCGGAGCGCCCCCCGTTCACGCCCGCCACGGCGACCTGCACGGCTACGAGCTCACCAGGCGATCGCCGCGAGCCGTCCGCCCGGCTCGCGGCGATCGCGCGTTCACGCCCGCTGTTCCGCGTCCTCCTGGGCGCGCTGGTCACTGATGAGACCGCCACCGAGGGCAGCGACCAAGCGGGCAAGGGTGTGCTCGAAGTCGATGGCGACGTGGGCCAGTTCCGGCTCTTCCCGGTACAGACGTTGCACGTTCTCCGCGGGATGGCTGGCCTGCCACAGAGGGCCGGCCAGAGCGAGGGCCGCGATGACCAGTTCCTCGGCGACGATGCGCTCCAGGGCACTGCGAGCGGCGATCGTGTCACTGACGATGTTGAGGGCGCGGCTGGCCGCGGCCTTGAAGGCGCGGACGCGTTCGTAGCCCGACTCGTGTTCGAGGCTGAGCGTGACGTGGGTGAGCAGGTCGCAGAACAGCGGGCGCTCGCCGAGGGTGTCGACCAGCGTGCGGGCCACATCGGCCGGGGACAGGCTGTCGTACTGAGCCAGGCGCGCGACGGCCGCCTCGGACCAGTCCTCGTAGCCCTCCTGGGCGAGGAGCAGCAGGATCTCCTCGCGCGAGGCGTAGTACCTGCGTACGGCCGAGGCGTGGACGCCCGCGTGCTGGGCGATGGAGGCGAGCGTGACCGCGCGTACTCCGTCCCGTGCGGCGAGCGTGCGGGCGGCGTCGGCGAGGTCGTGGGCCCGCTGTGCCTTGTGTTCAGCGGAGTAGGCGCGCTGGAAGGCGGCATCGGAACTCATACCCGGAATGATAACGCAAGCCGGATGCGTTAGGGCGGCCCCATCGCCGCCGCCGGGCCGCAGGCCCTGGCGGTGTGCTGCCGACATCTAACGCAATCGACTTGCGTTGACAACGCAATGGGCTTGCGTTACGTTCTTCTCAGCGCCGCAGTCGCCCCCTCAACCGGGGCCTACGACGTCACAGGAATCCAGGCGACCTGCCGGATCAATCCCCCCAGGGACCGCTCAGCACCGGAAAGCGCCGGCGCTCTGCATTTCTCTTCGAAACACCCAGGAGCCCCCTCATGAAGATCGCCGACCAGCACTTCATCAACGGACAGTTCGTCGACTCCCACGGCCGGGAGACCATCGACGTCCACAACCCGGCGACGGGTGAATTCATCGGCCGTACCGTCCTGGGTGATGAGGTCGACGCCGAGCGCGCCATCGCCGCCGCCCACGCGGCCTTCCCCGCCTGGTCGAAGACGTCCCTCGAAGAGCGCAAGGTGTATCTGCAGCGAGTCGCGGACGCGATCGACGAGCGCATGGACGACCTGATCGCCATCACGGTGGCCGAGTACGGCGCCCCCGTCGGGTTCGCCGGCATGTTCAACCAGCAGGCCCGCGACTTCATGGTGCTGGCCCAGGACCTGCTCAAGCCGGAGAACTTCGAGGAGAAGAACGGCAACGCCACCATCACCAAGGTGCCGGTCGGCGTCGCCGGACTGCTCACTCCGTGGAACGGCAGCCCCTGGTTCATCGCCGAGAAGCTCGCCTCCGCCCTCGCGGCCGGGTCCACCGTGGTCATCAAGCCCAGCCAGCTGAGCACCCTGCAGAGCCGGGTCCTGATGGACTGCTTCGACAAGGCCGGCCTCCCGGCCGGTGTCATCAACGTCGTCAACGGCCCCGGCTCGAGTCTCGGCAACACCATCACTCGCAGCCCGCTGGTGCAGAAGATCTCCTTCACCGGCTCGACCCCAGTCGGCAAGCAGATCAACCGCGACGCCACCGAGACCATGAAGCGGGTCACCCTGGAGCTCGGCGGCAAGTCGCCGACGGTCATCCTCGACGACGCCGACATGACCAAGGCAGTCCAGTTCGCCCTGTTCGCCGGCTTCCTCAACACCGGCCAGGCGTGCATCGCCGGAACCCGCATCCTCGTTCCCGAAAGCCGGCTGGAGGAGGCCAAGGCCGTCCTCAAGGCCGGGGTGGAGGCGCTGAAGCTCGGCGACCCGAACGACCCGGAGACCACCGTCCAGCCCATGGTGTCCAAGAGCCACTACGAGCGGGTGCAGAGCTACATCCGCAAGGGCATCGAGGAGGGCGCGGAGGTCCTCGTCGGCGGTGAGGGCAAGCCCGAGGGCTTCGAGGCGGGCAACTACGTCAAGCCCACCGTCTTCGTCAACGTCACCAACGACATGACCATCGCCCAGGAAGAGATCTTCGGCCCCGTCCTGTCGGTCATCACCTACCGCGACGACGAGGAAGCCGTGGCCATCGCCAACGACACGGCCTACGGCCTGCACGGCTACGTCTACGGCGAAGACCTGGAGCGGGCCCGCAAGGTCGCCGACCAGATCCGGGCCGGCCGCGTCATGGTCAACCAGTTCTTCGACGACCCCACCAGCCCGTTCGGCGGCTTCAAGATGTCCGGCTTCGGACGCGAGTTCGGCGTCCACGGCATGAACGCCTACCTCGAGGCCAAGACCGTCTTCTCCGCCTGACAGCACGCGGCCGCACCAGGCGGACCCCGCTCCTCACCCACACACCCCACAAGCAAGAAGGAAGCACCACGTCATGACTGACATCCGCAACAAGGTCGCGCTCATCACCGGAGCCTCCAGCGGCATCGGGGCAGCCACCGCACTCGCCCTGGCCGAAGCCGGTGTCAAGGTCGGCATCGCCGCCCGCCGCGCCGACCGCCTCCAGGCGCTGAAGTCCCAGATCGAGGAGAAGGGCGGCCAGGCCCTCGCCCTGGAGATGGATGTCGCGGACGCGGCATCGGTCAACGCAGGTGTCCGGAAGCTGATCGACAGCTACGGCACGGTCGACATCCTCTTCAACAACGCCGGCCTGATGCCCATCTCGAACATCGACGAGTTCAAGACCGACGAGTGGGACCGCATGGTCGACGTCAACATCAAGGGCGTCCTCAACACCACCGCCGCCGTCCTCCCGCAGATGATCGAGCAGCACTCAGGCCACATCATCAACGTGGGCTCGATCGCCGGACGCAAGGTCTTCGGCCCCGGCTTCACCGTCTACTCCGCCACCAAGTTCGCGGTGAACGCGTTCACCGAGGGCCTGCGCATGGAGGTCGGCAAGAAGCACAACATCCGCGTCACCTCCATCCAGCCCAGCCGGATCGCCACCGAACTCGCCGACACCACCAGCGACCCCGCCGTCCGCCAGGCCGTCAACGACGCCACGGCCCAGGTGACCCTCATCGACCCCTCGGAACTCGCCAACGCGGTCCTGTTCGCCGCCCAGGCCCCCGAGCACGTCAACATCGCGGACCTCTTCATCCTCCCCACCGA
>NZ_JBHXSG010000098.1:0-25097 GCF_042714835.1 Streptomyces sp. NPDC058678 | reverse complement strand
AGTCGAGAGTGGCGGGAGTCGGCAACCGACGACAACGCCGCAGATCGGCGTGCCAGGCCCCGCGTCTGCGGCATGATCCGCCGGACAGGCCCTAGCCGAGGACGCGGGAGCCTCCCACCGGCAGGTCCCACAGGTCCTCGCGGTGCAGGCCCGCCTTCTCCCAGGCCGCCCGGACCCGGGTGAGCGGCTCCAGCACCGGCTCCGCGGACAGCACGAACGTCGCCCAGTGCATGGGTGCCATGCGCCGGGCCCCGAGGTCCCGCGCGGCGCGCACCGCCTCCTCCGGGTCGCAGTGGACGTCGCTGAGCCACCAGCGGGGGTCGTAGGCGCCGATGGGCAGCAGGGCGAGGTCGATGCCGGGGTAGCGCTGTCCGATGCGGGCGAACCAGTGGCCGTATCCCGTGTCGCCCGCGAAGTAGACGCGCTGCCCGTCGGGGTCGGTGAGCACCCAGCCGCCCCACAGGGTGCGGCAGGTGTCGGTGAGGGAGCGCTTGGACCAGTGGTGGGCGGGCACGAAGTCGAAGCGGACGCCGTGCAGTTCGGCCGCCTCCCACCAGTCCAGCTCCGTGACGTGCGTGAACCGGCGGCGGTGGAACCAGCGGGCGAGCCCGGCCGGCGCGAAGACCGGGGTGTCGCGCGGGAGCCGGCGCAGTGTGGGGGCGTCCAGGTGGTCGTAGTGGTTGTGGCTGATGACGACGGCGTCGATACGCGGCAGGTCGCTCCAGGCGATGCCGACGGGGGTTATCCGGGCGGGGGTGCCGAGGATGCGGCGGGACCAGACCGGGTCGGTGAGGACGGTCAGCCCGCCGATCCGCACGACCCAACTGGCGTGCCCCGCCCAGGAGACGGCGATCGTGCGCGCGTCGACGCGGGGCAGCGGGGCCGGTGCGAAGGGCAGCCGGGGGATGTCCGCGAGGCCCTCCCGGCCGGGGCGGATGGAACCTTCGCGGGCGAAGCGGGCCATGGACTTCAGGTCGGGCAGCGGGGCGGTCAGCCGGTCGTGGAAGGAGCACGGCCACACCCGGCGTTCGCCGAGCGGCCTGGGAGCCGCGAGGGGCGTGGTGGAGGAGGAGGGTGCGAAGGAGGACGGGGCCGCCGGAGCGTCGGTGTCGCGGTCGGGCGTGCTCGTGGTCGACTCGGACTGCTGCGTCATCGAGGAGGCTCCCATCGCTGAGCGTCGTCGCGGAGATCGTCGAAGACCGATTCCAGGAGGATCAACGCGCGTTGCACGTGCGGCAGTTCCAACGGCGAGGGTGAACCGAGGCATTCCGCGTTCTCCTCGTCCGTACCGCCCAGCAGCGCGCCCGTGGACAGCCGCACGCGCAGCGCGCCGAGGTCGTCGCCGAAGCGGTGGCCGCCCGGCGCGGGCATGCCGAGCCGGGCGGTGAGGAAGTCCTCCAGTTCCTGGGCATCGCCGACCCCGTGCCCGGTGAGGGCCGTGCGCAGCGGACCGAGGTCGACGTAGAGGTGCCGGCCCGCATGCGGGGGCAGGGCCAGGGCGCCCGCCGTGACGACGGCCGTGTGCGCGGCGGCGGCCACGCGCGCGTGCAGGCGTACGGCGGCTTCGACACGGGCTCTCACCGGCTCGGGTTCCGTCAGGGCGTGGGTGGCGGCGGCGGCGACCGGGGCGGCGACGCGGGCGCCGAGCGCGGTGAGCACGTCGAGCACGCGCGCGCGCAGCGCGTCGCCGGCCTCGCCCTCGGGGAAGCGGGCGACGGCGGCCGGCCAGCCGGTGGGCAGCAGGGCGCCGGCCAGGTCGGTGACGACGGTGACCTTTCCCGGCAGCATCTCGGCCGGACTGACCAGGACGGTGTCGTGCGGGACGTGCAGGGTGTCGCGCCAGGTCTCGTCGCTGACCAGGTGCAGCCCCTCCGCCACGGCGGCCTCCAGCGACTCGTGCAGCAGCTCGGGCGGGGCCACGGTGGCGGTCGGGTCGTCGGCGACGGACAGTACGAGCAGCCGCGGGTCCCCGCCCTCCTCACGGACCCGGCGGACGGTCTCCAGGAGGGCGTAGGAGTCCGGGATCCCGCCGCACTCCGCCGGTGTCGCGACATGGAACGCGGGTCGTCCCAACAGGCGTGCGTACGGCGCCCACCAGGCGGCGCAGGGCCGCGGCACCAGGACGTCACCGCCGAGGGCGGCGGTCAGCGCGAGCAGCAGGGAGGGCGAGCCGGGGGCGGCGACCACCCGGTCGGGCTCGGTGGGCAGGCCGCGCCGGTCCCAGTAGCCGCCCGCCGCCTCCAGAAGGGCCCTTCCGCCGCCGACCGGTTCGCTGCCGGCGCGGCCCGCGGCCGCGGCCAGTACGGCGGACAGCTCGGGCAGCACGGGCAGCCCGTCCTCGGGGAGCGGCGGCCCGAAACGGACGGGGCCGTGGCCTTCCGGGTCCGTCCGCGGCATGCGTACCTCCGGGGTGGGGGCTTCTCTCTTCTGCGGTGGTCGTCGCCCAGGCGGGTCGGGTGGCTCGTGCGGTGCGGGTGGTGCCCTCGGCATCTGCATACCCGGGCAGGTGCCGAGGCATGGGCGCCGATCGGGGTTGCGCCGGTCACACGGCTGCAGCGGCGTGTCAGTTCCCGGTGGTGGGCCCCTTCCGGCGCAGCCGGTACACCGCGCCGCCGAGCGCGCCCGCGATCAGCAGGCCGCCGGCCGCCAGGGCGGGCACGGAGTCCGTGAAGGTGCCGCCCTCGCCGGCCCGCACCCCGCGCCGGACGACCGCGCCGCCGCAGGAGTCGGTGTGCGCCTCGACGCAGGCAGGGGGCGTGGCGCAGGAGCCGGCGTGGGCCTCGACGCAGGCGGGGGTCGTGGCGCAGGAGCCGGTGTGCGGGTCGGTGCAGGGGCTGGTGGTGGCGCAGGAGTCGCCGTGGGATCCGGTGTCGCAGGACTTGCCGCTCCCGTGGGACACCGTGAACGTGGCGCTCCACTGCGTGCCCTGCCCGCCGGGCGCCGTGGGGCAGGTGCCGTCGACGGTCCACGCGGAGTCCTGGCCGACCTCCTCGGGGCCGACCTCCTCGGTGCCGACCTCCTCGGGGCCGACCTCCTCGGTGCCGCCCTCCTCGGTGCCGCCCTCCTCGGTGCCGCCCTCGAGGTCCTCCGCGGGGGCGATCTTGACGGTGCCGCTGTAGGCGGGGAGTTCTTCGTCGTCGCCGGTGACCAGCCGCAGTTGGACGGTGCCCTCCTCGAAGGCGTCGGAGGTGGCGTCCATCGTGTCGGGCGGTGAGCCGCCGGTCGGGTCGCAGGTGACGGAGACGGTGACGCTGCCGCCCGGAGAGACGCTGCTCGGTGCGACCTCCGCGGTCGGCTCCGCGAGGGCGGCCGGTGCGGCGATACCCAGGACGGCTCCGGCCAGGGCGGCGGCGGACAGGGCACGGGCGCTGCGGCGCATGGGGAGGGCTCCTTCGGCCGACGGCTGCGGGGGCACGACCGCCGTGCCCCCGCCCCCATCACAGCCCGCCCTCGGCGGCGCCGCGCGCGGCCGGACACCATTCGCGGGACGGGAACCGCCGAGCGGGTGACACCGCCGAGCGCCTGCCCGTGCGGGGTCAGGCGGCGGTGTCCCGCATGATCTGTTCCCTCATCCGCCCGCAGCAGCGGCTGATCAGCCGGGACACGTGCATCTGCGAGATGCCCAGCTGTTCGGCGATCCGGCTCTGTGTCATGTCTGCGAAGAACCGCATGTACAGGATCGCCCGCTCGCGCTCGGGCAGGGCGGCGAGCCGGGGTTTGACCGCCTCGCGGTCCACGACCGTGTCCAGCGCGGGGTCGGGGGAGCCCAGCGCGTCGCTGAGCGAGTAGCCGTCCTCGCTGCCGGGCAGCTCCGCGTCCAGGGACAGCGGGGTGAAGCTCTCCAGGGCCTCCAGGCCCGCCCGGACGTCCTCCTCGCTGAGGTCGGCGTACTCGGCGATCTCCGCGACGGTGGGCCGGCGGCCCGGGATGGTCTGGGACAGGTCCTGAGTGGCGAAGCGGACCCGGTTTCGCAGGTCCTGCACGCGGCGCGGCACGTGCAGGGTCCACATGTGGTCGCGGAAGTGCCGCTTGATCTCGCCGGTGATGGTGGGCACGGCGTAGCTCTCGAAGGCGTTGCCGAGCTCGGGGTCGTACCGGTCGACGGCCTTGACCAGGCCGAGGGCCGCGACCTGGCGCAGGTCGTCGAGGCTCTCGCCGCGGCTGCGGAAGCGGCCCGCGAGCCGATCGGCCATGGGCAGCCAGGCTTCGACGATCTGTCCACGGAGAGTGTCGCGCTGCGGGCCGGGGGCGAGCTCGGCGAGCTTGCGGAACGCCTCTGCCGTGTCGGGTGCGTCGTCGTGCGGGTGCTTCGCGCTCACTTTGGTCGACATGGTGCGTCGCAACTCCCTGGAGGGGTGCTCTGGGATGGACGGTCACCGTGGGGAGGGCGTCTGCGGTCCGGACAGACGCGGCCGTGGCGGCGTCTCGCCGCTCCCACGGACGTGCCTCCGGTCCGAAGCACTGGAAGTGCGCCTGCCCCCGGCCCCCGGGCGCAAACCCCGGGCAGGTTTTCCGGGGACGCGCGGGGTGACTCGTAGGACTGCTGCCTGTGTCACCGAGGCCCGGGAGGTCCGTACATGAGCACCAAGGTCTCCGACCACGTCCTGGAGCGGTTGCGGGAGTGGGGCGTGGAGCACGTCTTCGGCTATCCCGGCGACGGCATCAACGGCCTGCTCGCCGCCTGGGGACGGGCCGACAACCAGCCCCGTTTCATCCAGTCCCGGCACGAGGAGATGTCCGCGTTCCAGGCGGTCGGCTACGCCAAGTTCAGCGGTCGCGTCGGAGTGTGCGCGGCGACCTCGGGGCCGGGCGCGATCCATCTGCTGAACGGTCTGTACGACGCCAAGCTCGACCACGTGCCGGTGCTGGCGATCGTCGGCCAGACGCACCGCACCGCGATGGGCGGCTCCTACCAGCAGGAGGTGGACCTGCACTCCCTGTTCAAGGACGTCGCCTCCGAGTTCGTGGAGACGGTGACGGTCCCCGAGCAGCTTCCGAACGTGCTGGACCGGGCGATCCGTACCGCGTACGCCCGCCGCTGTCCGACGGCGATCATCCTCCCGGGCGATGTGCAGGAGCTCGACTACTCGCCGCCCACGCACGAGTTCAAGATGGTGCCCTCCAGCCTGGACCTCGGTTCCTGGACGTCGATTCCCTCCGACGAGTCCCTCAGGCGGGCGGCGGAGGTCCTCAACGCCGGTGACAAGCCGGCCATCCTGGTCGGTCAGGGCGCGGCCGGCGCGCGGGCCGAGGTGGAGCGGATCGCCGAACTGCTCGGCGCGGGCGTCGCCAAGGCACTGCTCGGCAAGGACGCGCTGAGCGACGAACTGCCGTACGTCACCGGCTCGATCGGGCTGCTCGGGACGCGTCCGTCGTACGAGCTGATGCGGGACTGCGACACCCTGCTGACCATCGGGTCGTCCTTCCCGTACACGCAGTTCCTGCCGGACTTCGGCAAGGCGCGGGGCGTGCAGATCGACATCGACCCGCACATGGTCGGGATGCGGTATCCGTACGAGGTGAATCTCGTCGGCGACGCGAAGTCCACGCTTCAGCGGCTGATCCCGATGCTGGACGCGGACCGTGGCGGGCGCGAGTGGTCCGACACGGTGCGTGACAACATGTCGCGCTGGCGCGAGGTGATGGAGCGGCGGGCCCAGCTGTCGGCCGACCCGATCAACCCCGAGTACGTGGCCCGCACGCTGGATCCGCTGCTGCCGTCCGACGCGATCGTCACCTCCGACTCCGGGTCGACGGCGAACTGGTACGCGCGCCACCTGACGATGCGGTCCGGGATGCGCGGGTCGCTGTCCGGGACGCTCGCGACGATGGGGTGCGGTGTGCCGTACGCGATCGGCGCGAAGTTCGCGCACCCGGACCGGCCGGTGATCGCGCTGGTCGGGGACGGGGCGATGCAGATGAACGGCCTCGCCGAGATGATCACCGCGGCGAAGTACCGTGACCTGTGGGAGGACCCGCGGCTGGTCGTCGCCGTCTGGAACAACCACGACCTCAATCAGGTCACGTGGGAGATGCGGGCCATGGAGGGCGCTCCGTCCTTCCTGCCCTCGCAGCAGCTGCCGGACGTGCAGTACGCGGCGTTCGCCCGGTCGCTCGGGCTGACCGGGATCCGGGTGGAGAAGCCGGAGGACGTCGAGGCGGGCTGGCGGGCCGGCCTGGACGCGGACGGCCCCGCGGTGATCGAGTTCCTCACCGACCCGGCCGTACCGCCGATCCCGCCGCACGCCACCTGGGAGCAGATGGAGGCCACGGCCGCGTCGATCCTCAAGGGGGACGCGGACCGCGGGGCCGTGGTGAAGCGGGGGTTCAAGGCGAAGATGCAGGAGTTCCTGCCGGGCCGCGAGAAGAAGTAGCGGCAGCAACGGCCGGGGAGGGGGCGCCGACGGGTTCGTACCGGTCGGCGCCCTCCTCGGGCAGCAGCAGTTCCTCGTAGCGGCCCAGCGCCAGCACCACGCCGAGCATGAGGAACGGGATGATCACAGCGAGCAGCGCCATGGCCTGTCCTTTTCCAGGAATGTGCGCGGGGGGTGCGGGACCGGGTCTCCCGCCATCGGCTCGGCAAACCCCGTGTCGGTGTCCGGTCCTCGGGTACGCGGGTGCCCACCCCGAAGTTCTTGGAGGGAGACATGCAACGAGGCAGCGACCGGCTGAGCCGTCACCGCGATGACGAGATGAAGCACGAACTGCAGGGTCTGCTCAGGTCCGGCCACCCCACGCGCAGCGAGGAGTGGCACGACCCGGAGCCGACCGCCGAGGACGACCCGGAGGTCTGGGGCGGGCCCGTGGCACCGGGCCGGGCCGGGGCGACGCTGGAGACGGTCCGGCTGGAACTGGCCCGGATCCTGGGCCGCGGCTCCTTCCCGGCCACTCCCGTGGAACTGGCAGGCACCCTGCGGAGCAAGAACGCTCCCGACGTCCTCGTCGAGGCCGTGGAGGGGCTGCCCCGCAAGGAGTCCTACGCCACCGTGCAGGAACTGGCGCGGACGCTGACCAGGAGGGAGGGCGCCTAGTGGCGGCCGACTTCGTGAAAGACGTCATGACCCCGGGCGTGGTCGCCGTACGCCCGGACGCCTCGCTGGTCGAGGCGGCGCAGCTGATGCGCACGCAGGACATCGGCGACGTCCTGGTGGCCGACGGACAGCACGTCGTCGGCATGCTCACCGACCGGGACATCACGGTGCGTGCCGTCGCCGACGGCACGGACCCGATGACGGTGAGCGCACAGATGGTGTGCACACCGGACCCCGTGGTGGTCGCCCCGGGCGACACGGTGTCGACGGCGGCGGCGCTCATGCGTGAGCACGCCGTACGCCGCCTGCCGGTCATCGAGGACGGGCTGCCGGTCGGAATGGTGAGCCTCGGGGACCTCGCCGAGGCCGAGGACCCGGAGTCGGCGCTCGCCGACATCAGCCGGGCCCTGCCGGACGACGGACGGAGCGCCGGCGGGCAGGGCACCCTGTGAGCCAGGGCCGTGACCAGGCCGCGGCGATCGCCGCCACGGGCACCACCGTGGACGTCGGTGAGGTGACCGCGCGCCACCTGCGGTACGGGCTGCTGCCCAGCTGGTCCGTGCCCGGTCCCGCCGACCGGACCATGCACCGGCGCACCCGCATCGAGGACACCTCGGGGACCAAGGAGTCCCTCATCCTCCCCCGGGAGCTGCTGCGCTGTCGGCGCGCGGCCAGGGCGAGGAAGAAGCGCGCGGGGAGCGACGAGGCCACTGGACCTCGCCCTCCCCGCGCGCCAGGAAGCTTTCCAGGAAAGGTCGTTGAACCATCATGCGTATCGCGTTTCTGACCGCACCCGAAGGCGTGGAGCAGATCGAACTCACCGACCCGTGGCAGGCGGCCGAGGACGCCGGGCACGAACCCGTCCTCGTGTCGACGAAGGCCGGGAAGATCCAGGCGTTCAACCATCTCGACAAGGCGGACACGTTCCCGGTGGACGAGGTCGTGGGCGAGACGTCGGCCGACTCCTTCGGCGGGCTGGTCCTGCCGGGCGGCGTGGCCAACCCGGACTTCCTGCGGATGGACGAGAAGGCCGTGGCGTTCGTACGGGACTTCTTCGAGCAGGGCCGTCCGGTCGCCGCGATCTGCCACGCCCCGTGGACGCTCGTCGAGGCGGACGTCGTACGGGGCCGGGTGCTCACCTCCTGGCCGAGCCTGCGGAGCGACATCCGCAACGCGGGCGGCACCTGGGTGGACGAGCAGGTGAAGATCTGCGACCACGGCAACAACAAGCTGGTCACCAGCCGCAAGCCGGACGATCTGAAGGCGTTCAGCGAGACGTACCTCGACGTGTTCGCCCAGGAGGCCGCCTGATGGCCGTTCCGAACGACCGCAAGCAGCACCAGCGCGAGGCGTCCCACGCGGACGACCCGGCCGCCGGTCCGCTCACCACCGATCAGGGTGTGGAGGTCGACCACACCGACGACTCACTGACGGCGGGCGACCGCGGGCCGACCCTGATGGAGGACTTCCACTTCCGGGAGAAGCTCACCCACTTCGACCACGAGCGGATTCCGATGGGGGTCCCCCCACGCCTTTAGGGCAGTGGGGGAGGGTGGTGCACGCACGGGGCGCGGGCGCGTACGGCTACTTCGAGCCGTACGAGTCCTGCGCCGAGTTCACCCGCGCCGCCTTCCTTCAGGACCCGGCGGTGAAGACGCCGGTGTTCGTGCGCTTCTCGACCGTGCAGGGGCCGAAGGGCTCGGCGGACACCGTGCGGGACGTGCGCGGTTTCGCGACCAAGTTCTATACGTCGGAGGGCAACTACGACCTGGTCGGGAACAACGTCCCGGTCTTCTTCATCCAGGACGGCATCAAGTTCCCCGACTTCGTGCACGCGTTGAAGCCGGAACCGCACAACGACATGCCGACGGGCGCCTCCGCGCACGACGCCCTGTGGGACTTCGTGTCCCTTCAGCCCGAGACGCTGCACGCGATCATGTGGCTGATGTCGGACCGGGCGATCCCGCGCAGCTACCGCATGATGCAGGGCTTCGGTGTGCACACCTTCCGGTTCGTGAACGCCGAGGGGCGCGGCACGTTCGTGAAGTTCCACTGGAAGCCGCGGCTCGGAGTGCACTCACTGGTGTGGGACGAGGCGCAGGAGTGCCAGGGCCGGGAGTCCCTGCGCGGCGACGGCTCGATCCGCACCCGGCAGATCACGGTCCTCGTCTCCGACGGCGTCGACGCCGAGCAGGTGACCTCCGTACGGGAGGCGCCGGCCGCGGAGGGCGCGGTCGTGGAGGCCCTGGCGGCGACGGACGGCACCATCACGGGCGCCGACGGTCAGCTGTATGCGGTCGACCGCGCACTGCCCACCGTGGCCTCCGTCCTGTACGACGCCGTCCTGCTGCCGGGCGGGCCGGTCGGCACGCCGCCCACGGCAGCCGACCCCGACGTCGTCCGCTTCGTCCGGGACGCCTATCGGCACGGGAAGCCGGTGGGCGCGCTCGGCTCGGGCGTGGGGATCCTGTCGGCCCTGCAGCCGGAGGGCTCGGGCTGTCCACCGAGTTCCACCGGGTCGTGACGGACCGGGGCGGGGTGACGGACACCTCGCCGGGCGCCGCGAGCGAGGAGTTCACCCGGGCGTTCGTGAAGGCCATCGGGGCGCACCGGTACTGGGACCGGCCGCCGGCGCGCCACTGACGGTCGAAGCGGTCAGGAGCGGGGAGTCGCCGACTCCCCGCTTCCGCGTTCCCGCGCTCCTTCGCGCGTGCGGCCCGCGGCGACCGGACGGTTCGGGTTGCGGCGCAGGAACTCGCCCTCGAGCTGAGCCATACGGTCGTTGTGGGCCCGCAGGGCGTCGTTCGAGGCGTAGAGCAGCGTGTCGTGGCGCGTGCGGTGGATCGTCTCCAGCTCCTTCATGAGCTGCTGGTCGTCCAGCCGGTCGGCGTCGACTCCAGTCATGGTCATGTCCCGCTCGTCGTGTTCGTTCATGCCCTTCGGGTACCCGCCCGGGAGCACTACCCCCAAGCGGCACCCGGGAGGGAGCCATGGATCTCGCCTTTCTGCATCCACTCTACGAACAATCGGGCCCCTGGGCCTCCGTCTACGTCGACACCTCCCGGCACACGGAGGACACGCCCCACGAGCGGCATCTGACCGCGATCGCGCTGTCCCGTGAGCTGGCCGGGCAGGGTGCCGACGAGGAGACGTGCCAGGCCGTGCTGGACGCGGTGGAGGAGCTGCGGCACTCCTCCGAGCCACACGGGCGGGCCCTGTTCGCGCGGGCCGGCGAGGTGGTACTGGATCCGCCGCTGGCCAGGGCGCCGGCCGGCAACAGCGCGCACTGGGCGCCGCTGCCGCACACTGCGCCCCTGCTGGAGCTGGCCGGCGAGGACCCCGTGTGCATCGTGGCGTACGTCGACCGCAAGGGCGCCGACTTCGAACTGCGCAGCGGTCTCGTCCGACGGGGCGCGGGCACGGTCGCCGGTCGACAGTATCCAATACACCGTACGCGGACGACCGACTGGTCGGAGCGGCACTTCCAGCTCAGGGTGGAGAACACCTGGGAGCACAACGCCGCCGAGATCGCGGACGCGCTCGCCGTCAGCCAGGAGGAGACCCAGGCCGATCTGCTGATCCTCGTCGGTGACGACCGGGAGCGGCGGACCGTGTACGAGCGGCTGCCGAAGCGGCTGCACGACCGGGCGGTGGAGGCCCCGCACGGCACCGGCAGCAGGCTGCTCGACGAGGACGTGGAGCAGGCGCGCGCCGCGCATGTGCGGCAGCGGGCCGAACGGGAGCTGGAACGGTTCCTCGCGGCCCGCAGTCCGGGCGACGACGGGCGCGCCGGAGCGGTCGAGGGCGTGCCGGCGCTGGTCGAGGCGGCGCGCGAGCACCGTATCGACGAGCTGCTGATCCGTCCGGACGGTCCCGACGCGCACCGTGAGGTGTGGATCGGTGAGGACCCCGACCAGCTGGCGGTACGCCGTACGGACCTCAAGATCCTCGGCGAGCAGAACTCCTGGTCGGCCCGTGCGGACGACGCGCTGATCCGCTCGGCGGTCGCGACGGGCGCCCCGGCGATCTCGGTGACACCGGTGACCGGGCGGACCGTTCAGGCCGGTCCCGGCCAGGCCGAGGAGGCCCAGCGGGAGATCCCGGTGGGCGGTCTGGGGGCGCTGTTGCGCTGGACGTGAGCGGACCGAGCGGCCGAGAGCCGCCGAGTGACTGAGCGGTGTGTGAACAGTGGGCCCGGTGACCTGTGGTCACCGGGCCCTTTCACGCCACCGGTCACCGGGCCCCTCACCATCGCCGGGTCCCGCAGGCCCGGCCCCCGACCGTCTCAGCGGGCGCGCTCCACCCTCCGCTCGTCCCACACCGGTTCCGTCGTCTCCCGCACCCGGCCGTCGCTGCCGAAGACGAGGTAGCGGTCGAAGGACCGGGCGAACCAGCGGTCGTGGGTGACCGCGAGGACCGTGCCGTCGAACGCCTCGAGCCCTTCCTGGAGGGCTTCGGCGGACTCCAGGTCGAGGTTGTCGGTCGGCTCGTCCAGGAGCAGGGCCGTGACGCCCTGGAGCTCCAGCAGGAGGATCTGGAAGCGGGCCTGCTGGCCGCCGGAGAGCCGCTCGAAGCTCTGCTCGGCCTGTCCGGTGAGCTCGTAGCGGCGCAGCCGGGACATGGCGGCGCCCCGGTCCTGGGCGTGCTCCTTCCACAGGATGTCCAGGAGCGTGCGGCCCTCCAGTTCGGGGTGGGCGTGCGTCTGGGCGAAGTGCCCGGGCACCACGCGCGCCCCGAGCTTCCACTCCCCCGTGTGCGTCACGTCGTCGCCCGCCAGCAGCCGCAGGAAGTGCGACTTGCCGGAGCCGTTGGAGCCGAGGACGGCGACCCGTTCGCCGTAGAAGACCTCCAGGTCGAAGGGGTTCATCAGGCCGGTGAGTTCAAGTTGCTTGCAGGTGACGGCCCTTACGCCGGTACGGCCGCCCTTGAGCCGCATCCTGATGTCCTGCTCGCGCGGCGGCTCCGGCGGCGGGCCCGCCTCCTCGAACTTGCGCAGCCGGGTCTGGGCGGCCTGGTAGCGGGAGGCCAACTCGTGGCTGATGGAGGCTGCCTGACGGAGGTTCAGGACCAGCTTCTTCAGCTGGGTGTGCTTCTCGTCCCAGCGCCTGCGCAGCTCCTCGAAGCGGGCGAAGCGCTCGCGCCGGGCCTCGTGGTAGGTCGCGAAACCGCCGCCGTGCACCCAGGCGTCCGCTCCCGCGGGCGAGGGCTCGACGGAGACGATCTTCTCGGCGGCGCGGGCGAGCAGCTCGCGGTCGTGGGAGACGAACAGGACCGTCTTGCGGGTCTCCTTCAGGCGCTCCTCCAGCCAGCGCTTGCCGGGCACGTCGAGGTAGTTGTCGGGCTCGTCGAGCAGCAGCACCTCGTCCGTGCCGCGCAGCAGCGCCTCCAGGACCAGCCGCTTCTGCTCGCCGCCGGAGAGGGTGCGTACCTCCCGGAACTGCGCCTTCTCGTAGGGCACCCCGAGCGCGGCCATGGTGCACATGTCCCACAGCGTCTCGGACTCGTAGCCGCGCGCCTCCGCCCAGTCGGACAGGGCCTGCGCGTACTGGAGCTGGGCGGCCTCGTCGTCGACGGTCATCATGGCGTGCTCGGCCCTGTCGACGGCCCGGGCGGCCTCCCGGATGCGGGGCGGCGCGACCGACGCGAGCAGGTCCCGTACGCTCGTCTCGTCCCGTACGGACCCGACGAACTGGCGCATCACCCCCAGGCCGCCGCTGACGGTGACGGTCCCGCCGTGCGGTTTGAGCTCGCCGGAGATCAGCCGGAGCAGGGTGGTCTTGCCGGCGCCGTTGGGCCCGACCAGGGCCACGACGGCCCCTTCGCCCACCCGGAAGGACACGTCGCCGAGCAGGGCCCTCCCGTCGGGGAGGTGGTACTCGAGGTGTGCTGCTTCCAGATGTCCCATGAGGCCGCATTGTGCGGGCCACCGGTGAGGACGGGCAAACCGATATAGCTCAGGCCGGGTCGACCGGCCGGCCCGCCGGACCGCCCTCGCCCGCGGGAGCGACGACCGCGCCCGCCCACGACAGGGCCTTCCAGCCGTCGGACGGCGACCCTTCCAGGATCACCACGCCGGTGTTGTCGAGCGGGCGGGCGGCCGCGAAGGCCACGTCGACGTTGTCCGCGCGGGCCGCCGTCCACATCCTGATCGCCGCACCGTGACTGACCATGGCGACCGCCGAGGCCCCGCTCTCCGAGGCCTCGGCGACCACGGCGTCGTACCGCGCCAGCGCCTCGGCCCCGCTCTCCCCGCCAGGCATCCGCAGCTCCGTGTCGCCGGCCGACCAGGCGAACACGGTCTCCATGTACCTCTGGCCGTGTTGCGAGTCCCCCGGCAGCATCTCCAGGTCTCCCGCGGACAGCTCCCGGATGCCGTCCCGTACCCGCACGTCGAGGCCACGGGCGGCGGCCAGGGGGGCGGCGGTGAGCTGCGTGCGGACGAGGGTGGAGGCGTACAGGGTCTCGATGTCCTCGTCGGCGAGGGCCCCGGGCAGGGCGGCTGCCTGGCGCTCGCCGAGTTCGGTGAGGCCGGGGCCCGGGACGGCGGTGTCCAGCAGGAAGCTCACATTGGTGGGGGTCTGGCCGTGACGGATGAGCAGCAGACGCATGGGGGTCCTCCAGGTGCACGGCCCGCCGGACAAGAAACGGCCGCTTCAGGGTATCCGGGAGTGCATGAGCCCAGACGTCGACCTCACCGTCCCGAAGCCCGGCCCTCATGCCCTGCGTGACCGGCTGCTGTCCCTGGACTGCCGGTTGTTCGAGTTCGCCGCCGGGCGGGACTGGCCCGCCGCCGAACCGGTCCTGCCGCGGCTGAGCCGGAGCGCGAACCACGGGGTGCTGTGGTTCGCGACGGCGGCCGCGATGGCCGCGAGCCGCACCCCCCGGGCCCGCCGGGCGGCGGTGCGGGGCCTCGCCTCGCTCAGCCTGGCCTCCTTGACCATCAACACCCTGGGCAAGCGCTCGGTGCGCCGCACGCGGCCCGTCCTGGACCCGGTCCCGCTGGTGCGGCAGCTGAAGCGGCAGCCGATCACCACGTCGTTCCCGTCCGGCCACTCGGCGTCGGCGGCCGCGTTCGCGGCCGGGGTGGCCCTGGAGTCGCCGTCCTGGGGCGCGGTCGTGGCGCCGGTCGCCTTCTCGGTGGCCATGTCCCGCGTCTACACCGGCGTCCACTTCCCGAGCGACGTACTGGCGGGCGCGGCGCTGGGCGCGGGCGCCGCGTTCGCCGTACGGGGCCTGGTGCCTACCCGCGCCCAGGGGGTGCCGCCGGCCCGGCCCCGCGCGGACGTTCCCGCGATGCCGGACGGCGAGGGCCTGGTCGTGGTCGCCAACACCGCCTCTGGGACCGCCGACCGGGTTCGCGCTCTGCGGGACACGCTGCCCGCGGCCGAGATCGTCGAGTGCGAACCGGCCGACGTCCCGGACGAGTTGGAGAAGGCGGCGGCCCGCGCCCGGGTGCTCGGTGTGTGCGGCGGCGACGGCACGGTCAACACCGCCGCCGGGATCGCCCTGCGGCACGGCCTGCCGCTCGCGGTGCTTCCCGGCGGCACGCTGAACCACTTCGCCTACGACCTGGGCGTGGAGGGTGTCCGCGATCTGAGCCGGGCCGTCCAGCAGGGCGAGGGTGTGCTGGTGGACGTGGGCACCTTCGCCTGCGGCGGGCGGCAGGGCGTCTTCCTCAACACGTGCAGCCTGGGCGTGTATCCGGAGCTGGTGCGCGAGCGGGAGCGCTGGTCGCCCCGGATCGGCGGCTGGCCGGCCGGAGTCCTGGCGGCGCTGCGCGTGGCGCGGGCGGGCGGGCACCCGCTGGAGGCCGGGTTCCGCGGCGAGGCACGGCCGCTGTGGCTGCTGTTCGCCGGCAACGGCACCTACCACCGGATGGGCCTCACGCCCGGGCGCCGCCGCGACCTCGCGGACGGGCGGCTCGACGTGCGGGTGGTGCACGGTGGGCGCCGGCCCGCGCTGCGCCTGCTCGCGGCCGCTGTCGCCGGGCCACTGACCCGCTCCCCCGCCCACGCGGCGGTCCAGGTGGGCCGACTGCACCTGTCCGGAGTCGCCCCGGGCACGCTCCTCGCCTACGACGGTGAGGTCACCGAGGTGGAGGGCGAGGTGACGCTGGAGAAGCTGCCCAGGGCGCTCACGGTGTACCGCCCGCTGCCCGCCGCCTGATCATCCGTCAGTCCATATAGCAAAACGGCTATCTCATTATTCGACATGCGCGCGTACCGTGAGGCGTACCGAGGAGACGCCGAACAGGGAGCCGTCCATGTCGAAGCCGCAGGAGACCGCCGTCTACACGCACGGACACCACGAGTCGGTGCTGCGTTCGCACACCTGGCGCACCGCCGCCAACTCGGCGGCCTACCTCCTCGGTTCGCTGAAGCCCCACATGAAGGTCCTGGACATCGGCTGCGGACCCGGCACGATCACCGCCGACCTGGCCGCGCTGGTCCCGGACGGCCATGTCACCGGCGTCGACCACGCGCCGGGCATCCTGGACCAGGCCCGGGCCACCGCCGCCGGACGCGGCCTCACCAACGTCGACTTCGCGGTCGCGGACGTGCACGCCCTCGACTTCCCGGACGACACGTTCTGCGTGGTCCACGCCCACCAGGTGCTGCAGCACGTCGGCGATCCGGTGCAGGCGCTGCGCGAGATGAGGCGGGTCACCGCCCCGGGCGGGTTGATCGCCGTCCGGGACTCGGACTACGCGGCGATGACCTGGTATCCCGAGACGCCCGGCATGGACGCCTGGCTGGACCTGTACCGGCGGGTCGCCCGCGCCAACGGCGGCGAGCCGGACGCCGGGCGCCGGCTGAAGTCCTGGGCGCTGCGGGCGGGTCTGACGGACGTCACGGCGACCTCCGGCACCTGGACCTTCGCCACCGCCGAGGAGCGGGACTGGTGGAGCGGTCTGTGGGCGGACCGCACCCTGGCCTCGGCGTATGCCGAGCGGGCACTGGAGGGCGGGCACGCGACCCACGAGCAGCTGCGGGCGGTCTCGGCGGCCTGGCGGGAGTGGGGGCGGCAGGAGGACGGCTGGTTCAGCGTGCTGCACGGAGAGATTCTGTGCCGAAAGGAAGCCTGAATCCCCATTTCCGGGAAACACGGAATGCAGGAGGTTCACACTATGGTTCCCATCCTGCTGGTACTGCTTCTGGTTCTGATCCTTTTCGGTGCCGGGTTCGCAGTTAAGATTCTCTGGTGGATTGCGCTGGCTGTTCTGGTGCTATGGCTTCTGGGCTTCCTGATGCGGAGCACAACCGCGGGTGGAGGCAGGGGCCGCTGGTACAGGTGGTGAGCTGACCCCGGGATTCGTTCCCGGGGTCAGAATCTCGGGATTCATTCCCGGGGAAGAAGAGGTCCGAGCGGCCCGAGGTCCAGATTGAGGTCCTCGGGCCGCAGTCCGTACCGCTCGCGCAGTTCGGTCATGCGGTCGTCGAGCAGCATCAGGGTGAGCCCGATGCGCTCCTCCTGCTCCTCGCTCAGGCCGCCTTCGTCGAAGCGCCGCAGTGCCTGGCGTTCCATGAGCTGGCGCAGCAGTTCCACCACGGTCAGGACCAGCTTCACCAGGTCCCGCTCGACCGTGTCGGGGTCCAGGTCCATCCGGTTGTGCCGCTCGGTCCGGTTGGGGGTCTCGGCCCGGTGGTGCGGCTCGCTGCGGCTGGGGTGCGGCTCGCTCCGGCTGGAGGGCTCGTCCCGGTGGTGCGGCTCGCTGCGGTTCTGCCGCTCGGTCACGACAGCTCCCCCCACGGTGACGGCACCTGTTCGTTCACCGAGCTGATCAGCGCGTTCAGATCGATGCGGACCAGGTCGACGTCCGCGATGCGCAGGGTGATGTCGCCGGTGATGACGACCCCGCCGGCGAGCAGCCGGTCGAGGAGGTCCACCAGCGCGACCTCACGGCGCTCGATCACCGTCACCGGTCCTCCTCCCCCGGGGACTCGCCCGCGAAGGAATAGGCGGCCCAGGGGCCGGTGAGTTCGACGCGCATTCCCGGTACCTCACCTTTCGTACGGTCCACGAGTTCCACGAATTCCTCGGATTCGGTGCGCGACACGAGATAGGCCGCATTGAGCACGTTCTGTCCGGAGACACCGGAAAGGGCGGGGTTCTGCGGGGCGTGCAGACGGGAATCCTCGGCGTGCGCGGAAAGCGTTTCGTGCAGCCGGTTCGCGAAGGCCTCCGCCTGCTGCCACCGGTTCTCGTTCGTGCGCACCGCCATACGCCGCTGACGCAGATAGTCCCGTCCCGATGCGGGCTTTTCCGGCGTCCCGTTCTCCCCGGTTTCCCCGGTTTCCCCGTTCGCCGCGTTTCCCGCTGTTTCCGACTCGACGTACACCTTGACGCCCCACTCCACCCGCCCGTGCAGCCGGTCGAGGGTGCGCCGGAAGGCGTCCTCGCGCTCCTCCATCATCACGCGGACCCCGCTGTCGTCCCGGAAGACGGTTCCCAGGCGCAGCGGCAGCGGGGTGGTGACGACGGTGAGCGCGTCGATCACGCCCTGGTGGGCGCGGGCGGTCGCGGTCAGCCAGTCCAGGTCCTCGAGATGTTTGTGGAGCGGTCCTTCGGCGAAGTCCCGCTCCGGCACATGGCTGACCACGGCGGCCAGACCGTGGTGGTGCAGCAGTCTGGGCGGGTCACCGGCCACGCCCGTCAGCTGGGCCTGCAGCGGGGTACCGAAGGGGCGGCAGACGGCGTAGACGTACCGCAGTCCGGTCATGGTGCCTCCTGGCCGTCGGCGGACTCCAGTTGGGCCAGTCGCTCGCGCAACTCGGCGTTCTCCCGGGCGAGTTCCTTGCGACGGGCGCCGGAGGACAACGCGGGGTCGTCCTCCCACCAGTCGATGCCCATCTCCTTGGCCTTGTCGACGGAGGCGACGATGAGGCGCAGTTTGATGGTGAGGAGTTCGATGTCGAGCAGGTTGATGCGGATGTCACCCGCGATGACGATGCCCTTGTCGAGGACGCGTTCCAGGATGTCCGCGAGATTGGCGCCGCTGCTCTGGCCGTAGGGTTCGGGCAGCCGGCTGGGCGTCGTCATCGGCGCTTCCCACCGTCCGCGTCCGCGTACTCGTAGTCGTCCTCTTCCGCGACCTCGTCCTCGTCCTCGGCCGCCGGCTCCTCATCCTCCTCCGGCTCCTCCTCCTCGTCGTACTCGCCCTTCTCCTCTTCTTCGTCCTCCTCGGGCTCGCCCTCGGTCTCTTCCTCGGCGTACGGACCTTCTTCCTCGTCCTCGTACGCCTCCTCGCCCTCTTCCTCGGAGGCGTCCTTGGCCGACTCCTCCTCCTCGGAGGTGTCCTTGGCCGTCTCTTCCTCCTCCTCGGCCACGGCGTCCTCGTGGCTCTGCACGACCTCGCCGTCGCGGATCTCGCCGCGCCAGCTGTCCTCCGCCTCGCCCTTGAGGGTGATGTGGCGGGCGTAGTTCTTCAGGTCGAGCCGGGCCCGGCGGCCCTGGGCGCGCCAGATGTTGCCGGTCTTCTCGAAGAAGCCCGAGGGGTAGTACTCGATGACCAGCAGGACGCGGGTGAGGTTGTCGGCGAGGCGGTGGAAGGAGACGACACCCCTGGTGGTGCCCTTGGCGCCCTCCGAGTTCCAGGCGATCCGGTCGTCGGGCAGCTGTTCGGTGGTGTGGGCCTTCCAGCTGCGGCTGGACCAGAAGACCTTCAGCTGCCAGTCGGAGTGCGTGTCGTCGTCGCGGTTCGCGCTCTTGACACCCTTGGCGAAGGTGCTGAAGTCCTTGTACTGGGTCCACTGGTCGTAGGCGGTGCGCAGCGGGACGCCGACGTCGATGAACTCGATGATGACGATCGGCTTCTGGCCGCCCCCGCCCTTCTTCTTGCCCTTGCCCTTGCCGCCGAGGTTCTTGAACGCGCCGACCACGCTGTCCTTGGCGCGCGAGGCGCCGAGCTCCAGCGCGGACCGCAGCGGGCCCTTGCCCTCGGCGAGTTTGCGGCCGCCGTCGAGGGCGAGCTTGGCGAAGCCGGGGCTCTTGCCCTCGGCGATGTCGTTCAGCTTGACCGTGGTCTCGCCGAGTTTGCGGCCGGCGCCGACCAGCAGGCGCTGGGCCTGGGCGGCGAGGTACTCCTGCGCCTCGGCCTTGAGCCGGTCGACGGCCTCGCTCTTGGCCACGTCGGTCAGCGGGTTGCTCGTCGCCTGGTCCTTCGCCTTGTCGGTGACGCCCCGCGCCGTTCCCAGAGTGTCGGTCATCGCTCAGCACCACCCTTCGACGCGCGGGTCCGGGCGCCGCGGGCGGCACCCCTGGTCGCGGTCGTCTTCTTCGCGCCCGTCTTCTTGGCGGGAGCCTTCTTCGCAGGGGCCTTCTCAGCCGTCTTCTTCGCCGGGGCCTTCTTCGCCGGGGCCTTCTTGGCGGCCTTCTTCGCCGTCGGCCTGCGGCGCGGCTCGGAGTCCTCGTCGGAATCGTCAGCCTCGTCGGAATCGTCGGCGTCTTCGGCCTCATCCGCTTCTTCGGCCTCGGGTTCCTCGCCCTCCGCCTCGGCCTCAGGCTCCTCGTCCTCCGCCTCGGCCTCAGGCTCCTCGTCCTCCGCCTCGGCCTCAGGCTCCTCGTCCTCCGCCTCGGGCTCCTCCTCTTCGGCCTCCGGCTCCTCGTACTCCTCCTCCGGCTCCTCGTCCTCCGAGTCGCCCTTGGAGCCGAGGTCCGAGGGATCCGGCACCACGCCCGCGAGCTGGTCGCGGACCTGGGAGGTACGGCCGTGCAGGCGGTCGGCGATCGAGTCGATCTGCCGTTCCACCATGGCACCGGAGGCCGCCTTGCCGACGCCGCGCAGGTCCTCGCGCAGCTGGTCGCCTATTTCCTTGAACTGCGGGTTGTTCCGCAGTTGCTGAGACGCCAGGTCGGCGAGCGCCTTCGGGTTCAGGTGCATCCGCTTGCCGGCCACGAGGGTGCCGACCGCGAACGCCATTTTCGCCTTCTTGGTGCGCCCGAGGACGTACCCGGCCCCTATCGCGAGGCCCAGTCCTACTCGGTTCATCGTGCCGTCCCGTCCCCGGTCCCCGCGCCACCGCGAAGGCCGATCTCCAGTCGGTCGAGGAGTTCGTCCTCTCTGCGGTCGAACTCCTCCTCGTCGATCTCGCCCGCCTCGAGCAGTTCTTCGAGTTGGCCGAGTTCGGCCCGGACCGTAGCCGGGTCGTAGTAGAGGCGTTCCGCCTCGCTCAGTACCTGTCTCAGGACCCAGCCGCTGCCACGCACGGGTGCGAACGGCAGCAGCAGCACCTCTCCGATGAGTCCCACGGCCGCCTCACTCCTCCGCGTGTTCCGCGTGGTCCGCGCCCAGGGTGGTGCCCGCGGGTTCGGCGGGGCCGGGCTCGACGAAGCTGTACGGCGGCAGCGGGCCGTTGACGCGCAGTTCGAGGTGCGGATGGCCCTTGCGGACCTGATCCACCGCGGTCAGGAAGGACGCGGCCTCGTCGCGGTCCACCAGGAACGAGAGGTTGGCGAGCCAGCCGCTGGACTCGGGGCCCACGCTCACGGCCTCGGCGACCGGTTCCAGCGTGTGCTGCACGTCGGTCGCGTCCTCGGACTCCCGGGCCTTGACCGCGGCCACCACCATCTCACCGAGGTGGAGCCTCTGCTCGTAGCTGCCGCCGCCTGTCTGCCGGTTGGCCTCGGTCAGGGCGCGCACCTCCGGGTTCTCGGACATCACCCGGTGCAGCACGGCCTCCTCGTTGTGGATGGCCTTGACGTTGTACTCGACCTTGCCGTCCAGGGTGCGCAGCCGTTCCTGGTAGTGGTCGGCGCGTTCGCTGAGCACTCCGGTGACGGAGTCGTCGTCGGGGGCGAGACTGCCGAACCGCATGGGCAGGACGCAGCCGGCCGCGCCGGACTCGCTCAGGACGTTCTGGTGGGCGAGCAGGTCCCTGCGCTTGGGGCGCAGTCCCTCGGGCGCGTCGCTGACGACCGCCGCCAGCTCGCCCGCCTTCAGGATGCGCACGGGACGCGGCGGATCGCCGACGCCCCCCATGCCCTCGGGCAGCGAAGGATGAGACGCGGCCGTGATGCCGTAGACGTACGTGCTCACTCCTCTTCCTCCTTCCTGCGCGATGCCGTCGACTTGCGGGGACGCGGCCTGGACTCGGTCTCGCCTTCCTCACGGGCCTGCTTGAAGGCGCCGGAGACGGTCTCCGCCGCGCCGGACAGCGCTCCCTTGGACTTGCCGCGCGCGCCGGACTCGGTGATCTCGCCGACCATGTCGGGCAGGCCGGGGCTCTTGCGCGGGCCTGCCTCGAGGTCGAGCCGGTTGCACGCCTCGGCGAAGCGCAGGTAGGTGTCGACGCTGGCCACGACGACACGTACGTCGATCTTCAGGATCTCGATGCCGACCAGGGAGACCCGTACGAACGCGTCGATGACGAGACCCCTGTCGAGGACTAGCTCCAGAACGTCGTAGAGGCCACTGCTGCCGCCTCCGCCGCCGCTCTGCTGGGCCGGGACAACGGTCATGTCGACCGCGCCTCCTTGTCTGTGGATTGGTAAACGGGTACTGGGCTGGGTGGGCGGCTAGCGGCCGCCCTGCCTGTGTGCGTCGGCCCGCCCGCGCTCGTAGCGGCGCACGCGCCGGTAGCCGGTGAGCTGCCCCTGCGGGTCGAGGTCGACCTGGTAGCTCGCCATCAGGCTCATCGTGTCGGGCACGCGGGAGAGCTCGAGAACCTCGATCTCCAGCGACCAGCCGTCCTCCGTCTGCTCGAAGGACGAGACGTTCTCGGCGGCCATCCCGGTGAGTTCCGCCAGCTGGGTGCGCGCCTGGCGCAGCACCTCCATGGGGTTCGGCCGGTCTTCCGCCATGTTGCGCTCCGTGTCCTTTTCTTCGCTTCTGCGGGAATTCTGTGAACCCTGTGATTCTGAAGTGCTCTTTGTGTTCGACATGGCCACCTCTGACTTCGGGTGGCCGCTCGGCCGTTGGCCAAACCTGCGGGCGGGCATGCGTCCGAGAGGGGGCGCGTCGTGCCTGCTCAGAGGTGGTACGTGCGTCAGCCACGCAATGCGCTCAGCCGACGCACGGCACGGCCGAGCGCCCTCCCCCGGGTCATCACACCGGCCCACGGGTTCGTGCGGGCCTGGTCGACGGCGTCGCCGATGGTCCAGCGGCGGGCGTCGAGGCCCGGGTCGTCGAGCTGGCTCCAGGCGAGGGGGGTCGCGACGGGCGCGCCCGGCTTGGCGCGGACGGTGTAGGGCGCGACCGCGGTCTGTGCGTAGGCGTTGCGCTGCACGTCGAGGTAGAGCCGCTCACCGCGGTCCTTCTTGCGGGCCGCGGTGGTCAGCCGGTCGGGATGGCCGGCGACGAGGGTGTCGGCGACGTCCCGGGCGAAGGCCCGCACCTCGTCGAAGTCGTGCTGCCCGTCGACCGGCACGATCACGTGCAGTCCGCGCGAGCCGGTGGTCATCAGCACCGAGGGCAGTTTCAGCTCGTCGAGCAGCTCCCCCAGCAGCACGGCCGCCTCGCGCACCGCCGCGAACGGGCCTCCGGCGTTCCCGGCATCCCCGGAATCTTCCGCGTCCCCGTACGGGTCCAGGTCGAAGACCATCCGGTCGGGCCGGTCGACGCGTCCGACGCGCGACAGCCAGCGGTGCACGGTGAGGGCGGCCTGGTCGGCGAGGTAGAGCAGGGTGGCGGTGTCGTCGCACACGGTGTGGCAGACGGTGCCGCCCTCCTTGGCCAGCTCCGCCCGCGTGATCCACTCCGGGTAGTTCTCCGGGGTGTTCTTCTGCATGAACCGGGGTCCGTCGATGCCGTCCGGGTGCCGCTCCAGCATCAGCGGGCGGCCGCGCAGGTGCGGCAGCATGAAGGGCGCGACCGAGCGGTAGTAGTCGACGAGATCGCTCTTGGTGTACTCCTTCGCGCCGCCGTCCCCGGGGAAGAGCACCTTGTCCGGGCGGTGCACCTCCACGGTGCGCCGCCCCGCCCGGACAGTGCGTGGTCCGTCGCCGCTCACCGCACGACCGCCTCCTCCACCAGCAGCTTCCCGGCCGCCGCGATCGACTCGGCGTCGATGCCCGCGGCGTGCAGCTGCTCGTCGGGGGACCCCGAACCGGGCATCGTACGGACGGCGAGGCGCACCAGCCTCGGTACGGGCCGCCCGTCGAGGAAGGCGTCGAGCACGGCGTCGCCGATACCGCCCTCCTCGTGGTGGTCCTCCACGGTCAGCAGACAGCCGGTCTCCTCGGCCGCCTGGCGCAGGGTGAGCCGGTCGACGGGCTTGACCGAGTACAGGTCGATCACCCGGACCCGGATGCCCTCCCCCTCCAGCGCGTCGGCGGCGGCCAGCGCCTCGGGCACGGTGACGCCCGCCGCGACGATCGTCATCCGGTCCTGCTCGGAGGAGCGCAGCACCTTGCTGCCGCCGATCGGGAACCTCTCGTCGGGCCCGTAGATCACCGGGCTCTCGCCGCGTGAGGTCCGCAGATAGCGGACGCCCTCCAGGCCGGCCATCTCGGCGACCAGGTGCGCGGTCTGGTTGGCGTCGCACGGGTACAGCACGGTCGAGCCGTGGATCGCCCGCATCATCGCCAGGTCCTCCAGACCCATCTGGCTGGGCCCGTCCTGGCCGATCGCGACACCCGCGTGCGAGCCGACCAGGTTGATGCCGGAGCCGCTGATGGACGCCATGCGGATGAAGTCGTACGCCCGGGTCAGGAAGGCGGCGAAGGTGGAGGCGTACGGCACCCAGCCACGCGCGGCGAGTCCGACGGCGGCGGCGACCATCTGCTGTTCGGCGATGTAGCACTCGAAGTAGCGGTCGGGGTGCTCCTTGGCGAAGAACTCCGCGCGCGTGGAGTCGCCGACCTCGCCGTCGAGAACGACCACGTCACCACGTCCGGTGCCGAGCGCCGCCATGGCCTGCCCGAAGGCGTTGCGGGTGGCCACGTCCTCGCCGCCCTTGTCCCAGCGCGGCAGTTCCAGGTGTCCGGTGCGTACGGCGTGCAGCATGCGGGCGGCCGGCGGCTCGTGCACCTCGACGCGGATGTCGCGGACGCCGCCGAGCTCGGCGATCGCCTCGTCGGCCTCGGGCAGCGGCTTTCCGTGCAGACCCTCTCGGTCCTGGACGGACTCGACACCCTTGCCCTTGAGGGTGCGGGCGAGGATCGCCGTCGGCTGCCCCTTGGTGGAGACGGCCTCGCCGTACGCCCGGTCGACGGCGTCGACGTCGTGGCCGTCCACCTCGACGGTGTGCCAGCCGAAGGCCTGGAAGCGGCGCGCGTAGGCGTCGAGGTCGTGGCCGTGCCGGGTCGGGCCGCGCTGGCCGAGCCGGTTGACGTCGATGATCGCGATGAGGTTGTCGAGGTGTTCGTGCCCCGCGTGCTCGGCGGCCTCCCACACCGAGCCCTCGGCCATCTCGCTGTCCCCGCACAGCACCCACACCCGGTAGCCGGTGCGGTCGAGGCGCTTGCCGGACAGCGCGATCCCCACGCCGACCGGCAGCCCCTGCCCGAGCGAGCCGGTGGCCGTCTCGACCCACGGCAGCCGCCGCGGCGTCGGATGCCCTTCGAGCCGGCTGCCGAGCTCGCGGAACGTCAGCAGTTCCTCGTCGTCGACGGCGCCGACCGCCTTGTAGGCGGAGTACAGCAGCGGCGAGGCGTGTCCCTTGGACAGGACGAAGCGGTCGTTGCCGGGGTGGGCGGGGCGGTCGAAGTCGTAGCGGAAGTGGTTGGCGAGGAGTACGGCCATCAGGTCCGCGGCGGACATCGACGAGGTCGGGTGCCCGGAGCCCGCGGCGGCCGAGGCGCGTACGCTGTCGACGCGCAACTGCTGGGCCAGTTCGTCGAGTTCACGGGTGTTCATGAGTCTCCTTCAACGGGGGTTTCGTCGGCGCGCCGGACGGGCCCGGGGGCGTCGCGGGGCCCATCGGCGCGTGGGTTCCCAGCGGGCACACCGCCGGGCTGGTCCGCGGCGGGGGCGGGCCGGGCTGGTCCTTGGCGGGCTCGGGGCCCGGCTGGCTCCTGGCGGGCTCGGGACCCGGCTGGCTCCTGGCGGGCTCGGGACCCGGCTGATTCCTGGCGGGCTCGGTAACCGGCATATTCCGGGCGGGGTCGGGGCCAGCGGGGGGGGTGGCG
>NZ_JBHXSG010000097.1:0-25260 GCF_042714835.1 Streptomyces sp. NPDC058678 | reverse complement strand
ATCCGAAACCCTTCGTCTGGACGAAGACCGCTGACGAGATCCTCGACAAAGTAGCCGCCTACTGCCGACGAATCTCTGACTCAGGTCACTAGGGCTGTCCGATCCGCGCCGCGAGGGCCCGCAGTAGTCGTACGACCCCTTCCGGGCCGTCGACGACCGCATCCGCCCGCTCCCGCAGCTCGGTGACCTCGTCGCTGCCGCTGCAGACCAGCAGGCCCGGTGTGCCGTCGGAGCGGAGTTTGTCGACGGCGGCGAAGGCGGGGAGGTCGCCGAGGTCGTCGCCGGCGTAGAGCACCGACGTGGCGTCGGTCTCCCGGACGTACTCCAGGAGGGCGACGCCCTTGTCCATGCCGGGCGGGCGGAGCTCGAGGACGAGCCGACCGGGTTCGACGATCAGGCCGTGGCGGGCGGCCAGCTCGGTGAGGGGGGTGCGGAGGGCCTCGAAGGCGGCCTGCGGATCGGCGGCCCTGCGAGTGTGTACGGCGACCGCGCGCCCCTTCTCCTCGATCCACGCCCCCTCCCGGACACCGGCCTCGTCGAGCACCCCCGGCAACTCGGCCCGGACGGCGGCGACACCGGGGTGCGGGGCGGGTGCGCTGACGGTCCCGGTACGGGCGTCCCAGCGTTCGGCGCCGTAATGCCCGAGGACGACGAGGTGTTCGAGACCGGGCACCCCGGCGAAGCCGCCGTGCCGAACGGCCACCGCGGCCGGACGCCCGGTGACCACGGCGACGGCGGCGACCTTCGGAGCGAGCGCGGCCAGCACCCGGACCGCCTCGGGATGCGCCCGGGCCTGCTCGGGATCCGCGACGATCGGCGCGAGCGTCCCGTCGAAGTCGAGCGCGATCACCGCGCGGCCCGGTCGGGCGAGGAGGGCGTCGAGCCCGTCCCGCCCTGCCGGGGTCGCCGGCGTCGGCAGAGGGTCAGTGACGTTCGGGTCCGTGGATTCCGTGTGGCTGCCCATGCCTCGACCTTATCCACGAAGGGCTCAGCGCTCACGGCACCCCTGAGGGCTCGGCCCCCCGCGGCCCGCCCGGAAGGCGGAGTTCGAGGGCCACTGTTCTCCGACCGAGCCCTGGTACCGGGTCGAAGAGGCGGCGCTCCTACCGCTCGGCCCGCCGCGCGTCCCGTACCCGCCGCAGGCGGTTCACCGTCACCGGGTCGAAGGCCAGCGCCCGCTCGTCGTCCAGCAGCGCGTTCAGCAGCTGGTAGTAACGCACCGGCGCCAGCCCCAGCTCCTCGCGTATCGCCCGCTCCTTCACGCCGGGCCCGCTGAAGCCACGCCGTTCCAGCGCGAGGATCTCCCGCTCCCGGCGGTCCAGCCGCTGCTCCTCGTCCATGCCCGGCACGCTAGCCGCCGGCACTGACAGTCGACTACCGCGCGGTGTGGGCTACTGCGCGCTGGGCTACCGCGCGGTCTGCGCCTGGGCGGCCGTCGTCTGGAGCCGGCTCAGCACGGCGGACGGGCTCCCGCCCGACGCCACGGCCTGCCCGATGTTCTTCTTCACGGCCGCGCTTACCTGCGCCCAGGACGTCTCCCCCACCGGATACGTCTCGGACAGCGGCAGCTCGTCGAGGAACGGCTTGAGGTCGGCGTCCTGCTTCGCCGCGCTCATGACCTCGGACGCGGAGTTGGTGACCGGGAGCAGGTCGTACTCCCGGGAGAAGGCGAGGACGTTCTTCTCGCTGTACACGAAGTCGAGGAAGTCGCCGATCTGCTCGGCGTGCCCGTTCTTCTTGAAGGCGGTCATCCAGTCGGCGACGCCCATGGAGATCTTGTTCTGGCCGTCCTCGCCGGGCATCGGCACCATGCCGAACCTCACGCCCTTCTTCTCGGCCATCTTCATCAGCGAGGGGTGCCCGTTGAGCATGCCGACGTCCCCGTTCGCGAACGCGGCGAACGCGCCGGCCCGGTCGAGCTTCCCGGGCGCGACCGGACCGGTCAGCCCCTTGCCGACGAGTTCGTCCTTGAGCCAGGTGAAGGTGTCGACGTTCTCCGAGGAGTCGATGCTGTACGTGCCGAGCGTGTCGGTGTAACCGCCGCCACCGCCGAGCAGCCACTGCATGGTCTCGGCCTGCGCCTCCTCCGGCCCGAGGGGCAGCGCGTACGGGTACTTCACGCCCTCCGCCTTGAGCGCCTGGGCGTCCGCGGCGAGCTCGTCCCAGGTCGTCGGCGGGGTGAGACCGGCCTCGGTGAAGAGGGTCTTGTTGTAGAAGAGCAGCCGGGTGGAGGCGGCGAACGGCAGGCCGTACTGGACGCCGTTGACCTCACCCGCGTTGGACAGCTGGGAGATCCAGTCGGCCTGGACCGGGATGGAGACCAGGTCGTCGGCCTTGTAGAGCTGGTCCGCGTCCGCGTAGTCGGCGTACGCGCCGATCTGCGCCATGTCGGGCGCCTTGCCGGCGTCGACCAGTTCCTTGACCTTGCGGTCGACGTCGTTCCAGGAGTGGACGGTCACGTCGACCTTCACGCCGTCGTGCGTCGACTCGTACTCCTTGACCAGGGCGTCCCAGTACTTCTGGGAGCTGTTGGCCGTGCTGTCGCCGTAGTCGGCGGCGACCAGCCTCAGGGTCACCTCGCCGGAGTCGCCGGTGAGGCCGCAGCCGCCCAGGACCGCCGTCAGGCCCAGTGCGGACACCGCCGCGATCGTTCCCGCCCTACCCCGCTGCACTGCCATCGCTCCAACATCGTTGATCATCGAAACTCTCGAAAGGTCATACATATTAGCTCCATAAGGTCTACACCACGCGAGTGGACTAGACCTCTTGAGGGTCCACGGGTCAGACTGTCCCCGTGAGACACGTCATCGCCCTCGATGTGGGCGGCACCGGGATGAAGGCCGCCCTGACAGGGGCAAACGGCGAACTGCTGCACCAGGCCCGGCGCGCCACCGGGCGCGAGCGCGGGCCGGACGCGGTGGTCGAGGGCATCCTCGACTTCGCCGCCGAGCTGCGCGTGTACGGCATCGAGCACTTCGGCGAGCCCGCGGCCGCCGCCGGCGTCGCCGTCCCCGGCATCGTGGACGAGGACCGGGGCATCGCCGCGTACTCGGCCAACCTGGGCTGGCGTGACGTACCCCTGCGCGAGCTGCTCGGCGAAAAGCTGGGTGTTCCGGTCGCCCTCGGCCACGACGTCCGCACCGGCGGCCTCGCGGAGGGCCGGATCGGCGCGGGCAAGGGGGCCGACCGTTTCCTGTTCGTCCCCCTCGGCACCGGCATCGCGGGCGCCATCGGCATCGGTGGCCGGGTGGAGTCGGGCGCCCACGGCTTCGCGGGCGAGATCGGCCACATCGTCGTACGGCCCGGCGGGACCCCGTGTCCGTGCGGGCAGCGCGGCTGCCTGGAGCGGTACGCGTCCGCGGCGGCGGTGAGCGAGGCCTGGGCGGCGGCCACCGGGGACCCCGGGGCGGACGCGGCCGACTGCGCGAAGGCCGTCGCGTCCGGCGACCCGAGCGCCGTACGGGTGTGGCAGGACGCCGTGGACGCCCTGGCCGACGGCCTGGTCACCGCACTCACCCTGCTGGACCCGCGCACGCTCATCATCGGTGGCGGGCTCGCCGAGGCGGGGGAAACCTTGTTCACACCGTTGCGGGATGCCGTACGGCAGCGGGTCACCTTCCAGAAACTGCCGTCGATCGTCCCCGCGGCCCTGGGGGACACGGCCGGATGCCTCGGTGCCGGGCTGCTGGCCTGGGACCTCCTCGAATCGACCGACCGTACGGAGGTAACCCCCTGATGGCCACACCCCCAGGGGCGCGGGGAACTGCGCGACCAGCCACCACGCGCCCTCAGGTACTCACCGGCGCCCGGGTGGTACTGCCCACCGGAACCGTCGAGGACGGCCGCCTGGTCGTCGAGGGCACCCGCATCGCCGGCACTGCCCCGGAGAACGCCCAGGTGATCGACGTACGCGGCCACTGGCTGATCCCCGGCTTCGTCGACATCCACAACCACGGCGGCGGCGGAGCCTCCTTCACCTCCGGGACGGTCGACGAGATCCTCAAGGGCATCCACACCCACCGTCTGCACGGCACCACGACCCTCGTCGCCTCCACCGTCACCGGTGACATGGACTTCCTGGCCCAGCGGGCCGGACTGCTGTCCGAGCTGGCCGAGCAGGGAGAGATCGCCGGGATCCACTTCGAAGGGCCGTTCATCTCGCCGTGCCGCAAGGGCGCCCACTCCGAGGAGCTGCTGCGCGACCCGGACCCGGCGGAGGTCCGCAAGCTGATCGACGCGGCGCGGGGCACGGCGAAGATGGTGACTCTCGCCACCGAGCTGCCCGGCGGCATCGACTCCGTACGGCTGCTCGCCGAGCACGGCGTGATCGCGGCCATCGGGCACACGGACGCGACGTACGAGCAGACGGTGGAGGCCATCGAGGCGGGCGCCACGGTCGCCACCCACCTCTTCAACGCGATGCCGGCCCTCGGCCACCGCACCCCCGGCCCGATCGCCGCCCTGCTGGAGGACGAGCGGATCACCGTCGAGCTCATCAACGACGGCACGCACCTGCACCCGGCCTCCCTCCAGCTCGCGTTCCGTCACGCGGGCGCGAAGCGGGTGGCGTTCATCACGGACGCGATGGACGCGGCCGGCTTCGGCGACGGGCGCTACATGCTCGGCCCGCTGGAGGTGGAGGTGACCGACGGCGTGGCCCGCCTGGTGGAGGGCGACTCGATCGCGGGCTCCACCCTCACGCTGGACCGCGCGTTCAAGCGGGCGGTGACGATCGACGGGCTGCACGTCGAGGACGCCGTCGCCGCCCTCTCGGCCAACCCGGCCCGCCTGCTCGGCATGGACGACACCGTCGGCTCCCTGGAGCCCGGCAAGGACGCCGACCTGGTCCTCCTGGACGCCGACTTCGAGCTCAAGGGCGTGATGCGCCGGGGTGAATGGGTGGTCGATCCCCAACTGGGGTGATCTGTCCGTCTGTTGGGGGCGGCGGTTGTCCTGTCAAACTGGGAGGACCGTCGTCCGTTTGGCATGATCGGCCCTCCGGACAGACAGACAGCAAGCGCGTTCTGCGGTTTCCTCGGGGGAGGTCGAGGCAGGTGATCCTCACGGTCACGCTGAACACCGCTCTCGACATCACCTATCGCGTGGGCTCCCTGCGCCCGCACGCCTCCCACCGGGTCACGGCCCTGACCGAACGGCCGGGCGGCAAGGGGGTGAACGTGGCCCGGGTCCTGGCGGCCCTCGGCCACGAGGTGACGGTCACGGGCTTCGCGGGCGGCGCGACCGGACAGGTCGTACAGGACGGACTCACCGCGGTGCCGGGCGTGACGAACGCCTTCGTCCCGGTCGCCGGCGCCACCCGCCGCACGATCGCCGTCGTGGACGAAGGGACCGGCGACACGACCCAGCTCAACGAGCCCGGGCCGACGGTCACGCCGGCCGAGTGGTCCGCCTTCCAGGACGCGTACGAGGATCTCGTCCCGTCGGCGTCCGCGGTGGCCCTGTGCGGCAGCCTGCCGCCGGGTGTGCCGGTGGGGGCGTACGCGGGGCTCGTCCGGACCGCGAAGGCGGCCGGTGTCCCCGTCCTCCTCGACACCAGCGGGGAGGCCCTGCGGCGCGGAGTCGCCGCCCGCCCCGACATCGTGAAGCCCAACGCCGACGAGCTGGCCGAGCTGACCGGCTCCCACGAGCCGTTGCGCGCCACGCAGGACGTCCGCCGACGCGGCGCCCGGTCCGTGGTCGCTTCTCTGGGCCCCGAGGGCCTGCTCGCCGTCACCCCGGAGGGCCGCTGGCGCGCCACCCCGCCCGCCCGCGTGCACGGCAACCCGACCGGCGCGGGCGACTCGGCGGTCGCGGGCCTGCTGTCGGGCCTGGTCGAACAACTCCCCTGGCCGGACCGGCTGGCCCGCGCGGTCGCCCTGTCGGCGGCGACGGTGCTGGCGCCGGTGGCGGGGGAGTTCGACCGGGGGGCCTATGAGGAGCTGTTGGGGCGGGTGACGGTGACGGGGGAGGTCAGCGCGGCGTGAACCCTACTGATCGACGTTCTCCGTCACGGAGAACTGATCGAGGTAGGCGTCGCACTGGTTGCCCTGCTGGCACGAGAGCTCGATCGTGTTGGTGCCCTTGCTCAGGGTGACCTGACCCCAGGTGGTCTGCCAGCCCTTCTCCCAGTCGCCCTTGGGCTGCTTGGCGAAGTTCTTCATGTTCAGCGGCTGCGTGTTGGCCTTGCCGTTGACCGTCAGCGTCGCGTTGGCATCGACACCGGGGATGTCGTAACGGACGTAGAGCCGGTAGGTGCCGGCCTTCTCGATGCCGTTGACGGTCCAGGTGACCTTGGCGCCGACCTGGTTGAAGCCCTGCACGTACAAGCCACCCTCGGCCTGGGCGCCCTTCACGTCGGAGGCGAGGCTCGTGCCGCCCTCCAGACGCAGTGCCTTGGCGTCGGTCTTCGGGAGCTCGCCGGCGGCCGCCGACTGCGAGGACGACGCGCTCGGCTCGCTGCTCTGCGAAGTCGTCGGCGAGGTCGACGCCTCGTTGCCGGCCTCGTTCTTCTCCCCGTCGCCGCCCATCATCGCCACCCCGATGCCGATGACGACCGCGGCGACGACCGCGATCGCGCCGATCAGCAGTCCCTTGGTGTTGGGACCACGCCGGCCGCCGCCACCGCCGTAGGACGGCTGCGGGTGCTGGGTGGTGGGGGCGCCGCCCGGGAAGGTCTCGGGCGCCGCGTAGTGGGTACTCGGCCGGCCCTGGGCGCCCTGCTGCGGAGCCTGGCCGTACGGTGCGGTCGCGGCGGCGGGGGCCTGCTGGCCGTACTGACGCTGACCGACCGCCCGCACCCGGTTGACGGAGCCCGGGTAGCCGTAGCCACCGCCACCAGAGGGCGGCTGGGCGCCGTTTGCCTGCCCGTCGGCGTAGAGATAGCCGAACGGGTCGTCGTCCTCGGGCGTGCTCGCGCCGTTGTTGCCGGCCGTCATCCCTTGGTCTCCTCAACAGGTGCGGTGCGGATGCGATTGGTGTGGTGAGAAGGGCGAGCCTACCCGCTCCTGATGGCCTAAACGGGTGACTCGGATCGCATCAGCTCGCTGACCTGGCAATCATCCCGCGCGTCTGTGTTGTTTGGGACGCGATCGTTTCTCGACGTACATCCGCTCGTCGGCCGACTTCAACACCTCGTCCGCCGTCATCCCGCAATGCGCCCAGCCGATGCCGAAGCTGGCGCCGACCCGCATGGCCCGTCCGTCGACCCGGATGGGCTGGATGATCTCGTTGCGCAGGCGTACGGCGAGGTCCTGGGCGTCGGCCCGGCCGAGCCCGTCGGCCAGCACGACGAACTCGTCGCCGCCGAGGCGGGCCACGGTGTCGCCGTCGCGGACGCCTCGGGACAGCCGCCGGGCGACCTCGATGAGGACCGCGTCACCGGAGTTGTGCCCGAACCGGTCGTTGATCGACTTGAAGCCGTCCAGGTCGCAGAAGAGGACCGCGAGCCCCTTGGTGCCGTCGTCGTGTTCACCCTCAGGGGCGACGGTGTGCACGTGGTGGTCGTAGTTGTCGTACGACTCGGTGCCCGGCCGGAAGTCGAAGCCGTGGCCGCCCGTGTCGAAGACGGGGTGGCTGTACGCGGCGTCCACCGGCTCCAGGGCGCTCGCGTGGTCGGCACGCCGACACAGGCGGGAGGCGAGCCGGGAGCGCAGCTCGGCGGAGTTCGGCAGGCCGGTGAGCGCGTCGTGCGAGGCGCGGTGGGCGAGCTGCAGTTCGCGGCGCTTGCGCTCCTCGATGTCCTCGACGTGGGTGAGGAGGAACCGGGGACCGTCGGCCGCGTCGGCGACGACGGAGTTACGCAGGTGGACCCAGATGTACGTGCCGTCGCGGCGGCCGAGCCGGAGTTCCGCTCGTCCGCCCTCGGCGGAGGTGCGGAGCAGGGTGCCTATGTCCTCGGGGTGGACGAGGTCGGAGAAGGAGTAGCGGCGCATCGCGGAGGCGGGGCGGCCCAGCAGGCGGCACAGGGCGTCGTTGGTGCGCAGGATCCGGCCGTGCTGGTCGCCGCCCATCTCGGCGATGGCCATGCCGGAGGGGGCGTACTCGAAGGCCTGGCGGAAGCTTTCCTCGCTGGCGCGCAGGGCCTGCTGCTCTCTTTCGAGCCTGACCAGTGCGCGCTGCATATTGGCACGTAGACGCGCGTTGCTGATCGCGATGGCGGCCTGGAAGGCGTACATCTGGAGCGCTTCGCGCCCCCACGCGCCCGGACGGCGGCCGTTGCGCGGCCGGTCCACGGACAGTACGCCGATCAGCTCACCGCTCACGCCGCCGGGCGGGCCGGGCGTGAACATGGGAGCGAAGAGCCGGTCGGAGGGGTGCCACTCGTCCTCGAAGCGGGGCGCGGGCCCGTCGGTGTACCACTGCGGGACGTCGTCGTCGTCGAGGACCCAGCCCTCGGTGTGCGGTATGAAGACCAGGTCGCCCCAGTGTTCGCCCATGCCCAGCCGGCGCTCCCAGGAGTCCCGGGAACCGACGCGTCCGGTGATCAGCGCCTCGGCGGCCGCGTTGCCCGCGAAGGCGGCGACGACGAGGTCACCGTCGGGGCGTACGAGGTTCACGCACGCCAGCTCGTACCCGAGGGCGTGGACCACGCCGTCGGCCACGGTCTGCAGTGTGTCCGCGAGACTGCGGGCCGTGTTCATGTCGGCCATGACCTGGTGCAGCTGTCGCAGGGACGCAAGGCGGACGTAAGGCTCCGACTCGGTCTCCATGCTCGCCCTCCCCCCGAGACCTCGCAGCGAATCAAGGGTTCTCATCGGCGTATCGTCCTGGCAGCTTCCCCGCCACTGAATCACAGCGCGCTGCCCACTCGGTACACAGGGTCAACAATTAGTCCCTCTTGTGACTCAAGTCACAGCGAAAGATGAACAATTGAGTGGAGTTTCTGTGTTTTCCCGGTGCGTTAACTGAACGCATACTTTGGATGAAGGGGAAGAGCGTACGGACGGGACACAGACAGTACACACGGAAACTCGTCCGCGAGTCCTAGGACCGGTCCGGGACGAAGGCCCGATGCGGCGCGCACGGACCGGCGACTAGCGTTCCCGGCGTGCCGAACACTCCCCTCGTCCCGTCCGCCACCCTCGCCGCTCCCGCCGCCGGGCATGCTGTGGGGGTGAGCAACGACGAGTTCCGAGCAGCCCTGTCCCGGCTGGCCGCCGGCGTGGTCCTGGTGACCGCGCGGGAGGCGTCACTCGACCCGGACGACCCGCAGGCGCCGACCGGCGAGGACGTCGGCATGACGGCGACGGCGTTCATGTCGGTCTCCCTCGACCCGCCCCTGGTGCTGGTCAGCCTGCGCGAGGGCTCCCGCATGGACGACCTGCTCGACGAACAGCCCCGGTGGGCGGTGTCGGTGCTCTCCGAGAGCCAGCGGCACATCGCAGGCCGCTTCGCCATGAAGGGGCGCATCAGCGACCGCCTCCTCTTCGAGGACATCCCGTACGTCCGCGGCGAGGCGTCCGGCGCTCCGCTGGTGGGCGGCGCCCTGGCGACCCTGGAGTGCCGCACGGAACAGCGCGTGCCGGCCGGTGACCACGTCCTGGTGATCGGCCGGGTCCTGACCGCTGCGGTACCGAGCGCGGACGGCGGCCCGCTGACGTATTTCCGGGGCCGGTACCGGCAGTTGGGGTGAGCCGGGAATCCGATCGCCTCGCCCTGGGCCGCATGCCTAGGGTGCGGGCATGACGACGACTCGCGCGCCGCGCCTCGTGGAGATCACACCCGGCAACTTCGAGGCCGCCACCGGCATCAAGGTCCGCCCGGAACAGGAATTCGCGGTGTCCCCGGTGATGCAGTCCCTGGCCGAGGCGTATGTCCACCCCGCCGAGGTCGCCTGGCCCCGCCTGATCGTCGACGGCGACCGGTCCGTCGGCTTCCTCATGGCCTTCTTCGCCATCGACTGGAAGGAAGACGGCACCCTCTTCCGCTCCGGCCTGTGGCGACTGAACATCGCCGCCGGGGAACAGGGCCGCGGCTACGGCCGGTTCGCCGTGGAGTCGGTGGCGGCCGAGATCCGCCGCCGGGGCGGCAAGGAGATGTACGTCACCTGGCACACCGGTCCCCACGGCCCGGAGAACTTCTACCTGGGGCTCGGTTTCCGTCCCAACGGGGAGACGAGCGAGGGGGAGATCGTCGGGGTGCTGGAGCTGTCGTAGCGACGCCCCGCGGGGTCATCCCCAGTCGCGGCCGGTTCTCCCCCGCTTGGTGTCCGAGCGCTGCTTCTTCTCCCGCAGCCGGCGTTCGTTGATGCCCCGGGGGATCCGGGTGGGCCGGCGCGGCTTGGGCGGCGGGGCCGTCGCCTCGGCGAGGAGAGCGGCCAGGCGTACGGCGGCGGTCTCGCGGTTGCGCCACTGGGAGCGGTGCTCGGAGGCGCGCACGGTGACGACGCCGTCGACGAGCCGCCCGGCCAGCTTGGCCAGGGCCCGCTGCTTCCACACCTCGGGCAGTGCCTCGGTGCGGGCGAGGTCGAAGCGGAGCTCCACCTGGGTGTCGCTGGTGTTGACGTGCTGTCCGCCGGGTCCGGAGGACCGGGAGAAACGCCAGATGAGCTCGGCCTCGGGGAGCGAGACGGAGCCGCGGATGACGTGGGGACCGGACATGACGTCCATGTTCCCCGAGCTGTCCGGTCCACGTCACGCGATTATCGGCGCGGCAGGGAAACGGCTCGGTAAAGAAAGTAAAGAGAGCTGGAACCTCGCGTACCCCTCTCCGCGTTGATACCGGTAGCTGTAGCTTCATGCTGCCGTATGTCTAACGAGGGAAGGACTCCCAACAATGGCTGTAAGCCTGTCCAAGGGTGGCAACGTCTCGCTTACCAAGGAGGCTCCGGGCCTGACCGCCGTCACCGTGGGCCTGGGCTGGGACGTCCGCACCACCACCGGCACGGACTTCGACCTCGACGCCTCCGCGATCGCGGTCAACACGCAGGGCAAGGTCTACTCGGACGGCCACTTCGTGTTCTTCAACAACAAGCAGACCCCGGACCAGACCATCGTCCACACCGGTGACAACCGCACCGGTGAGGGCGCGGGCGACGACGAGGCGATCAAGGTCAACCTCGCCGGCCTCCCGGCCGACATCGAGAAGATCGTCTTCCCGGTCTCGATCTACGACGCCGAGAACCGCTCGCAGAACTTCGGCCAGGTCCGCAACGCCTACATCCGCATCCTGAACGAGGCGGGCGGCGCCGAGATCGCCCGCTACGACCTCTCGGAGGACGCGGCCACCGAGACGGCCATGGTCTTCGGCGAGCTCTACCGCAACGGCGCCGAGTGGAAGTTCCGCGCGGTCGGCCAGGGTTACGCCTCGGGCCTGGTGGGCATCGCCCAGGACTTCGGTGTGAACGTCTGATCCGACGTCACCCGCAGCTCCGCCGAAGCCCCCGACCGTCGTGACGGCCGGGGGCTTCGGCGTTCCCGCCACGGCTTAGGCGTTCCCGCCACCCCGGCGCCGGCCGGCCGATAAGTTGCCCGCGTGATCCTCACCACCCTCCCCGTCCCGCCCGACCGCGACCTCCCGGGCCCCCTGCTCACCGAACTCACCGCGCTGTACGCCGCCAACCGTGACTTCCACGCGCTCAGCGGTGACTTCCCGGACCCGGACGACATCCGTCCGGAGCAGGTGGCGGCCGTGCTGGCCGAGGAGGCCGCGGATCCGGGGGTGGAGGTGCTGCTGGCCCGCAGCGAGGGGCGGCTGGTCGGGATCGCGATCACCCTCGGCCGGCACCCCGACCCGGCCGACCCGGATCCGTGGATCGGCTTCCTGATGGTGGCGGCGGACGCCCATCGCCGGGGGCACGGGCGGCAGTTGGCCTCGCTCGTCGAGGACCGGTTCCGCGCCGCGGGCCGAACCGCCGTACGCCTGGCGGTCCTCGACGCCAACCCGAAGGGCCTCGCCTTCTGGACGGCCCTCGGCTACGAGGTGATCGACCACCGCGCGGACCGCAGGGCCGGCCGCCCCTGCGCCGTCCCGCAAGCCGCTGCGCTTCCCGCGCCTCGCGGCCCGGATCGCCGTACTGGACCCCGACGGCTCGGTCTTCCTCTTCCGCTACGACAACGACGAGGTCGGCAAGCACTGGGCGCTCCCCGGCGGCGGCCTGGAGCCCGGTGAGACCCTCCGCGAGGGCGCCCTGCGCGAACTCGCCGAGGAGACCGGCTGGACGGACCTCGAACCGGGCCCCCTGCTGTGCACCTGGGAGCACGACTTCCGCCGCGCCGGCATCCCGGTCCGCCAGCACGACCACATCTACGTCACCCACGGCCCCCACCGCCCCCCGACCGGTCCCGACCTGACCACGCTACGGGTTGAGGAGGGCATCCTCGCCTGGCGCTGGTGGACCCGTGCGGAGCTCGCGAAGGCCCCGGAGCCGGTGTGGCCGCCGCAGCTCGCGCGACTGCTGGACGAGTTGGGTTAGCCGCGCTTCTGGAAGATTCCGTCCAGGTGGTGTTCCAGCACCTCGGCCGCCGACTCCGCGCTGCGCTGCCCGACCAGGATGCCCGTGCCGAGCCCCGCGGACATGGCGAGCAGCCCGGCCGCCGTCGGCCGCGGGTCCACGCCGGTCCGCAGCAGGCCCGCCTCCCGCGCCTCGCCGAGGAGCGCGGCCACGGCGTCCTCGGCGGCGTCGGGGTCCTTGATGAAGGGCTGGGCGGCGAGCGCTGGGTCGCTCACGGCGAGCACGGCGTACGAGGTGAAGACGTGGTGGAAGGTGCGGCTCTCCTCGTCCACCGGCAGCGCCGCCGACAGCAACGCCTCAATGCGCGCACGCGGTCCGGGGCTGTCCCCGGCGTCCCGCAGCCGGGCGGCGACCCGCTCGCCGAACCGCTCCGCCAAGTGCCGCAGCCCGAAGAGCAGCAGTTTCTCCTTGGTCTCGAAGTAGTACTGCACCAGCCTGAGGGACACCCCCGCCTCGGCCGCCACGTCCCGCATCCCGACGGCGTGCAGCCCGCGCCGCCCGGCGACCCGGACGAGCGCCTCGGCGATCTCGGTACGCCGTTCCGCATGGTCCACGCGCTTGGGCATCGGCCGTTTCTCCGCTCGTCGTCCTTGCTGGTACACGCCCTGCCGGGCCCGTTGATGATACAGCGGTACCACCATCATGGTACGTTCGTATCACAAAGTCCCTCGGACCCCGGAGGTGCCCCGTGCCCGACACCGCTGCCGACACCGCTGCCCGCAACCGGCCCGACGTCGGCCGCTATGTCAGCGACGCCTGGCGCGACCGCCACTTCGCGGCCTGCGACGCCCTCTACGCACTCGGGGCGCCCGCGCTCGCGGAACAGGACGTGGAGACCTCGTTCGGCACCACCCACGTCTACCGCTACGGCCCCACCGACCCCGCGGCCCGCTCCCGCACCCCCGTCGTCCTGCTCCACGGAGCGGGCTCCTGCTCCGCCATGTGGTACCCGAACACCCGCGACCTCAGCGCCGACCGCCCCGTCTACGCGATCGACACCCCGGGCGACCCCGGACGCAGCGTGCAGCGCGAACCCATCCACCAGCCCGCACACGCCGCCCAGTGGCTGGACGAGACCCTCGACGGGCTCGGCCTCGACCGCGTCCACCTCGTCGGCTCCTCCTACGGCGGCTGGCTCGCCCTGAACCAGGCGCACCGCAGGCCCGACCGCCTCGCCTCGGTCACGCTGCTCGACCCGGGCGGCCTGGAGAAGGTGGGACTGCGCTTCTTCGTCTGGATCTTCGCCGGCCTCTTCGCGACCTTCGCGCCCAAGGCACTGCGCCCACGCCTCGCGGCCTGGCTGGAGCAGCCGGTTCTCATCGTGCCGGAGCTGCGCACGATGATCAGGACCGCCGTCCGCGCCTACCGCATACGCCGGCCCGCCCCCCTCCCCCTGTCCGAGGACGAACTGTCCACCATCCGCACCCCGCTCTACCTGGTGCTCGGCCGGCGCAGCCTGCTCGTGCACCCGGAACGGCAGGTGGAGCGCGTCCCCCGTCTGATCCCCGGCGCCCGGGCGGAGATCATCTCCGACACCGGCCACGGACCCCAGATCGACCACGCGGAGGAGGTCGACCGCCGGATGCTCGATTTCATGAACTCCGCCGACTGAGCCGCAGGCCGGCCTCAGTCCTGGACGGGCGCCGGCTTCCCCTCCCCGTACAGCCACTCCGCCCAGATCGCGTCGACGTCCTTGCCCGGCGCCTGCTTCTCCACGTACGCCGTGAAGTCGGCCGTGTCCGCGTTGCCGTGCCGGTGGGCGGCGGCCCAACCGCGGAGCAGGGCGCGGAAGGCGCTGTCACCGACCGTCCGACGGATCCGGTGGAGGACCATCGCGCCGCGCACGTAGACGGGGCTGTCGGACAGGTGCGCGGCACTCGTCGGCTCGGCGGGCGGGAAGGACCAGAGGTCCTCGTGGGTCTCCTCGCCGTGGTCGTACAGCGCGTCGAAGGTCTTCTGGGCGCTGTCGCCGCCGTGCTCCTCCTGCCACAGCCACTCCGCGTAGGTCGCGAAGCCCTCGTTGAGCCACATGTCCTGCCAGGTCTTCGGCGTGACCGAGTTGCCGTACCACTGGTGGGCGAGTTCGTGGACGAGGAGCGCGGTGCTGGGGACGCCGGGGAAGACGGGCCGGTTCTGGGTCTCCAGGGCGTAGCCGGCGTCGCCGTCGCGGTCGACGATCGCTCCGGTGGACGAGAAGGGGTACGGCCCGAAGGTGTCCGTGGCCCACTCCATGATCTCGGGGAGCCCGTCCAGCACCTTGCGGCTCGCCCCGGCCAGGCTCGGGTCGACGGCGACGTACACGGGCAGGCCGTCGGCGGTGGCGGAGCGGCGGACGTCGTAGTCACCGACGGCGACCGTGGCGGCGTGGCTCGCCATGGGCTCGGCGGTGCGCCAGGTGAACGCCGTACGGCCCCCGGTGGTCCGCTGCCCCACCAGCTCGCCGTTGGACACGGCCCGCAGCCCCTCCGGCACGGTCACCGTGACCTCGTACGACGCCTTGTCCGAGGGGTGGTGGTTGCCGGGGAACCACGCCATCGAACCCGTCGGCTCCCCGAGGGCGAGCGCCCCGTCCGCGGTGCGCAGCCAGCCCTCCTCGGAGCCGTCGGGGTCCGTGATCGTCACGGGGGTGCCGGAGTAGCGGACGGTCACGCGGAAGCCCTCGTCCTCGCCGAGCCCTCCGCGCGGGCGCACGGTCAGCTCCTGCCCGGCGCGGTCCCAGCGGGCGTCCTCGCCGTCCACGGTGACCCCGCCGACGTCGAGCGACTGGAGGTCGAGGTCGAAGGCGGAGAGGTCCTGGGTGGCGCGGGCGCTGATCGTCGCCGTGCCGGTGAGGTGGCCGGTGTCGGGCTCGTAGGCGAGGTCCAGGTCGTAGTGCGTGACGTCGTATCCGCCGTTGCCCGCCTTCGGGAAGTACGGGTCGCCCGCACCGCGCCCGCCCGGGTCGCCCGGCGCTCCCCCGCCACCGCACGCGATCAGGGTGAGGGCGAGGGCGAGAAGAAGGCACGTACAGGCCGGGACAACGGGTGCGGATCGGGACACGCCGGTGATCCTACGAGGACGCGCGTGGCACCATCTCGTACGTGCTCGACATCGGCTACGCCCTCTCCAACCGCTTCCCTGACCCCCCGCAGACCGACTACCGCCGCGCGGACGTCCACACCCTGCGCCACGACCTGTTCTGCGGGGACGTCTACCTCGCCGACACCAAGGCGGACCGGGAGCTGTCCACAGCCTGGGGATGGGTGCCGGTGCTCGACTTCGCGTGGGCCCTGTGCGACATCGTCGAGCAGATCGACCGCGACCCGGCCGGCTCCCGCGCCGCCCGCCCGCAGCGCGCGGAACTCGACTTCACCGAGTCCACCGACCGCATGCTCTTCGAGCGCCGCTTCGGCTGGGTGGACATCGAGGCCGACTGGATGCCGACCGAGGAGCCCCCGCTGAGCTTCTCCCACGCCGAACTCCGCAAGGAGGCCCGGGACTTCCTGCACGACCTGATCGCCGACCTGATCGACCTGCACGACGACCTGGGCGAGAACCCGGCGATCTGGACCCTGCAGGCGCGCTTCCCCAGGGCCTGAACCGCCTCGTCCCCCTCCTCCCTCCCCCCACGGCGGGCTGGGGCACCCGTCACCCCTCCACCCGGACCCCCATCTCGGCCGCCAACACCGGTGCCAGATCCAGCAGTTGCGCCGGACTGATCACCGCCCCCGCCAACCGGTCCACGCCCCGCGCGATCTCCAGCGAAGCGGCCCCGCGCAGGTCGACGTCCTTCAGCGTGGCCGCGGTGAGATCCGCCCCCTTCAGTTCGCAGTCCACGAACTCGACCCGCTCCAGCCGGGCTCCCCCGAAGTCCGGCTCGACCAGGACACAGCCCTGGAAGACGACGTCCTTGAGGCGGGCCGTGCGCAGGTTCAGGTAGTCGATCTTGCCGCCGCGGATCAGGACGCGCTCCAGGACGGCTCCGTGCATCTGCGTGCCGCCGAGCCGGGCGTCGACCAGCTCGACGTCCCGCAGGGTCGACTCGGCCAGGTCGGTGCCCACACCCCGGATGCCGGTGAGAACCGAGTCCAGGAAGCGGGCGTGGTGCAGCCGGGTCTCGTCCAGCGCGCACCCCGTCAGCGCGCAGTCCATGAAGCGGGCGCCCCGTCCGTCCTGCCCGGCGAAGTCCGCCGCCACGAACTCCAGCCCGTCGTAGTCCCCGTCCGGCTCCAGCCCTCCACCGCCGTACGGCTCCAGTGGAGGCAGCCGCACCTCCGGGCGCCGCGCCGCCTTCACCCCCGTCCCGCCGGCCCGACCCGTCCCGTCCACCGCTCTCCTCGCCATGCCCCCCATGCTGCACCCCGCCACTGACAATCCCCCCGACCTGCGCAAACACCGGCGATGTCACATTCAGGGGCCCTGAATCGGTCGTATCCACAGAACCGACCGAAGGAGACCCGAACCATGCACCGCATCACCGTCATCGGCGGCGGCTTCGCCGGACTCACCGCCGCCCTCACCGCCGCCGAGGCGGGCGCCAAGGTGACCGTCCACGAAGCCCACCACACCCTCGGCGGGCGGGCGCGGACCGCCGAGGGGCCGTACCGGACGAACGAGGGACCGCACGCCCTCTACAGCGGCGGCCCGCACTGGGCCTGGCTCAAGCAGCGCGACCTCATCGGCCCGCTCGCGCCGATCCCGCCCCTGGAAGCGGCCCGGCTGCGGTTGCGCCACAAGGGCGTACTGCGCCGCACGCCGCCATTCGCGATGCTCAAGCTGCTGCGCCCCGGCGTCCGACAGGCGCCCGTCGACGTCGACTTCATGACCTGGGCGACCGAACTGGCCGGTGAGGAGGGCGCCCGCGCCGCCGCGCACTACTCGGCCGTCGCCCTCTTCCACCACGATCCCGGCTCCCTGTCCGCGGCCTTCGTGCAGGAACGCCTGCGCCGCGCCACCAAGCTCCCGCCCGAGGCCCAGTACCCGCGCGGCGGCTGGGCCAGTGTCATCGACCGGATGGCCGCCCGGGCCTGGAATCTGGGAGTCAGGATGGAGACGTCCTCCCGGATCGACACCCTCCCCACCGACACGCCCGTCGTCGTCGCCACCTCCCTGGACGCCGCCCGCCGACTCCTCGGCGACGACTCCCTGACCTGGACCGGCGGCCGTACCACTCTCGTCGACCTCGCCGTACGCACCCGGCGCGGCGACGCCTTCGCCGTCTCCGACCTCGACTCCCCCGGCTGGCTCGAACGCTTCACCGCCCAGGACCGCTCCCTCGCCCCCGCCGGCGAGCAGCTCGTCCAGGGGCAGATCCCGATCGCCCCGCACGAGACGAAGGCCGACGGCGTCGCCCGCGCCGAGCAGCTCCTCGACCTCGCCTTCGAGGGCTGGCGCGGGCGCGTCACCTGGCGCCGCGCGGCCGTCGCGAACGGCCGTACCGGCGCCGTCGACCTGCCGGGCACGAGCTGGCGCGACCGGCCCGCCGTCCACCGAGGCGACGGCGTCTACCTGGCGGGCGACCAGGTCGCCGCCCCCGGCGTCCTGTCCGAGGTCTCCTTCAACAGCGCCCTGACCGCCGTCTCCCTCGCCCTCGGCCGGAACACCCTTGACCTCAAGCATGCTTGAGGTTGAAGAGTGGGGCCCTGCCGACAGCACGACGGCACGACAGCAGGACAGCACGAGCCACCGATCACCGATCACCGATCACCGATCACCGATCACCGATGGGGGACCCCACATGCACGCCATCCGCCTGCACGCCTTCGGCCCGGCCGACCACCTCACCTACGAGGAGACCGACGACCCCCGGCCCGCCCCCGGCCAGGTCCGTATCGCCGTGGCGGCGGCCGGGGTCCACCTCCTGGACACCGCCCTGCGCGAGGGCATGCAGGGACCCCTCCCCGCGCTGCCCAGCCTGCCCACGATCCCCGGCCGCGAGGTCGCCGGCGTCGTCGAGGCCCTCGGCGAGGGCGTCGCCGGCCTGTGGCTCGGCAAGCGCGTGGTCGCCCACCTGGGATTCGCCCCCGGCGGTTACGCCGAACTCGCCGTCACCGAGGTCGAACGCGTCCACGAGATCCCCGCGAACCTGGACTTCGCCCAGGCCGTCGCCATGATCGGCACGGGCCGGACGACCATGGGGATCCTGCAGTTCGCCGAGCTCGGCCCCGACTCCGTCGCCGTGATCCCGGCCGCCGCAGGAGGCATCGGCACCCTCCTCGTCCAGTACGCCAAGCACGCCGGCGCCACCGTCATCGGTCTGGCCGGCGGCCCGGACAAGGTCGCCCGCGTGCAGACGAACGGCGCCGACCTCGCCGTCGACTACAAGGACCCGTCCTGGCCGGACAAGGTCCGCGCCTACCTGGGCGGAGGTACCGCGACCGTCCTCTTCGACGGCGTCGGCGGCGATGTGGCCCGCGAGGCCGTCGGCCTGCTCGGCCCCGGCGGCAGGCACATCGTCTTCGGCTGGTCCGGAGAAGGCATCCACGACGGCGGGCCCTACCTCGTGGAGGGCGTGTCCGAGCAGGTCCTCGGCCCCGCGATGATGCAGAAGGCCGGCGGCCCCAACCCCGTACGCACCCTCGAACTGCGCGCCCTCACCCAGGCCGCCGAGGGCCGCCTCACCCCCGCCGTACAGCGCTTCCCCCTCGCCGAAGCAGCCGCCGCGCACCGGGCCCTGGAGACCCGAGCCACGACCGGAAAGGTGGTGCTGGAGCCATGACGTCCGCGGATGCGGCAGACCCCGATCCATGGTCTCCTGACCAGGTGAGCGTCACCCCTACCGGTGCTCCCGAGGCCGACCCGCGCCGCTGGTGGGGCCTGGTGATCATCGCCCTCGCGCAGCTGATGGTCGTACTCGACGCGACCATCGTGAACATCGCGCTCCCCTCCGCACAGCACGACCTGGGCATCTCCGACGGTGACCGGCAATGGGTCATCACCGCCTACACGCTCGCCTTCGGCGGCCTCCTCCTGCTCGGCGGCCGCATCGCCGACCTGATCGGCCGCAAACGCGCCTTCGTCATCGGCCTCGTCGGCTTCGCCGCCGCCTCCGCACTCGGCGGCGCCGCCACCGGCTCCGCCATGCTCTTCGGCGCCCGCGCCCTCCAGGGCGTCTTCGCCGCCGTACTCGCCCCCTCCGCCCTCTCCCTGCTCACCACCACCTTCACCGACCCCAGGGAACGCGGGAAGGCCTTCGGGATCTACGGCGCCCTCGCCGGCAGCGGCGCCGCCATCGGATTCATCGTCGGCGGCCTGCTCACCGAGTACCTGAACTGGCGCTGGTGCCTCTACGTCAACGTCCCCATCGCCGCCGTCGCCGTCTTCGGCGCCCTCGTCCTCCTCCACGACCGCCCCGGCCACACCGGCGCCCGCCTCGACATCCCCGGCGTACTCCTGGGCTGCGGCGGCCTGCTCGCGATCGTCTACGGCTTCAGCGAGGCCGAACCCCGGGGCTGGACCGACCCCTTGGTCCTCGGGCTCTTCGCGGCGGGCGTCGTCCTCCTCGCCACGTTCGTGTGGTGGCAGACCCGGGCCCCCAAGCCCCTGCTCCCCCTCCACGTCATCAAGGACCGCAACCGCGCCGGATGCTTTCTGACCATGGGCCTCGCCGTCGTCGGCATGTTCGGCCTGTTCCTCTTCATGACGTACTACCTGCAGGTCGTCCTCGCCTACTCCCCGGTGCAGACGGGCCTCGCCTTCCTCCCCCTCACCGCCTCGATCATCACCGGCTCCACCCAGATCTCGGCCCGCCTCATCAACCGCGTACCGCCCCGCATGCTCATGGTCCCCGGCATGCTCCTCGCCTCGTCCGGCATGGTGCTCCTCACCCGGATGACGGTGGACAGCGAGTACGTCACCGACATCCTCCCCGCCCTGATCCTCATGGGCCTCGGCATGGGCCTGACCTTCATGCCGGTCTTCTCCACCGCCACCGCGGGCGTCGCCCCGCAGGACTCCGGTGTCACCTCGGCGACCCTCAACACCTCACAACAGGTCGGCGGTTCCATCGGCACGGCCCTCCTCAACACCATCGCCACCACCAGCAGCACCGCCTACGTCACCGCCCACCTCGCCGGTTCCGGCGACCGGGCCCGGACGGCCAGGGAAGCCGTCGTCCACGGCTACACGGTCGCCATCTGGTGGGCCGCCGGCATCATGCTCCTGGCCGGCCTGATCGCAGGCCTGATGGTGACGGCGAAACCCCCGAAACGCAGTGTCCCGGAGGGTGCGGCGGTGCCGGAATCGGTGGCCTGAACAACCGCAGTCACCTCGGCCGGGTGACCTGGTGCCGCCCCGCCACCCCATCAGCCGGACACAGGCGCCGGGGGCACAGCGGACGTATGTCCACACCCTGTGGACGCCCCGGTCAATTCGCATGAGGCGATGCACGCACCCGAGTAGGGTCCGGAAACGTGATCGACATTCCGGAGGCGCTGGCCGCATCGCAGGAGGAGTTCAACGGAGAGGCGGGCCGCGCTTTCATCGCCCGTCTGCCGGAACTGACGGCCGAGTTCCTGGAACGCTGGGAACTGACCGTCGACGGACGGCCGATGCACGGAGTCACCGCACTGGTGCTGCCGGTCGTCCGTTCGGACGCCACGCCGGCCGTCCTGAAGCTGCAGCTCGTCGACGAGGAGAGCGAGGGCGAGCCCGTCGCCCTGCGCGTCTGGGACGGCGACCGGGCCGTACGGCTCCTCGACCACGACGAGACGACCGGCACCATGCTCCTCGAACGCCTCGACCCCACCCGCATGCTGTCCCACCTGGGCGACACCCGCGAGGCCGTCCTGGTCATCGCCCATCTGCTGGCCCACCTCACCTCCGTGCGCGCCCCCGAGGGCATACGCCGCCTCGGCGACATCGCCCAGGCCATGCTCGACCGGACCCGATCGGCCCTGGACCGCATCCCGGACCCGGACACCCGCCGCCTGGTCACCAACTGCGCGGCCGCCGTACGCGAAGTGGTGGACGACCCCGGAGACCGCCTTCTGCACTGGGACCTCCACGACGAGAACGTCCTCGCCTGTGACCGCGCCCCCTGGCTCGCCATCGACCCCAAACCGCTCGCCGGCGACCCCGGCTTCGAACTCTGGCCGGCCCTCGACAACCGCTTCGACGCCGACGAGATCCGCTGGCGCTTCGACGCCATGACCGACGTACTCGGCCTGGACCGCGCACGCGCACGTGCCTGGACACTGGGCCGCCTCCTCCAGAACGCGCTCTGGGACGTCGAGGACGGCCGCCCGCCGGAGCCCCGGCAACTGGAAATCGCCAGGCGCCTGAGGAACGGCGGGAGCTAGCCTCCGGGCATGATCCGCACCGCGACTCCCGCCGACATTCCGGTCATCCACACCCTCGTCCGCGAACTGGCCGAGTACGAGAAGGCCCCGCACGAGGCGAAGGCGACCCCGGAACAACTCCACGAGACCCTCTTCGGCGAACGCCCGGCCGCCTACGCCCACATCGCCACCGACGACACCACCGGCGAGCCCGTCGGCTTCGCCCTGTGGTTCCTGAACTTCTCCACCTGGCGCGGCGTCCACGGCATCTACCTGGAGGACCTCTACGTCCGCCCCACCGCCCGAGGCGCCGGCCACGGCAAGGCCCTGCTCACCGAACTGGCCCGGATCTGCGTCGAGCGCGGCTACGAGCGCCTGGAGTGGTCCGTCCTGAACTGGAACACCCCGTCCATCGCCTTCTACGAGGCACTGGGCGCGCGTCCCCAGGACGAGTGGACGGTGTACCGCCTGACGGACGGAGCACTGACGGAGCTCGGGACGCGGGCATGAGGAAGCCCAGGTCAGATACCGACTGACCTGGGCTTTTCCTTGCCGAGAGCCCCCTGTCGGATTCGAACCGACGACCTACGCATTACAAGTGCGTTGCTCTGGCCAACTGAGCTAAGGAGGCCTGCACGCGTGTGACGTGATGACGTGCCCGTGCAGTGTACCCAGGCCACAGGGTGCCCCTCTCGAAAATTTCGGCGAAGTTCACACTCGCCCGGGTACTGACAGATGACGTTAACGCCAGGTACCGTCCTGACCCAGTTCACACGCGTGGACTACACCACCCCGGACCTGGTCCGGGGCGGCTCACCACCTTCCTACAACGGATCGTCCGGCACGTTCCTGCCGGTAGAAGGGGGCCCTTCACCATGGCCACTGTCTCGTTCGACAAGGCGACCCGGATCTACCCGGGTTCCACCAAGCCCGCCGTCGACGCTCTCGAGATCGACATCGAGGACGGCGAGTTCCTCGTCCTTGTCGGTCCGTCCGGTTGCGGCAAGTCCACCTCGCTCCGCATGCTCGCGGGGCTCGAGGACGTGAACGGCGGCGCCATCCGCATCGGCGACCGCGACGTCACGCACCTGCCGCCGAAGGACCGGGACATCGCCATGGTGTTCCAGAACTACGCGCTGTACCCGCACATGTCGGTCGCCGACAACATGGGCTTCGCGCTCAAGATCGCCGGCGTCAACAAGCAGGAGATCCGGAAGAAGGTCGAGGAGGCCGCGAAGATCCTCGACCTCACCGAGTACCTGGACCGCAAGCCGAAGGCCCTCTCCGGTGGTCAGCGTCAGCGTGTCGCCATGGGTCGCGCCATCGTGCGTGAGCCGCAGGTGTTCCTCATGGACGAGCCGCTGTCCAACCTGGACGCCAAGCTCCGTGTGTCCACGCGTACGCAGATCGCGTCGCTGCAGCGCCGCCTCGGCATCACCACCGTCTACGTCACCCACGACCAGGTCGAGGCCATGACGATGGGCGACCGGGTGGCCGTGCTGAAGGACGGTCTGCTCCAGCAGGTCGACTCGCCGCGCAACATGTACGACCGGCCCGCCAACCTCTTCGTCGCCGGCTTCATCGGCTCTCCCGCGATGAACCTCGTCGAGGTCCCGATCACCGACGGCGGCGTGAAGTTCGGCAACAGCGTCGTCCCGGTCAGCCGTGACGCCCTGAAGGCCGCCTCCGACAAGGGTGACCGCACGGTCACCGTCGGCGTCCGCCCCGAGCACTTCGACATCGTCGAGCACGACGGCGCCGCCGCCTCGGCCCTGTCGAAGGACACCGAGGACGCCCCGGCCGGTCTCGCGGTCTCCGTGAACGTCGTCGAGGAGCTCGGCGCCGACGGTTACGTCTACGGCAGCGCGAAGGTCGACGACGACCTCAAGGACCTGGTCGTCCGCGTCAGCGGCCGCGCGGTCCCGGACAAGGGCGCCACGCTGCACGTCGTGCCGCGGCCGGGCGAGATCCACGTGTTCTCGACCTCCACGGGCGAGCGCCTCACCGACTGAGGCGGAAAGAGCGACCGACCCGGGCAAATTCACCCGCGTTGACGAAGAGGGCCCCGCAGCCTGCTGCGGGGCCCTCTTCGCTGTGGCCAACCACCCCGGCAAACCGGCCATTTCGAGCAGTGTGCGTCAACGCGGCACCCAGAAGAAGTCACCAGTTCATCCCCCGAACCGGTGACTAAATGTCGCCAAATCATCACCCCGCGCTACCCTCACACGCGTGAAGCACTCCACTAACCAACAGACGCGACGCGGCCAGGGCCCCGCCCGCCGGATCGGCCGCACCCTCGCCCTCGTACTGCCCGTCGTCCTGGTGCTCTCCGGGACCCTCGCGGTCACCCGAGTCAACTGGTCGGGGAATTCCTCGAACTCGGTGCTCACCGCGTCGGACGCCACGCTGTCGGACGCCAAGGCGCCCGCGGCCCGTACTCCGCAGGACGTGTTGCGCGACCAGCTCCTGACCGAACTCCAGGAGAAGAACCCGGGCGTCGCGCTCACGCACCTCCAGGAGGCGGTCAACGGCCGTCCGTCGCTGGCGAAGCACTGTGTCTCCATCGCGCGTGCCCTGGGCCGTGCCGCGGTCCGTGTGTACGGGCCCACGCGTGCGCAGTCGTACGCCCGCCCGGTCTGTGACACCTCCTTCGCGACGGGCGTCGCGGCGGCGTACAGCTGATCGCGGACCAACCGGGGGGGATGGTGGTAACGGCTGATTAAGGAACGGTTGCAGGCCCCGGCCGCGGGCGGGACGCCACGTACAGTTCGGTCATGACCGATCCGAACGCCGCGTCCCGCCCTGCTCAAGCCGTCATTCTGGCCGGCGGCCAGGGCTCCCGGCTGCGTCCCTACACCGACGACCGGCCCAAGCCGATGGTCGAGATCCCCGGCACGGGGACTCCGATCATCGGCCATCAGCTTGTCTGGCTGGCGGAGGAGGGCGTGACGGACGTGGTGGTCAGCTGCGGCCACCTCGCCGACGTCCTGCAGAAGTGGCTGGAGAGCGCCGATCTCCCGGTGAACGTCACGACGGTCGTCGAGACGGAGCCGCTCGGCCGCGGCGGCGGCCTGAAGTACGCCGCCGCCCATCTCCCCCACCCGGACCGGGCCTGGTACGCCACCAACGGCGACATCTGGACCCGCTTCTCGCTGCGCGACATGGCGGACTTCCACACCGAGCGCGACGCGGTGGCGACCCTCGCGCTGGCCCGCCCACGCATCCCGTGGGGCGCGGTGGCGACGGACGGCTTCGGGCGCGTGACGGACTTCATCGAGTCCCCTCCGACGACGTACGAGATCAATGCGGGCGTCTACGTCTTCTCACCGGAGTTCGCCGGGCTGCTGCCCGAACGCGGCGACCATGAGCGCACGACGTTTCCCCACCTCGCCCGTGAGCGGCGGTTGGCCGGCTTCCCGATTCCGCAGGGTTCGTATTGGCGTGCCATCGACACGGCGAAGGATCTGACGGAGGCGGCCAAGGAACTGGCCGCGCTGGGGCGCTAGAGGCCGTCCGGGCCCGTACGACGACGGGGGCCCCGCACTTCTGAAG
>NZ_JBHXSG010000096.1:0-25938 GCF_042714835.1 Streptomyces sp. NPDC058678 | reverse complement strand
AGACTTCCTGCACACCTACAACCACCACCGCTGCCACACCGCACTCGGAGGCAAGCCACCCATCAGCCGTGTGAACAACGCTGCGGGTCAATACAACTAGGGCGGTTGCGCCCACATGCTCACTCACCTGCAAGGCGACCAACTCCCCGAATGGATCGCAGCAGCCAGCGCCACCGCCGTACTGCCCAGCCTCCGCCACTTCGCTCAGCACCTCCTGCGCGACCTCGACGCCGTCACCGCCGGCCTCACCCTCCCCTGGAACTCCGGCGTCGTGGAGGGCCATGTCAGCAGGATCAAGATGCTCAAGCGCCAGATGTTCGGCCGCGCAGGATTCGAACTCCTACGCAAACGGGTTCTATTGGCGTGACCGAGTGTCACCCAACCACAAGAAGTGGACCAGAGCCCGGGATCCAACACCACTTGTCGCTCAGGGCCGAGAACGCTTTGTTTCGTGGGAGGGCGCTTCCACAGGTCGCACTCGTGATCGTCATTGCGCTCCTAGCTGCTGCCGGCTCGGGCAAGCTCGCCCGCATGGACGGCGCCACATACCCCGCCGCCCTCACCTTCGCCACCACCCTGGCCAGTGCCTTCCGCGCCCTCCTCACCTGACCGCCACGCGATGGCCCGGCATGGACTCGACTACCCGACTGCGCTCATCTATCTGCCAAACATGCCTGAGCAGACTGCGCTGACCTGTACCAAAGGCAAAGAAGCACTAGATAACGGCGGCCGCCTGGCTGGCCTAGGACGGTGTCGGGCATCCGCGGATGCCGATCACACCGGGGGTCGAGGAACGCCGCCAGAGACTGCTGGGCGTCGGCGGGCACGTCGACGGCGGCCCGTTCGAGCGTTTTGACCATGACCTTTCAGCCTGTGCCGGATGGCGGACGTGGTCATGGCCATGCCTTGCGGTCAGGCAAGGCCCGATCCGGCTGGAATGCGGTGCGGAGCCTGCGCCCAGGCGGCTTCCCGCCAACCTGGTGTAGCAGTGCGTACGAGCCGCTACGCTTGACCCATGGCGAAGAAACAGATCAACGTGCGGGTGGACGAAGACGTGTACGCCGGAATCGAGGAGCGCGCGGCCGCCGTCGGCATGGAGGTGACCGACTACGCCCGCCAGGTCCTCGCCGACGAGGGCAATGACCTAAGGCACCGGTTCCTCAACACGGCCGCGCACTTCGTCGACGAGTGGGGCCCTCACTTCGCCGAGAAGTTCGGCCACCCCGCGCCCACTGACCAGGAGACACACGGGCAGGCCGCCGCGTGATCTTGCACATCGACCGGGCGTGGTTGCTGGACCTCGCGCACCGCAGCGTGCCCGGTGACCCGGACGTGACCGACTTCGGCACCCTTCAGGCCGCCGTCGCTCGGCACGCCGACAAGGTGATGGACACGCTCGTCTACGCCGAGCCGCACCATCGGGCGGCAGCACTCATGCACCAGCTCGTCCGGTGCCCCGCACTGGAGTACGCCAACGAGCTGTTCGGGGCGGTCGTGGCAGCGTCGTACCTGACGGTGTCCGGGGCCGTGGTGACGGTGACCCCCAAGGAAGCGGCGGACCTGGCCGAGCGGATCGCTCGTGACGGGCTGGACGTGCGGGACGTCGCGGAGGAGCTGAAAGACTGGACGAGCCGCCCGCGAGGGTGAGCCGACAGCGCACGTGGGTAACGGATAAACGTCGCGCTACAGACCCCTGACCTGTGGCAATGCGACAGGACTGTTGGCCCGCTCCATGGGACCCGGCGCCGCTTCCCCTGGCGGGTTTCTCTCGCGGTGTCCGGGTCGGGGCGCAGCCTGGCGTACAGGGGCGCGACGCCGTTGGGGCGCCGACGGATAGACCGTCCCACTACTGGTCCTGCTGCACAACCCGGAACGGGCTCACCCCGGCAATCGTCCCGCCCTGCAACCAGGCGGTGGGGGACGCGTTCGTCGCAACCGTCCGGTTCGTGATGTGAGGGCTGCCGGAGGGCGATGACATTCGCATCCGGCTCGGGGCCGCTTTCCGCCTGGCGGGCACCTGAGAAGAAAGTTCGGCCGCTGCTCCCGCCTGGCGGGACGTACCGCAGATAGGCCTTTTCTCGCAGTTCAGAGCCGTGTGGCGTGGTCTCCATGACAGTTGATATCAGGGTCGTCCGGGCCGGTCAGATGTACCGCTACTACCTGCGCGAGACCGTTGTCGGTGACGGTCGGCGCCCGGCCCGTACGCCGCTGCGCGAGGCTCAGGAGCAAGCCGGTGTCCCGGTCGGGCGATGGATTGGGCGCGGCTTGGCCGTGCTCGGACTGGCGCCGGGTGAGGAGGTCACCGAGGCGCAGTTGCGGAAGCTGTTCGGCGAGCGGGGCCGGCATCCGTACGCGGACCGGTCGAGGCTGACCTGCTCGCCAAGGGCGAGTCGGCGAAGAAGGCGTTCAAGGCCGGCGCTCTCGGACGGCGGGTGACGGTCACGGGTGTCGACTTCGTCTTCCGGCCGCAGCCGACGATCTACCTGTTGTGGGCGTTGGGGGATGAGGGGACCCGGCGGGTGATCGAGGCCGCGCACGAGCGGGCGATCGAGCGGGTGCTGGAGTGGATCGAGGACGAGGTGGCGGTGATCCGGTACGGCAAGGACGGCATCTACCGGGTGCGGCCGCCCGGCGGGTTGGTCGCCGCGCGCTTCCGCCACTACGAGGCACGCTCGGGCATGCCCTTGCTCCATGACCATCTGCTTCTGTCCGTGAAGGGCCAGCGTCTGAACGGGAAGTGGGGGTCGATCCACACCCTGGCCTTGCACGAGAACACCGTGGCCGCCTCCGCGCTCTACAACGAGATCGTGGCCGCTGAGGTCTGCGAGGCGCTGGGGCTGGCGACCGAGCCGCGCATCGTCACCGCCGGGCGTCGGCCCGTGATGGAGATTGCCGGGGTGCCGCACGAGCTGATCCGCTGGACCTCCCGGCGCAGCGACCAGATCGCCGCCTGCCTCTCCGAGCTGGAGCACGAGTACGTCACCGCCGTCGACGACGACGGCGAGCTGAAGTTCCTGCCGGGGCACTGTCAACTTTGACGCCCCGTCAGACGATCACAAAGGTGATTGGCAATCTTCACCTCTGATTCCGCGAATGAAGCGCCGAATCGGCCTGCCGGAGGGAGGATCTGGCTGGGGTTTTCCTTCTTGATCATCTGACACCCAGTCAAAGTTGACAGTGCCCCCACGGCCAATCGTCGCCGCCCTCCTTCGACACCACATAGACGGCTCCGCGCGTCATCACGTGCCAGATGCTCGGGTTCATCCGCTTCACCGTTACCAGACGCCTGCCCGCGCCCATGATGATTTCCTCCGGTCCGTGCTGTGACATCACTAGTCCGTCGTCGCGGCGGTCATCCTCCACCGCCTGCCGCTCCTCGACCTCCTGCTGGATCCGCGCCCACTCGGCCGCCCGCGCCTGCTCAGCCTGCGCGTCCCGCTCCGCCTGCTCCGCAGCAAGCCGCTCCCGCGTGGCCTGCACCTCCTTGGCCCACCGCTCTACCTGCCGCACCTGTGCGGCGAGGCGGCGCTTCTCCTCCGCCCCGTGCGGCAGCGGAGTAAGGCGCCTGGCGCGGTCCCGCGCGCCCAGGACGGACACGGCGACCTCGCCACGGCACGCGCCGCCGCCCGTACCGGCGTTCCGATGGTCGCCTCCACGCTCTCCGTCGACCCTCTGGAGGACGTGGCGGGCGAACTCGGGGACACCCCCGGCTTCTTCCAGCTTTACACCCCGACCGACCGCGGCATCGCCGAGAGCCTCGTCGACCGTGCCGAGCGGGCCGGGTACCGGGGCATCGTCGTCACCCTCGACACCTGGATCACCGGCTGGCGCCCGCGGGGACCTCGCGACGGCGAACTTCCCGCAGCTGCGCGGCCACTGCCTGGCCAACTACACCAGCGACCCGGCCTTCCGGGCCGGTCTCGGCCGGCCGCCCGAGGAGGACCCGCAGGCAGCGATCCTCCACTGGACCCAGATCTTCGGCAACCCGCTCACCTGGGAAGACCTGGGCTGGCTGCGCTCCCTGACCGACCTCCCGCTGATCGTGAAGGGCATCTGCCACCCCGAGGACGTGCGCCGCGTCCGCGACGCCGGGGTGGACGCCGTCTACTGCTCCAACCACGGCGGCCGGCAGGCCAACGGCGGCCTTCCCGCCCTCAACGCCCTGCCCGCCGTCGTCGAGGCCGCCGACGGTCTGCCGGTCCTCTTCGACTCCGGTGTCCGCAGCGGCGCCGACATCGTCAAAGCCCTCGCCCTGGGCGCGACGGCGGTCGGCATCGGCCGCCCGTACGCCTACGGCTGCGCACTCGGCGGCACCGACGGCATCGTCCACGTCCTGCGCTCCCTGCTCGCCGAGGCGGACCTGATCATGGCCGTGGACGGATATCCGTCCCTCAAGGACCTCGTCCCCACCGCGCTCCAGACCGTCTGACCACCCGGCCACCCCGGCCACCCCGTTCAACCGATCGGTTGAACGGGGATTCATCCGGCGGCTCTCCAGCACCCTCCGAACAGCCGACGCGAGGAACCTCTCGCCTGTGTCAGATTCGAATCCCCAGCACAGCTACCCCATCGAGAGGCGCGCAGAGTGTCCAGTTTCCTCAGCCGGCGACGTGTACTCGCCACCGGAGCCGGAGCGGCGCTCGGCGTCGGCGCCCTCGGTGCCACCGGGACCCCCGCGGCCGCGGCCTCGTCCGCCGGATCCCACCCGGCCGCGGGCGCCGAGGAGACCCGGACCCTCGACGAGCTGTACCAGGCCGCCCTGGCGGAGGGCGGCAAGCTCGTCATCTACTCGGGCGGCGACATCGACAGCCAGGGCGACGGCATCCGCAACGGCTTCGCAGCCCGCTTCCCGGAGATCGACCTCAAGGTCGTCGTGGACTCCAGCAAGTTCCACGACGTCCGCGTCGACAACCAGTTCGCGACCGACACCCTCGTCCCGGACGTCGTCCAGCTCCAGACCCTCCAGGACTTCACCCGCTGGAAGGGACAGGGCCGCCTGCTGTCCTACAAGCCCGCGGGCTTCTCCAAGGTGTACGACGCTCTCAAGGACCCGCACGGCGCCTGGACCGCCGTCGCCGTGATCGGCTTCAGCTACTCGTACAACGTCGCCGCGGTCGGCGCCGACGTTCCGAAGTCCCCGCTCGACCTGATCGACCCGAAGTGGAAGGGGCAGATCGCGTCGTCCTACCCGAACGACGACGACGCCGTCCTCTACCTCTTCAAGCTGTACGTCGAGCACTACGGCTGGGACTGGGCCGCCAGGTTCGCCGCCCAGGACGTCCAGTTCGCGCGTGGCACGTACACGCCCGGGCTGGCCGTCTCCAGCGGACAGAAGGCGCTCGGCGTCGGCGGCTCGGGCTCGCTCGTGGCGCCGTCCACGGCGGCCTCCCGGTGGGCCGTCGCCGAAGGCCACCCCTTCATGGCCTGGGGCCAGCGGGTGGCGATCCTCAAGCAGGGCCGCAACACCACGGCAGCCAAGCTCTACCTCAACTGGCAGCTCTCCACCGCCCAGCAGCAGAACGCGTTCAACGGCTGGTCGGTACGGACGGACGTCACCCCCGCCGGTGGCCTCAAGCCCATCTGGAAGTACCCGAACGCGAACCTCGATGGCTTCCCCCGCTTCATGGCGGACCGTGCGGAGGTCGAGCGCTGGAAGCAGACCTTCGCGCTGTACTTCGGTGAGGTGAAGGGGGACCCGTCCCCCGGCTGGCTGGGACTGCATCCCGGGGCGTAGCCGAGAGGCGGAGGGGCCGGGAGGGGGCTGCTGGTCCCTCTCCCGACCCCTCTGTTTCATTGCATCTTCACACAAGTCATACAGGCGGTCGCTAGACTCGGGGCTCTGTCCGATTGGATCAGTCTGCCCAAGGGGATCTGCCGTGTCCGACCGTGTCCCCGTCCGTTCATCGCTGACGGTTCGCGGCGGTCGGTTCACCCGGGAACACGTGTCGCATCTGGCGTTCTTCGTCATCGTGGCGTCCGCGTTGCTGCACCTCGTGCGACTCAACAGCGAGTTGTGCTGGTACATCGCGACTGTCAGCGGGTTGCTCGCGCTCACCTACACGGGCGGGGTGATGCTGTGGGACCGGCTCGGGGCGGTGGGGCGGGCGGCCTGGATTCCGGTGCTGCTCGCCCTGTGGGGCCTCCTTCTCTTCGTCGTGCCGGCCGCGCTGGTCTCCGCCTTCGTGTGGTGTGCCCTGCCGTTGGCGTGCGCCGCGCAGCGCGTGCTCGGCCGCCGGTCCGCGACCGCCGCGCTCGCCCTGATCACCCTTGTCCTCGTCACGGCGCTGGTCGGGGTCGACGGCCGGTTCGTGATCGACACGGTGCTGGTGCCCGTGGCGGCCGTCTGGGGCACCGTCGCCCTCTACCGCGCCCAGCAACGGGACGCCGAGGCGCGTCGGCGTCTCGTCGAGGAGCTGCGCGACACACGTGACCTCGTCGCCCGGCAGCAGCGCCGGGCGGGTGTGCTGGCGGAGCGGACGCGGATCGCCCGCGATCTGCACGACACCCTCGCCCAGGAACTCGCCGGCGGGCTGATGCTGCTCCAGGCTGCCGACCGCGACTGGGACGACCGGCCAGACGTGGCCCGTACTCGCGTGCGAGCGGTCGCCGACGGACTGGGCACCAACCTCACCGAGACCCGCCGCATGATCGGGGACCTCACCCCGTCAGCCGTCGCCGAGACCGGCCTCGAAGGCGCGCTGCGGGTCCTGTGCGCGCGCTCCGAGGCCGACGGTACGGCGGCCCGGATACGGTTCCAGGCGGTCGGCGACCCCCAGCCCGTCCTCGACGAACACGCCGCCACCACCCTGTTCCGCGTCGCGCAGAGCACGCTGGCGAACGTCCGCGAACACGCCCACGCGGTGAACGTGCGGGTCACCCTCAGCCGGCAGCCGGACCACGTGGACCTCGAAGTCAGCGACGACGGTGTCGGGTTCGACCCGGCCGAGGCCTTCGCACGCACGGCGCGTCGCCCGGGCCGTGGCTTCGGACTGCCGGCGGCCCGTGCCCGGCTGCGCGAGTTCGGCGGCGACCTCGACATCAGCGGAGTGCCGGGCCGGGGCACCCGCGTCCGGGCCACGGTCTCCGCGCGGCCCCGGCCGCAGCCCACTGCCGTGCCCTCCGCCTCCGTCCCCGCGGCGACCGCCGGATGACCACAGAACCGCCCGGCGCGATCGTGCCGCCGCTCCGTGTCCTGGTCGCGGACGACCACGCCGTCGTACGGGCCGGCCTGCGCGCGCTCCTGGAAGGCGAGCCCGACCTCGAGGTGATCGCCGAGGCCGGCAGCGGTGAGGAAGCCGTCCGGCTGGTCGCCCGGATGTTGCCCGACATCGCCCTGATGGACCTTCGGTTCGGGAATCCGGGGGGCGGGATCGACGGGATCGAGGCGACGCGCCGGCTCGCCGTCGCGGCACCCGGCGTGGCGGTGGTGATGCTGACCAGCTATTCCGGACGGGCCGATGTGGTGCGGGCGTTGGAGGCGGGCGCCCGGGGCTACGTGCTCAAGGCGGGGCCGCCCGAGGAACTGTTCCGCGCGGTGCGCGGGGCCGCCGCGGGGGCGCTGGGGCTGGCACCGGAGATCGTCGGGGAGCTCGTCGGCCAGGAGTTCAGCCCGGAGCACGAGTTGAGCGGGCGCGAGGTCGAGGTCGTACGGCTGCTGGCCGAGGGGCGCAGCAACCGGGCCATCGCCGAGGCGCTGTTCCTCAGTGAGGCCACCGTCAAGACGCATCTCGTGCGCGTCTACCGCAAGTTCAAGGTCGACAACAGGGCGGCGGCGGTGTCGCAGGCCGTGCGCAGGGGCCTACTGGACCTGACCTGACCTCACTTGCCGCGGTCAGCCCCGGGCGGTGAGCCAGTCCTCGTCCGCCCAGGTCGCCGTCTTCGGGATGCGTGACCCGTAGTCCTGGTCCTCGTCCACGCGGGCGCGGACGCTTCGCCTCCCGGATCTCCTCCACCGAGCCGACGTCGCGCACATCGGGCCAGGCCCGCGGATCCATCCGTGCGACCTCCACCAGCGCCATCACCTCCTGGCGGGCCAGGTCGTCCGGCAGCTGCGCCATGACCTCCACCGCGAGTTCCTCCACCACCACGCCGTATCGCATCCCGCGCACCCCCGTGTGATCGACTCGGGCAGCAGCGTACGAGGGGACCGCCGATCGCGCTTGGACCTGTGGATAACTCGCGTCCGCGGGCCCCCGCGGCGGCTTCACAACCTGGGTCACCCGTTTGGCGGGGCGAGTTCACCGCAGGAACGATTGCCCACCTCTCTCCAGGCCAGATCTTCCGGCCACGAGGACGGCAGCGATCCGCACAGCCCCGGCCGTAACAGCCGCGCACGGCTGCGGTGCAGGCGAGTTGCCGCCTGGGCCAGGGCGGTGCGCTCAGGTGCAAAACGCTGTGGGCGCTCCTTGTCGTCTTGGTAGTACAGGCCGTTGAGGGCAACCTCCTGCAACCGGCCATCCAGAGCCGCACGGTGTCCCTGCACCCGGCCACCGTGATGCTGTCCGTGGCCGCCGGCGCCAGCATCGCCGGCGTACTCGGAGCACTTCTGGCTGTCCCACTCTCCGCCGTGGGCGTCGGAGTCGTCGAAGAGCTGCGCGCGCGGGCTGGGGCCAGACCCGGCACGGCTGGGTGATCAAGCTGGTCACGGGCGCAAGCGGCACGTCGTGGTCGACACGCTCGGTCTGCTGCTCGCGGTGACGGTCACCGCCGCGGACACCGGCGACCGTGCCGCCGCCCAGGTCCTGCGAGAACAGCTTGTCCGCCTTCGCCGCGATGCCTGCCCGGCGCGGCTGATCGGGTGATGACCACTGCTGCCTCCGATGCGAGGCCTCGCCTGTGCCGTTGACCGGGTGACAGCGAGAAGGAGAGCGGACATGGCATCGAGCAGACGGCGGGAACGGGAGCGGTTCTCGTACCACGACATCCGCGACGCGATGGTGGCGATCCTGGAGAAGGAGCACGGCATCACAGCCGCTACCACGGCCGCACGTTCCGCGCGGCCTGCTATCTGATCCACCAGGACAACCTGGAGCGCCGCAAGCCACGCGGGAAGCTCCCGAAGTGCCACCCGAACTTCGGCAAGTCCGAGCGCGACTTCGACGGCCACCGGTGGGACGAATGCTCCCTCACCCCGGACGTGCCGTCGTTCGGCGGGAAGCTGAAGGTGGACCACGAGGACTCGTGGTGGATGGGCGACCGCATGGTGGCCTACGTCTGGTACCCCTACGACGTCCCGCTGCGCGAGCTCGGTGAAGCAGACGCCCGCGTCGCCCGCCATGGACTGGGGCTGACCCTGCATACGGGCTGGGGCGCCCACTACTACGGCAACACCCCGGCCGTCGTCCTCGCCCCGGACTGGTTCAAGGTCCCGTACCACCCGCGCACGGAAGACCTCATCCGGGCCGCTCGCCAACTGCCCCACCGCTGCGAGTGGTAGACCACGGCACACGGCACCCCATCACGCAAGGCGATGTGTACCGAACTGTGCCGACCGAGGGTGGAGCGGTAAGCGCCCGTCAGATGCCAAAGAGCCACTGGGCATCCCCTTGATCGATAGAGGAGAACAGCGTTACGGTGCCACTCCTGACTTTGTGTCACGGAAAGAGCACGGGCTGAGAGCGGTGGGCGCCGTGCGCTGGGGGGTGCCGTGAAAGATCACGTGGCGATGGCGGCTGGTGTGCCGCCGATCAGTTTCGTGGCTCATCAGATGCGTACGGGTGGGGCGGGTGGCGCCCGGGATGACTTCGAGAAAATGATCATTGAACTGGCGAATGCCACCATGCCCGGGGTCCGCACGATCGCTGCCAACCCGGGTGACTGGGGTATCGATGCGTTCGCTGGTGACTTGGGTGGCTCCATCACGGTCTGGCAGTCCAAGTACTTCCACCCCGTTACAGCGGCCACGCACCAAAGAACGATCAGGGAGTCCTTCCAGTCGGTGATCAAGCAGGCATCCGAGCACGGGCACACGGTGAGGATGTGGATCTTGTGCATTCCTTCCAGCATGGATGGGCCGACCACGAAGTGGTGGGACAAGTGGAAGAGGACCCAGGAACGTGACCACAACCTGGTCATCGACTTGTGGGACGAAACCCAGCTGACGGTCAGATTGCGGACTCCAGAAGCTGATCATGTGCGCCGCGCATACTACGAACCGTTCACGGCAGTGCCTCCCGCCGACGAGGAAAGTCGCTCCGTCCTGGAGGTGGACGTCGAGCAGGCGGCTGCTTTCGACAACGCCCTCTTCATCCGACAGATGAGAGAGGCCGGCCACCTTGAGCTCGATGGCGCTAAGCGCCAGTTCTTCAATGCGGACCTGGTCGCGCGCGAGATCGCTCATAAGGGGGTGCCGGCGGAGGTCAACGCTCTGGTGTCCACCGACGCGACCCTCCACGGCGTGTGGGAGACCCGCTTCAACGAGTGCTGCGCTGACGACAGCCTGCGCAAGCTGCACAGTCTGGTCTGGGCTGACGTCCGCACGGAGCACCCTCAGCTGCCCAAGCAGCTGAGGCTGGAGGTAGCGCACGCCTGGGGCCTGGTTCACCGGCTCGTGGACAACCGGAAGGCCGGCTGGGTCAAGCACTGGCGCACCGTTGCCGCCGCGCACTCCGAAACCGATTCGCACATCCAGCAGCTCCCGCACGAGCCCCCGACCGACGATGAGGAGTCGCCGTGGACGACGACCGTCCGGTAGTCATGCCGGAGGACGAGGTCCAGTTCCGGCTGGCACAGCTCCTTCTTCTCATGAATGCCATGGCCAACCAGAAGCCGCCCAGCGCGAACCTGGAACGCATCGCTTACTACGACTTCCTCTCCGCGAACCCCTTCCTGGTGGTGGAGCCGGACAGCCGGGAGGCGTCCCTGCTGCGTCTCGCGGGCTTCGACCCGCGGGTGCTGTCCTACGCGTCCTCGGGACAGCGATTCACCAGCCGCCGTGAGCGCATTCAGCATGACCTGAGCCTGCTGGTGGCCTACGGATGCTGCACCGCCGCGAATGAGCAGGGTGGACTCGTCTACCGCATCACCTCTGCCGGACGTGATTTGAGCGCTCACCTCACCACGACCTACGCGAGATCCTTCACCACCGCAGCCGAAATGGTCGTCGGAAAGCTACGCCGGCTCAGTGACGCCCGCCTGCGCAAGGAGACCGCGGGCTGGCTGCGTGTCGACGGCAACAACCGGCCCGCCGCAGCTCTCGCCAGCGTTCTTGCAACCGTAGACAGCGGCAGGACGGTACTTCAGCCACTTGAGCAGCCCTTCGCGGAGGACGACCGATGACCGAAGCACATGGCATCCGCGTACGACGTCTGCGCCTCGTGGGTATCGGTCGCAACTACGACATCGACTTCACCACAGAGGGCCGAGTCCAAGATCTCTCTGTCATCTCGGGAGCCTTCAGCTCCGGCAAGACAGCCGTCCTGGAGTTCGTCGCCTACGGTCTCGGCGCCAAGAACCACCCCAGACACCCCGAAGTCCTCCGCAAGGTCCGCTCGGCATTGCTGGAAGTCGAGCTCTCCGGCGACAGCCACATCATCGAACGCGCCGTAGGCGAGCCCTCCACCGTGGCCTTCGTCCGCCGCGGACGACTGGACCAGCCTTCCTTCTCCACCATCGAAAAGAAGGTCATCGCCCCCGCCGGCGACGCCCAGAGCCTGTCCTCTCTACTGCTGAGCCACTGCAAGCTGGAAGGCGTAGAACTGCGGGAAGCGCCAACCGACGCAGAATCACGCACCGACCCGCTCAGCATCCGCGACCTGATGTGGCTGACCTTCCTGCCCAACGAACGGGTCGCTGACAAGAACTTCCTCTTCGAGAACAGCCCCCCGCGCAAGCACAAGCTGCGCCAGGTCGTCGACGTCGTCTTCGGCGTCCACGACGACCGCGCCGTAGAACTCGGATCACGCATCAAACAGCTCGAGGGACGCCTCAACCGTTCGCGGGCTGAGCTAGCCGCAGCCACCGTCTTTGTCGCCGAACAAGACGGCGAAACGGCCACCGACCCGCAGACCCGCCTGGTTGCCGAGCGCCAGTTGGCGTCGATCACCGCAGAGCTTGAAGAGCTTGACCAGCGAGCCCACGCCGCCACCACCTTCGCCGAAGAGTTGCGCCAGACCCACCGGCGCGCTGCAGAAGAGGCCCGCACAGCCTCCGCCGTTCTGCGTGACCGGGAAACACAGCTTGCACGCATGCTTCCCCTGCGCGCCCAATACGCCGATGACCTCCTCAAACTCGGCATGCTGGCTCAAGCGCGGCAGCTGTTCGACCCGCTCCGCGTCCGCACGTGTCCCGCCTGCTTGAACCCGTTGCCTGTCCCGCCCCAGGTCATCGACGGGCACTGCAGCATGTGTGACCACGACTTGCCGCAGACGCCGGATCTGACCCTCGGTGCCGCTGCCGACAACAACCTCAGTGCACAAGCTGAGCAGCTGGACGTCGCGGCTGAGATCCGTTCGACGAAAGCCAGGCTCAAAGAGATCACTACGTACATCGAGGAACTCGATGCCTCGCTCTCCTCTGCCAGGCAGCGGGCTCAGACCGCCAGCTTGGAAGAACAGCGTGCGGCGAAAGCCCTCGACGAAGCCACCTCACCAACCGTCTCCACCTTCCTCGTGGCCCGAGATGAGTTGCATCGCCGCAAAGAGGTAGCCACGCGCCAGATCGATCAGCTCAACAACTCGTCCAGACTCCAAGAAGGCTTGGCCAAGCGGGCTGGACTCGTGAACCGGCAAGAGGCGAACCTGGCCCAACTGCGTGAGGAACTTGCGCAGCTGGGTGACGCCACTCAGGACCGAAATGAGGTAATCCGTCAGATCAGCGCACGGTTTGGCCGTCTCCTTGCTGAGTGGCATTACCCGAAACTCAGCCAGGCCCGCGTGGCGAACGACCTGACTCCCTTTGTGCGTGGTGAGCCTTACCAGGTGGCATCTTCAGGAGCCAGGACGCTCATCACCCTCGCATGGCAACTGGCCGTCTTCGAAACAGCCTTCGAGAGCGGGGCCTCGCACCCGGGCTTCCTCATGATCGACAGCCCTCAAAAAAACCTCGGACACGGTACCGGCCGCGACACGCTCATCGCGGACGCCGTTAGTACCGACGACTTCTATCGGCACCTCACACAATGGCTGGCACATCATGGGAACGGGGCGCAGGTCATCGTTGCCGACAACAGTCCACCCGACCTGATCGAGGACCGGGTGATCGTCCGTTTCACCAGAGATGAGGCGCAGCCGCCTTACGGGCTGATCGACGACGAGACGGGCTGAGAGCCCCCGCCACCGGATCAGATCCGGCCGCTCCTGTCGCAGAGGCAGGACCTGAGGTCGGAGTGTCTTGGATCCTCTTGATCGATAGAGGTGAACGGCGTTACGGTCGCCATTTACTCTGTGTCATACGAAGAGCACATTCCGCACGGGCTACGCGTGGTGGGTGATGGGCCTTGGGGGTGCCGTGCAAGATCACATGACGACGTCGGCTGGGGTCCCGCCCATCAACTTCGACGCTCATCAAATCCGTACAGGTGGCATGGGCGGCGCTCCGGACGAGTTCGAGAAGATGATCGTGGCGCTCGCTTCTGCCACTTCACCGGACGCTCGGATGGTCGCGGCGAACGCGGGCGACTGGGGCGTCGACGCGTTCGCCGGCGACCTCGGCGGCGCGGTCACTGTTTGGCAGGCTAAATACTTCCGCCCAGTTACCTCAGGCAGCGCGCATCAAGCCCAGATCAAAGAGTCTTTCCAGTCGCTGATGAAGCAGGCCGCCCAGCGTGGGCACACCGTGCAGACGTGGGTGCTGTGCATCCCCTCAAGCATGGACGGGCCGATGTCGAAGTGGTGGGACACGTGGAAGAAGACGCAGGAGCGTGAGCACGGTCTGCTAATTGATCTGTGGGACGAGACTGAAATTACCCGCAGGCTTCGGACTCCAGAAGCGGACCGTGTGCGGCGCGCCTACTACGAGCCGTTCATGACGACGTCGATCCCCGATGTCGAAGACGAAGACGGTCTATTGGTAGGAGATGAGGACAAGGCGGTGTCCTTCGACTCAGCTCTCTTGGTCAGACAGATCAGAGAGGCGGGGCACACTGAACTGGTCGGCGACCTGGCTCAGGTACTGCGCGGTGGTTGTGGCGACCGCAGGGACTACGCCCGAGATCGCCTCCCGATACCCGATGGCGGGCAGGCGGACGTGTTCCATGCACGGCATAAGAAGTCCGGTGTGAGTGTCGCCGTTAAGCAACTGCGGGGTCAGTATCCGCACCGCCGGCAGATAGCCCGGATGAAACGCGAGATCGAGATTGGCCTCATCCTCAACGGCCACCCTCACGCCGTCCCGATCTTGGACTACGACCGCAGTTACACCTGGTTTGTCATGCCCTTCGCAGAGACCACAGCAACACTCTGCCGAGAAGAATTGACTGAACTGCCTGCACTCACGGCCCTCATCGAAGCCATCTGCTCCGTACTCGCCCCCGCCCACCAGCAGGGATGGGTGCACCGCGACATCAAGCCGGCCAACGTGCTCCGACTCGACGGTCGCTGGGCGCTCGCAGACTGGGGCATCGTTCGACGACCGCGAGGACAAACCACCGACCCGCAGCGCACGAAGCTAGGCGCATTCCTTGGTTCGGACGGTTTTGGCGCCCCTGAGCTTTCAGACGATGCGCACAGCGTCACACCAGCGACCGATATCTACAGCCTCGGTCAACTCATCGGCTGGGCAATCACAGGGGAGATGCCCCTGATGAACGTGCCCCTCGTACCCGCATCAGGTCCTTGGCGTGCGGTAGTCCGCGAAGCGACCCACAGAGACCCTGCCCGCAGGCCCACCACAATCGAAGCCTTTCGCGAACTGATCTCCCAAGAAACCCAGACGCCTGCTCAACCGCCGATCCTGCATGCCGAAGCACTCAAGGAAGCGGCTGCGGAGGGATCGACTGCCGCCATCCACGAACTGGTCGCCCTCGCTGCAGCTCACACCGGTGACGCTTCCCTGTACTGCGACCTTTTGGTCACTGTGCCTCCGGCCGCTCTAATGCCAGCGCTGCTGGCAAACCCACACGGAGCGGTGGACATCGTCCGTGCGATGGCTGAACTACTGGGCACCCACAGGTCGCCGGAGCGCGGTGAGGTAGACGCCGCCATCATGTGGCTGATCGAAATAGCACAGCAGGCGGCAGCTGCAGGAGAGCTGGAACTGCTCGAGGAATGCTGCAACGGAGCGTTCGAGTGGGATGCTCGGTGGGACCAGTGGACGCCACAGGGCAAAATCGCGCCGTGGTTGTCTACCCTGACCGGAGACGCGGCCAGTGCAGTCGCAGCGACGCTCCGCCAGCATCCCGAATCAGCGAGGCACTTCCGGCACTTGGCCGACAACATTCGCACTGATCACAGAATCCGTGCTGCCGTGTCGCGAGCCTGATTTTGGCAGTCGACGCAGCTGCCCAAGCGCTCCTGGTGGGCTGCGCTGAAAGGCACCGTCAAGGAGTTCAAGGACGATGAGCTGGCCGACCGGGCCGCGGCGCTGACCTACTACGGGGTGCTCGCCCTCTTCCCCGCGCTGCTGGTCCTCGTCTCGCTGCTGGGGATCGCTGGACAGTCGGCGACGCAACAGGTGCTGGACAACGTTCAGAAACTCACCCCCGGGGCGGCCCGCGACGTCATCAGCAACGCCGTGAAGCAGCTGCAGGGCAATGCCGGTATCGGGTCCATCGTGGCGATCGTGGGCCTGCTGGTCGCGGTGTGGTCGGCCTCCGGCTACGTCGCGGCGTTCATCCGCAGCGCGAACGCCGTGTACGACATGCCGGAAGGGCGTCCGGTGTGGAAGGTGCTGCCGGTCCGTGTGGGCGTGACGGTGGTGCTGCTGGTGCTGGCCGTGGTCAGCGCGCTGATCGTGGTGTTCACCGGCGGCCTGGCCCGCCAGGCGGGCCAGGCGCTGGGAATCGGGGACACGGCACTGACGGTGTGGTCGATCGCGAAGTGGCCGGTGCTGGTCGTGCTGGTCACCCTCATGATCGCGATCCTGTACTGGGCGGCGCCGAACGTGAAGGGCCGCGGCTTCAAGTGGGTCACCCCGGGCAGTGTCCTGGCGCTGTTGATCTGGATGATCGCCTCGGCCGGGTTCGCGTTCTACGTGGCGAACTTCGCCTCGTACAACAAGACCTACGGCACCCTGGCGGGCGTGATCGTCTTCCTGGTGTGGCTGTGGATCAGCAACATCGCGATCCTGCTGGGCCTGGAGTTCGACGCCGAGATGGCCCGCCAGCGCTCCGTCGCGGGCGGTCTGCCCGAGGACGAAGAGCCCTATGTCCCGCCCCGTGACACCCGTAAGTGGAGCGAGGAAGACCGACAGCGCCTCGAATGAAGTAGTTCCCACGCTGCCGCGTTATGTGCCGCTCGGGTCGGGAAGGCGCAGGTCATGAGAGTGCTGGCGGATGTCCGTGAGGGTGATCACCGGTTGACGCGGTGGGTGGCGGGGTGGCGGTCCACCTGCGTACGGCGGGTTCTGCCCGCGGTGGAGGACAGCGCCGAGCACACCAAGCTGTGGTGGGGTGCCGCCGTGGCCATGTCCACTGTGGGACGGCGGGGGCGCAGGGCCGCGGTGGCCGGTCTGACGAGCATGGCCGTGGCGGAGCTGGTGTCGAATTGTGTGGTCAAGCAGGTGTGGAGCCGGCGCCGGCCGCCGAAGGAGTGGATCTCGCACGAGGAGGTCCATGAGCGGCCCGACTCGTCTTCGTTTCCGTCCGGGCACACCGCCGCAGGTGTGGCGTTCAGCGCCGCGGCGGCAGCGGTGTGGCCGTCGGCGGGAGCGGTGTGTGCGGTGCCGGCCGTCCTGGTGGCCACCGAACGGGTGCACACCGGCGCCCACTACCCCTCCGACGTCGCCGTCGGCGCGGTCATCGGCCTGGCGGCGGCCGCCCTGGTGCACCGCGCTCCGCGCCTGACAGCGCGCCTGCTGAGGTGACAGCACAAGGACAGCGAATGCCGCAGGTCCGCTGGATGGGGCACCCGCAACCGGGGTACCCGGGACGGACGTGCGCTCCCGAAGCGGACGCGACGCCCTATCTGGGGCGCTACTACCAGCGGCAGCTGCGAAAGGAGGCAATCTGTCATGAGTACCCAGGATTCCTACCGACCCCCGAGCGGCTCCTCCGAGCCAGTCGGTGATCTGGTCCAACGCGCCTCTCAGCAGCTCACGGAGCTGGTGCGGGGCGAGATGCGGCTGGTGCAGGCGGAAATGAAGGAGAAGGGCAAGCGGTACGGCAAGGGCGGCGGCCTGTTCGGCGGGGCCGGTCTGGCCGGCTTCCTGACGGCGCAGGCCCTGATCGCCACGGCGATTGCCGCGCTGGCCGTTCCTCTCCCCGTCTGGGCGGCGGCATTGATTGTCACCGCAGTCCTCGGCGTGGTCACGGCCGTGCTGGCTTTGACGGGCAAGAAGGAGGTCAGCCAGGCCGCGCCGCCTGCACCCGAGCAGACCATCGACAGTGTCAAGGCCGATGTGGCTGAGATCAAGGAGAGTGCACAGCGATGACCCAGCCGCCCCATGACGAGCCCACCGCCGCCAGCCCCGAGCAGTTGCGGGAGCAGGTCGAGCAGACACGCCACGAGCTGGGGGAGACGGTGGAGGAACTGGCCGCCAGGACGGACGTCAAGGCCCGCGCGCAGGAGAAGGCGACCGCACTGAAGGAGCAGGCGGGCGTGTTGACGGAGCAGGCGGGCGCCAAGGCCGCGGAGCTGACCGGGCAGGTCAAGGTGAAGGCCGCCGAGGCCGCGCACCTGGTGCAGGACAAGCTGCCCGAGCCGGTCAGGGACAAGGCCGCCGCGGCCGCACAGCAGGTGAAAGCTAAAGCGGATCAGGCCGGTCACGTGTGGCAGGACAAGGCGCCGGAGCCGGTCCGCGACAAGGCCCAGCAGGGCGCCCAGGCGGCCAGGGACAACCGCACCGTGCTGATCGTGGCCGGCAGTGTGGCGGTCGTCGCGTGGCTGCTGCTGCGCCGCCGGGGCAGGAGGTAGCCGTGAAGGCAGCGAAAATCGCCTACAAGCCGGTCGGCCTGGCCCTCGGTGCGCTCAGCGGTGTGCTCGCGGGCGGGCTGTTCAAACAGGCGTGGAAGAAGCTCGGCCATGACGAGGACGCCCCTGATGCCACTGACGAGGACCGCACCTGGCGCGAGACGATGCTGGCGGCAGTCATGCAGGGAGCGATCTTCGCCGGCGTCAAGGCCGCCGTCGACCGGGCGGGCGCCGCAGGCACCCGCCGCCTGACCGGAACCTGGCCCGGCTGACCCCTCCCGTCGACTCGCGTCGACGTCCGCGCCCCACCCCGACCTGGGCGGACGTCGACGGGAGGTGGGCCTTGGGCAGCCGTTACCGCCGTTGTTCTGCTGGCGCGCTGGTGGGCGACTCCCCGAACGCGGTGGAGCCATCGCAGCCGCTCGCTCATCCTGCCGCGGCATCGCCCTGCCCCAGATTCGTCTCGGCCCGCCGCCCGTCTCAACGGCGCACCCGAGCATGCTCAGACGCAGGATTGCAGTGCCGAGTGCGTGCTGCGTGAAGCCGAGGAGCACCTGAGCCGGGAATGGAACCGGCTGCATCCTCTCTACCTCCACCAGCCCGACGACTCCCGGCCTCGCAGCCGGTAAGCCACCGCGCCGGCCATCTGTGCGGGGCCGCGCTACAGACCGACGGGGTACTGCCCGGCGAGGTAGGCGGAGGCCACGCGCTCGGCCCCGCCCTGGATGCGGCCTGCCGCCGGCATCTGGTCATGCGGCGTCGGGGGCCCGCTTCTTGAGCTCGTTGCGGCTCTGTTCCAGTTCGGAGCCTGTGTGCGGGACGAGGGAGAGGTGGCGCTTTCGGTGGGCATGACGCGCGGGCTGTTTGAGCATCCACTCCTCATAACGTCCGAGCGCCAGTACCAGGCACATCATCCCCGGGGGCAGCAGGATGGCGAGGAAGACCACGACACGCTCCTCTTGACGACACAACTTTTTCCTTCGGGTAGCCCGAGCTGGACGGACCAGAGGCCCGTGTTCGTGAAGGACGCGTGCGTATCAATGCGCAGAGGCTATGCCCGGCTGCCGCCCGGCCGTTGGGGGCAGGCATGCAATCGCCGCGGCGGTGCAGGCGTGAACCATGAGGTGTGACATCTACCGTGAGCCGTCGGACGAGCAGGAACAGCATGAAGAGGTGGACTGCCGACAGGCCGACGGCGGCTGTGCGGCGGTGCTGGAGAGTCTCAAGCGGCTGGGAGAGACGGAGTTCTGCTGGGTGCACCTGGACGACCCGGGCCCGGGCGACCTCGAAGCACTGGCCGGACAACTCGGCTTGCACCCACTGGCGGTGGAGGACGCCGGCGAAGCACACCAGCGGCCCAAGCGGGAGCGGTACGGCGATGTGCTCGCGGTGAACCTCAAGACCCTCTGGTACGTCGAGGAGACCTGTGAGGTGGAGACCGGCGAGGTGATGGTCTTCACCGGTCCGCGCTTCGCTCTGACCGTCCGTCACGGGAAGGCCGACCCCACCGTCGAGGCGGCCCGGCGGCTGCACGAGGATCCGCAGATGCTGCGCTTTGGGCCTGTGGCCGTGCTGCACGCCGTCCTGGACACGGTAGTTGACTCCTACACCGAGGCCGCCGTCCAGGTCCGCGCCGATCTGACCGCGCTGGAGCGGCGCGTGTTCTCCCCGGCCCGTGACGATCTGACCGAAGGGATCTACTCCCTCAAGCGCGAGGTCGTCGAGTTCCGCGACGCCGTACAGCCCCTGGTCCCCGTGGTGCAGGACTTCGCCGGCCCCCGCGCCGAATGGCCCGAGGAAGCTCTTCCGTACTTCCGCGACGTCGCCGATCACCTGCACCGCACCGACACCGAGGTGCGCTCACTGGACGAGCTGCTGAACTCCGCCCTGGACGCCCACCTCGCACGGGTCGGGACCTGGCAGAACGACGACATGCGCCGCATCTCCTCCTGGGCCGCCATCCTGGCCACCCCGACCCTCGTCGCGGGGATCTACGGCATGAACTTCGCCCACATGCCGGAGCTGAGCTGGACATACGGATACCCGCTCGCCATCACCGTGATGGTGACGGCCGCTGGCCTGCTGCACCGGTCCTTTCGCCGCAACGGCTGGCTGTGAGACAGCCATTGCGGCGCACGAGGCGGCGGCGCCCTCAGTCCGGGACGAGCTGATCGGCCAGGCGGCGGGCCTGGGCCAGCAGCGTGCCATGCGTCGCCAGCGCACCGGGATCATCCTGTACGGCGGCGGGCAGCCGTCGCTGGAGTTCGTCGAGCGTGCCGCGAAGCCCCGCAACGGCCTCACGCAGCGCCTCCGCGGCGCAGTCGTCGCCACCGCTTTCGGCGAACCGGGACTGGCCGTAGAGGCCGACGGCGCGCGCGGTGTGCCGCAAGAAGTCCGCGTAGGGGCCGGTCATCTGCGCGCCTGGCCGGGCCAGCTCCCCGTGCTGGTCCGCGGTCTCCAGCACGGTGCGGGTCACGCCGGCGGTGTGCACGGCCACGTCCTCCAGCACGGCCAGCGCGTCGTCGTACGCCTTGCCGGGCGCAGACACGGCACGCCCGCCACGCCCACGCGGATTGATGCGCATACTTTCCCTACTCCAGCCGACCGCCGAGCGCGCCTGGTCGACCAGGCGCCCCAGACGCAGAGCACGCTCGTGCCACTCCCCAGCCTCGTGGCCTTCCCACTCGCCGTCCGCCACTCCGTCGGCCACCGCGTCCAGGATGTCCTGCGCCTCACACGCGGCTTCCTCCAGGGCGGCGCGGGTGTCACGCAAGTACACCGGAGGCCGGATCAGGGCGTTGACCGCGACGCCCACCAGCGCCCCGAAAACCGCCTCCGCGATCCGGGCACCCGAGGACACGACAGAGACCTGACCGCCGGTCAGCACGAACAGTGCCCCGGTCGCTGCATAGATGCCCTGGCTTCCCAGGCGCTGCCACTGCGCCAGTAGCAGTACCGCTGGCAGAACCAAGGCCATCGTGGCCATCGTGCTGTCCAAGACCAGCGCGACGGCAGTCGCCACCACCGTTCCCACCGCGATGGCGGCCAGCTGCTGCAGACCGTGCGCGATCGACCGGTACACCGTCGACTCCACCAGCACGACCGCCATCCACGGGGCGACGAACGCCATCGGAGCCTTCAGCCACCAGCCCGCCACCCCCCAGGCCACGCAGGCCGCCAGCGCCGCCTTGCCGGCCTGTACCACCAGATCCCGCTCACGGCCCGGCCCCGCCCACGCCCGCCGCACGGCCTGCACGGCAGTCCCACTGTGACGCCGAACCGCCCCTGTCACCCTCCCAGTCCACTCCATACACCCCAGGTGCCCAGCGACAACCGATGCACCAGGCCGCCGCGGCGACGGCACCCTGAGCAGGGGGACGCCACCGACGCACTGACAGACGCGGACTCACATCCTGCGGTGCGCCGCATCCCCAGCGGCCCGTCAATTGAGTATTCGGTTCGGCCGCTCCATCGGCGAGCGAGCCCTCACCACCGTGACCATCAGACGAAAAGGCCACAATCCACTTGATCCCTGGGCCAAGGCCCGCGCCGCCGCCTGACGCGCCCGCGTGCCGGGGCAGGTTCAAGGTGCCGGCGCCGCCTGGGCAGTGCGGGCGGCATCAAGGACCTCAGGCAGAGGGAGGGCCAGGGCGGCGGCGAGTTCGGCCAGCTCCGCTTGCGTGGGATGGACGGGGCCGTGGGCGCCGTCCTGGGCGAAGACGCGGATGCGGGGGTGCGGATACCGGTCCGCACGGCGAGAGCCTGTGCGTTCAGGTGACGGCGGCGCATGCCCTGCTGCAGCAACTGCGAAAGATCAGCCATCCGCTTCTTCTGCCCGCCCCTGACCCTTTCATCCACCTGCTGGCCCGCTTCCGCATGCTGGGTCTGCTGGTCACGGAGATGCGGCAGGTGCCCTCATCATGATCGGCCGATGGTGGGCCCAGCCCGGCACCGCGCTGGAGACGCGGCACGAGGGCGGGACCAGAGCGGTTCCCGTTTTGAAGCGTCAACGCCGGTTCCTCGCGAACTCCTTCGCCTGTCCGGCCCGTGAGGTGCGAGCGCGGATGCGGTGGGCACCCCGGCAGGACAAGGGTTGGGTAAACAGCCCTTGGAGCTCTTCGCCGTCCCAAGGCCGGCGAAGGGCCTCTCATCCTGTGTGATCTTCACGTCGCACCGCACGGAGGGTGTCTTGCTGTCGCGGTAGGGGGCAGGCGTACAGAAAGCCTTGCCCCTGTATGGAGACCAGCATGACGACCTCCCGCGTGCCGCGGCTCTCGCCCGACGGCACACGTGACGACGCCACGAACGCCCGCCTGGAGCAGGAGAACGCGCAGCTGCGACACGCCGTCGATTCCCACGCGGCGGTCGACCAGGCCATCGGTGTCCTTGTCGCGATCCACCAGCTCCCGCCGGCCGCCGGATTCGACGTGCTGCGTGAGGTCTCCCAGCACACCAACACCAAACTGAACACGGTGGCTGAGACGGTGATCGCCTGGGCGCTGGGGCAGCCGCTGCCCGAGCCGGTGGGGCGGGAGCTGGACGCGGCCGTGCAGCGGCGCTCACGCCAGCAGAATGCCCCGGACGCGGAAGCCGGGTAGAGCGCCGCGGCCGGGCACGGCGTGGGTCAGGGGGCCAGGGCCTGCTCGACGGTGGAATGGCAGCCGGTGACCTGGTCCAGGCCGACGAGCTCAAGGACCCGCAGCACCGATGCCTGGGCGCCGGCCATACGCAGCCATCCCTGAGCGTCACTCATGCTCTGGTGGGCGGCGATGAGGACGTTGATGCCGCTGGAGTCCATGAAGGACACGCCGCTGAGGTCCACCACGGTCCGCGGCCGCGTCACGCTGCCGTAGGACAGCAGGGCCTCGGTGAGCTCGTTCTTGACCGTGTGGTCGATCTCGCCGCGCAGAGTGACCACCCGAACGTCGTCGACGGCAGTGTGGTCGATCGACAGGCCGGGCCGGGCTCCGTGGGTGTCTGTCACCGTTTCCTCGACTGCGCTCGCTGATGGGCTCGGGCCCCGACACCGTGTGCGTTGGCAGCCTGCCCCGATATTACGGTGAACACCCGTTCGGCCCTCTGCGTAACCGAGCTCAAGGGGCATGGGGGCAATAGTCCGGGGTAAGCGCAGGCGGGTGAACAGGGGGAAAAGGGTGGATCCGGCGGAATCAGTCCCCGATGGTGAGGGCAGCGTGATGCCTGGCGCCCCTCCGATACAGGCCACCGTCGCCCTGGACGGAGACGGATCCTGCATCGCCGAGGCGCGGCATCGTGCGGTGGACTTCCTCACCCGCGTCCAGGCCGAGCACGGCCCGCCGGTGTCCGCACGCGCGATGGAGCTGACCCAGCTGGTGGTCAGCGAGCTCGTCACCAACGCCCGCAAGTACGCTCCCGGCCCCGTGCTGATGGAACTGCGCATCGCCGGGGACCTGGTGGAAGTGGTCGTGTGGGACAGCGATCCGGTCCTGCCGGTGGCCCGGGCTGCTGATGCGGGCAGGGTCGGGCAGCACGGCCTGGAGATCGTCATGGCCGTCGCCCAGGGCTTCGAGGTCCAGCGGGAACCGGTCGGCAAACGGATCACCGCCCGCATCACCATGCCCGACGACCCTGGTGGGGACATCACCGGACGCCGCCCCCAGTAGGAGCCGACGTGCTCCCTCGACCCCACCGTCTTCCCTGATGGCCGACCGTGAAGCGCCGGGCTACAGGAGGGCGACGTCGGCGGGGGAGAGGTCTGGGCGGGCGCGGCGCCAGCGTGCGGGGTGGCGCCACCGGCCAGCAGCGTCGCGGGCGACGTCGACGCCGACTTCCACCACCAGCTCGGGTTCCACCAGCGTGACGTTCAGCTTTTCCTGGCTGCCCCACCCGGCGGAGAACGACCAGCCTGTCCACGGATGACCGCGCCGCCCCGGAGCGAGCAGTCCGGCGACCGTGTTGCTCGCTGTCTGGGCGAGGGTGGTGGTGCGGCCGACGTGCTGAAGGCGTCCGTCGGTGTCGTACCTGCCGAGCAACAGCGTGCGGGGAGCAACCAGGGAACCGGTGACCGCGCCGACGATCGCCTCGCTCGTCTCGCGGACCTTGTATCTCTGCCAGCCCCTCACCGACGGCCGGTAGGCGTCCTCCAGCCTCTTGAAGACCACCCCCTTCATCCCGACCGACGCCCACGTCATCAGCCACTCACGCACGACGTCGGCCTCGATGGTCGACGGACACAGCGCCCACGGCGCCGACAGCCGACGGGCGGCGAACACGGACTCCAACGCGGCCCTGCGCCTCCGGTACGGCCAGGAGGTTGTGTTCGTCCCGGACAGCCTGAGCAGATCGAACGCGACGAAGTGAGCCGGCCACTCCTGCGCCGTCCGGGCCGCTCCGGCAGCGCGCCGGGCAAGCCGGTTCTGCAACCCCTCCAACGCGAGGCTCGTGGACTGGGCGCACGCCACCACCGGCCCGGCCTGCATCGACGCCGCCTCCCAAGCTTCGCCTGGCAGCAGGCACTGGCCGACCTCGGCGCGGCCGAGCTGGCCAGGGTGCGTGACAACGGCCAGGAGACGTGCATCTGGGAGACGCTGGGCCTGGGTCAGTTTCCTCCACGGACTTCCAGTGCAGGATCTTGCACTGGAGGTTCGTCGAGGTCGGCGATCATCGGGCGAGTCGTGGAAGTCCTCCACCAGTTCCAGCGCGCCGTCGTGGTTGCCGATGAAATCGGCCAGGGCGGTAGGAAGCCGAACGCGAGCATTGGCGGGAGCAGGCCTTAAAGAGGGGTCCGTCTCTGTGCTGGTCAGGAGCGGATTACCGGGGTGTTACTCGGGCTGGAGAAGAAGCAGGGCGCGCGGTCGTCGAGGTAGGTCGCGTCCGGCTGGTGGTTGAGGCACAGGTCGTGCAGGGTCATGCCGGCGCCTTGGCGGGCTGCTCTCGGTGAGACGGTGCAGGCCTGTGTCCAGGGGTTCTGCTCGTCGTTGATCAGGCCGTCCTGCTGAACACCACTGGATGGGGTAGCAGGATTCCGGCAAGGTCCCCCCGCACGAAAGTGATGCCTAGTCCCATGGCAGAGACACGAGACGTCGTTGAACTCATTCTCCAGGACCACCGGAAGATGGAGGATCTCTTTCGTCTGATGCGCAGCGTCGAAGCCGACCGGGCTGCCGCTCTGCGGCAATTCTCCGATCTGCTGATCGCGCACGCACTCGCGGAAGAGGCGAAGGTCTATCCCGCTCTCAAGCGCTACAAGAAGATCGACGACGAAGAGTTGGAACACGGCGAGGAGGAGCACGAGGAGGGCAACAAGGCACTCCTGGAACTCCTGGAAGTCGACGAGGTCGGCTCTAAGGAATGGGACGAGAAGCTGGAAGAACTCGTCCAGGCCGTCACCCACCACGCCGACGAGGAGGAGCGCACCATCCTCAACGGAGCACGCGAGAACGTGGCCATGGAGCGCCGCGAGGAACTGGGCGAGGCGTTTGTGGAAGAGCGCGAGCGTCAACTGAAGGAAGGCTGCGGTGCCGTCGGCAACGTGCGCCGCATCGTCGGCTCCTGACCGCAATCCGTTGCCGCGGCCCGGACGGTCGGCGCTGGGAGGCCCCGCCCGCCGGCCTTCAGGTATCCGCGCAGTTCCTTCCCGGGTACAGGGAGAGGGGCCGTAGTTAGGTCTGGGTCCTGACGGCTGCGCACGACTCGCGGGTGACCTGCTGTCTGGCGAGCGCGCGCGGTGCGGGATGTCGGGGAGGCTGGGGTCCGGTGGTTGGAGGCGTAAATTCCACTGCTTCACCGGCCCCGGCTATGAGGCCCGGTGCCCCGGGAAGGTGGTAGTTACACCGTTTGCCCCGGAGAATGTCCTGGTCCGGGACGTGGCGGGGGGGCCCCGCGGAAAAAGCGGCCCACCACCACCCAGAAGAGTTGGGGGTGAAAAACCATAACAACAGGCCCGACGGCCCCC
>NZ_JBHXSG010000095.1:0-26456 GCF_042714835.1 Streptomyces sp. NPDC058678 | reverse complement strand
ATCAACGTCTCCTCCCTCAGCGGGTTCGTCCCCAGCCCGTTCATGGCCATCTACACCTCGACCAAGCACGCGGTCGAGGGCTACTCCGGGTCGCTGGACCACGAGGTCCGCGAGCACGGCGTCCGGATCCTGCTCGTCGAGCCCGGCCCGATCAACACCCCGTTCGGGGACCACAGCGTGCAGGGCGACACCCCATTGCCGCTCTACGCGTCGGGACGGCGCACCTTCGACGAGGTACTGGCGAAAAACACCAGCGGCGGCGACGACCCCGCCCTCGTGGCCAAGGTGATCGTCGCGGCGGCCACCGACAAGAACCCGAAACTGCGGCGCACCGCCGGCTCGACGGCCGCCAGCATCAGCGTGCTCCACCGCGTCCTTCCGGCCCGGATCTTCGACCGCATCGTCCGCAGGTTCAACCGGATGCCCAACTGACGCTCACCATTCACGTACCCGAACCCGCCCGAAAGCGACGGCGCGCCTTCGACAAGGCGACAGCGGATGCGGTGAAGGCCGCGAGGACAACCGCCTGCCCCCGTGACATTCCGGTCCGGCTTCAAGGGCGCCGATTCCGCCCGAATGCCTCCGATGTACCCGGCATCGCTGATGTCGCCGAAAGTCCATTGATCAGTCACTCGTTGCTTTACCGAGGAGAGTCATGCAGCAGCAACGCCAGCACCCAGCCCGGCGCGGTGCATCGGGCGCACGGCGTCTTCTGAAGAAGAACGTCGGGATCGTGCTGGCGGTCACCGCGACGGCGGCCGTCCTGGGGTCGGCGCCGTCCGCGTCCGCATGGACGGGAGACGGGAAGGGACACTCGTATCGCGGGTCCGTTGTCACCGACGTACGGACCGCGGCGACGTTCGACTTCGCCGCCGGCGAGATCCCCGAGAACATCACCGCCAACCCCGACGGCTCGGTGACCCTGTCCATGCTCGGGAGCTGCGCGGTGTGCGAGCGCACCCACGGGCCGCAGCTGATGCACATCTCCGCGTCCGGACAGCGCACGGTGCTGGCCACCGGGCAGGTGGGCGAGGCGATCAGCGGCAACACCCGCGGCAGCGACGGCACCGTCTACTACGCGCTGTGGGCCCCGGGCAACGCGGACAGGAACGGCGTGTACAAGCTGCTCCCGGACGGTACCCCGCAGCGCGTCGCCGCCCTGCCCGCCGACTCGGGCCCCAACGGGCTGGCCGTCGATGCGGCCGGACGCACCCTCTACATCGCGGACAGCCTCAAGGGCACCATCTGGTCCGTTCCCGTCTCGGGCGGATCGCCGACCCCGTGGCTGACCGATGCCGCTCTCGCGCCGGTGCCCACCGAAGCCCTGCCGATCGGCGCCAACGGGCTCAGATTCCACAACGGCGCCCTGTGGGTCAGCAACTTCAACAAGGGCACCCTGCTGCGGGTACCGGTCACCACCACCACCGGCGCGCCCGGTCCCATCCGCCAGGTCGCGGGCGGCCTGCCCAACATCGACGATCTCAGCTTCCTGACCCCCCGCTCCGATGTGGTGTTCGCGGCGCAGAACGGCTCCTCCTCGCAGAACGGCCCGGACAGGGTCGTGGTGATCTACCCCAACGGCACCTACAAGGCGGTCCTGACCAGCGCGGACGGTCTCGCCTCACCCTCCGCCACCGCGGTCCGCGGCGACCGGCTGTACATCACCGACGGCGGGGTCCCCGAGCCCCACGACCCGAAACTGCAGACCGCCAGGATCAACTTCCCGGCTCTCCTCGCAGGCGCGGCACACTGACCCGACCAGCGGCAGCCGGGGCGCACGCCCCGGCTGCAATGGAGGAACACATCGTGCGGTACACGAAAGAACACAAACAGGAGACGAAGCAGCGGATCATCACGACGGCCGGCCGCCGGCTCAAGCGCAACGGCATCGACGGCTCTGGTCGGCGACCGCGGTGGCGATGAGTTGGTCCTTGGAGGGGAAGTAGGCGTAGAAGGTGCCGTTGGTCAGGCCCGCGTCCTTCATGAGCGTGGCGACTCAGGCCTACACCGACGGCGCACTCGTCCTCATCGACGGCTTCGCCGCCCGCCTCGCACCCCACGATCCGCCGTCGGCGCATCTGAAAGCACTCGGCCTCCTCGGCAGGATGGCCGGGACACTGCAACTCTCCCGTGCCCTGACCGACCGGCAACTCGCCGACCAACTCCTCGAACAGGGCATCCGCAACGCCCTCGCACTGCTGGATGCCGAGCAGCCCAACTGATCGCTTCAGTCGGTGACCTGTGTTCCATGACCGGGATACCGACATCGATGTCCCCCCGCCCGGCAAGATTCCGATGAAGGATCTGCCACACCGATGGGCCGGCCCGCAACGGTGATCTCGGTGACGTGCCGCGGCAGGCCAACGGCACCGCCCCAAATCGTGCGCACGACGCGGGACGGAGAGTGGCGTCGGCGGCATGGGGCCGCCGGCGACAGGATCCGCAGCTCAGGACACGGGCACTTGGGGCTGGGTGACGAGGGAGGCGTCACCGCCCTGGACGGCGTCTCGAGCGCGAGCGGTCGCCTCGTGGGGCACTCCGAGGGGGATCGCGCTGACGTCGGACAGGTGTGCGAACTGCTTCGGCGTGAGCTGGACGTCCAAAGCGCCCAGGTAGTCGTCGAGCTGGGTGAGGTTGCGCGGGCCGATGATCGGGATGAACGGGGTGGACGCCTGAGCGGCACGCTCACGGAGCCAGGCCACCGCCACCTGGGCGGGCGTCGCGCCGGACTCCTCGGCGATGGCCAGGACGGTGTCGACGACGGCGGTCTTCTGTTCGGTGCTCTCGGTGTGGATGACCGCCTTGAGATCGGTCAGCCGCCCCTCGTCGCTGCGGCGGTACTTGCCGGTGAGCAGTCCGCCGCCGAGCGGGGACCACAGAGCGGCGCCGAGTCCCAGGCTCTCGGCCATCGGCAGCAGCTCGCGGTCGGCGGTCCGCTCGACAAGGCTGTACTCGACCTGGATGCCCGTGACCGGTGCCCAGTTCTTCAGGTCCGCGAGGGTGGCGGCCCTGGCGACTCGCCATGCGGGGAAGTTGGACAGGGCGGCGTGGAGGATCTTGCCGGAGCTGACCAGGTCGTCCAGTCCGCGCAGGATCTCCTCCATGGGTGTGAGGTCGTCGGGGAAGTGGACCCAGTACAGGTCGATGTAGTCGGTGCCGAGGCGCTTCAGGCTCGCCTCCAGCGAAGTGACCATGTTCTTGCGGCTGTTACCTGTCCTGGAGATGCCGGGCTGTGGGGACGCCCCGTTGGTGAACTTGGTGGCCAGGACGAAGTGGTCCCGGTCGGCGGCGACGAACTTGCCCACCAGTTCTTCGGACTCGCCGAACTGGTAGCCGTCCGCGGTGTCGAGAAACGTTCCTCCGGCTTCGGCGAACCTGTCGAACATCCGGCGCGCTTCGTCCGGTTCGGCACCGGCACCCCAGCCGGTGCCGAAGTTCCCCGTGCCGAGTGCGTACTCGGAGACGCGCAGTCCGGTCTGTCGTCCGAAGGTCGTGTAACGCATCAGGTCTCCTTGGTGCTGATTTCGCATCGATGGTCGGCGCGGACGGTGGTGGGTCAGGCGCCGGTCCGGACGTTGGACGGGTGCGGGGTCGGTGAACCGCTCATTCGCGTAGACCGCGATGCGGGCATGGCTAAGTAAGACGATCGGTCTACTTAAGCCTCCACCGTAGCTGGCCCACCGGCTTATGTAAAACGATCGGTATCCTTAAGGGCGTGACCGAATCTCACCCCGTACGTCGGCGTCGTGGGCGTGGCGCCCGGGAACGGATCCTCAAAGCGGCGACCCAGCTGTTCACGGCGCAGGGGATCAACGCGACCGGGATGGACCAGCTGTCGACCGCCGCCGAAGTATCGAAACGCACCCTCTACACGCACTTCCCCAGCAAGGACGAGCTCGTCGGGGCATACCTGCAGTCCCTGGTGGACGATCTCTTGCCCGTCCCCCCGTCACCCGCTCAACAGACACCGAGCCTGCGTGAGCAGCTCCTCGCCATCTTCGGCACGGAGCTGCCGGAAACGACCGCTCCGTTCCGGGGATGCCCGTTGCTGAACGTCAGCGTCGAAGTACCAGACCCCGGGCATTCCGCCCATCGGCTGGCCGCGGCGTACAAGAGGGAGTTCGCCCGTCGGCTCACCGACATCGCACGGCAGGCCGGGGCGTCAGACCCGGAAACCCTCGGTGAGCAGCTGGCACTGCTCTTCGACGGCGCCGCCGCACGCGGCACGGCACTGAACAGCACCCACACCCGCGCATGCGCGCGATCCATCGCTGAGTCGTTGGTCGATGCCGCTCTCGCCGACATCGGCCCGGCATCCAGGCGCTGAGGTCGGCGACCGCTCTTGTGGGGTCATCACCCTCCGTGACGAACATCGCGGTCGCCCGACGGCGGCCTCGGCTGCCCATGGCCGACGGAGGCGCCAGCGACGACTGTTGCGGACTACAACCCCGGTACTTGCAGCGAGTAGTGGTCATCGACATCCTCGAACGGACTCCTCCCGGACCCCGGCCATCTCCTCAGGTGTCACACCACCCCAACGACACCCACAAGCACAGAGGCGCGCCGCAATCGGGACAGCCGCCCACGCCGGACTCGGGTGAGGATGTTTCTAGGTTCAGGCGCTGAGGGCGGTACGCAGAGTGGTGGCCATCAGCTCGATGGCCTCCTTGCCGGCCGACACCGGGCCGGTGTGGGTGAAGTAGTGGTCGACGCCCTCGAAGACGCGGTGGGTGACATCGACGCCGGCGGCGTCCAGGGCCTTGGCGTAGGCGTCGCCCTCGTCACGCAGACGGTCGTGCTCCGCCGTGATGACCAGGGCGGGCGGCAGCCCGGCGAGGTCGTCGGCCAAACCGGGAGAGACGAGGGGATCGGCCCGGTCGGCCGGATCCGGAACGTAGGCGGCGGTGAAGACCCGCATGAGATGAGGGTTGAGCAGTGGCTTGGCGATGGGGGAATGCTTGGTGGCGGGGTCGGCGAGCTGGTTCAGCGGAGCGGAGTCGATGATCTGGAGCAGGGGGGAGAAGGTGCCGCGGTCCCGTGCCGTGCGGCAGACCGCGGCGGTCAGGTTGGCCCCCGCACTGTGTCCGCCCACGGCGAGTCGCGAGCCGTCCCAGTTGTTGGCGGGTCCGCTCGCCACCACCCACGCGACGACGTCGTACGCCTGGGTGACGGGGGCGGGGAACGGCTGTTGCGGGGCGACGGCGTAGTCCACGTTGATCACGACGCAGCCGGCTCTGGCCGCTATGTAGCGGCAGATGTGGTCGTCCTGCTCGGGGCGGCCGACGATGAAGCCGCCACCGTGGAAGTTGACATACACGGGGGCGAGGGCCCCTGCCGTGTCTGACGGGCGATAGACGGTGCAGGTCACCGGGCCGGCGCCGGTCTCCACTCGGATGGCTTCCACGCGCTTCGGGATGTCGGTGAAGCGCAGGTCTTTGTGCACGCGGGCCATCACGCCGCCGAACAGCAACTGGATCGCTCTGGCCTGGATTCGGGGACTGAAGGGCATGGTGTGTCCGTTCATCGCTGCAACTTTAAAATGACAGGATTCCTGATAATGGAGGCTCGTCTTGCGTAGCGCAACAGTGGCGCCAGAATCCTGTGGGAAGGGTCAGTCCACGGGCTGAGATGCCGAAGGGTGGCGCGTGATGACAGGCGGGCAGAAACCTCGGCTTGGACGTCGCGTCACTGACCTGTGCGTAGGCCGGTGGAATGCGGTACGCGCACGGTGGCGGACCGCGGCGCGGCGGCGGTCGCCCCCGGGGAGGTCGTCTCGACGTCATCCATGGGGAGGTCCTGCCGACCGCGCTGCCGGAGAATCACCCGAAGCCAGTCTTCGTCCGGGCAGATGACTGACCCACCCGCACCCCACCGAGTCCACACGCCCCGGATGATCACGCGGTGGCCGTACCTGGGCGGTGGTGCGCCCGGTCGGGCGTGAAGGGGTGTGCGCGGGCGATCAGCAGGGCGACGTCGTCGCGGTCGCCGGGTGTCCTGAGGCCGTCGAGGAGCCGGTTACAGGTCTCCTCCAAGGTGGCTGCCGGTGTGTCAAGGAGGCGCAGGAGAGTGTCGAGGCGTTCGTCGATGGGGTGGTGGCGGGTTTCGACCAGTCCGTCGGTGTAGAGGACCAGTTGGTCGCCAGGGGTGACGCTGACGGTGGTGGTGTCGAAGGGAACACCGCCGACGCCGAGTGGGGTGCCGGTGGGCAGGTCGAGGAGTTGCGGCTGCCGGCCGCCCCGCACGAGCACCGGGGGCAGGTGGCCGGCGTTGGCGATGGCGCACTCGGCGCGGTGGGGGTCGTAGGCGGCGTAGACACAGGTGGCGATGTACTGCTCCAGCCGTGACGTGGTCGTGTCGAGGTGCTGGAGGACCTGGGCGGGGTCGAGATCCAGGTCGGCGAAGGCGGTGGTGGCTGTGCGCAGGCGACCCATGGTGGCGGCCGCCTCGATGCCGCTGCCCATGACGTCGCCCACGACGAGTGCTGTCCTGTCGTTGGCCAGGGAGAGGACGTCGTACCAGTCGCCGCCGACCTCGTAGGCGGCCTGGGCGGGCAGGTAGCGGGAGGCGACCTGCAGGCCGGGAGCATCGGGTGGGTGGTCCGGCAGCAGGCTGCGCTGCAGCGTCTCGGCGGCGTTGCGGACGGTCTGGTGCGCTCGGGCGTTGTCGATGCACACGGCTGCGCGGGAGGCCAGCTCGCTCGCGATGGCGAGGTCGTCCTCGTCGAAGGGCCGTGGATCGCGGGCACGGGTGAGCCCGAGGAAGCCGAGGATGGTGCCCCGGGCGGTGAGCGGGACGGCCATGTAGGAGTGCACTCCGGCGCGCGCCAGCAGCGTGGCCGCGTGGTCGTCACGGGCGATGTGCGTCAGGTCGTTTCCGTTGGTGTGGCGGACCAGGACGGGCCGGCCGGTGCGTATGCAGCGAGTGGCCAGGCGGTCGGCGTCGTACGTGGCGAGGTGACCGGGCGGATCCACGGCGCGGACGGCGTCGGTGGGGTAGGCGGCTTTCACCGCGAGGGCGCGGAAGACCGCGGGGGCGCCGGTGCTGGAGGCGCGGCGGTGCTCGTCGAGGGCGGAGTCGAGCGCGTCGACCGCGACCACGTCGGCGAAGGCGGGAACGGTGACTTCGGCCAGCTCCCGTGCGGTCTGCTCGACGTTCAGGGTGGTGCCGATGCGCGCGGAGCCGTCGGCGATCAGGGCCAGACGGCGCCGCGTCTCGCTGGCCTCCAGGGCCGACTCGTACCGCTCGGTGACGTCCACCACGAGCTCGGCCACCCCGAGTACACGGCCCTGGGTGTCCTCCAGCCGGTACACCGAGATCGACCAGGCGTGCTTGTGCTCCGGGTCGGCCGGCGTGCGGCCGACGATGGGCGCCCGGTCGACCAACGGAACCCCGGACTCGAGGACCTGCCGCATCGCGGCCTCGGCCGCCTCGAACTCGGCGGCGATCCAGATCTCGCGGTAGCTTCGGCCGACGTGCTCCGCGGCCGGGATGCCGTGGATACGCTCCAGGGCGGGGTTGACGGTCAGGTACCGCAGATCGGTGTCGAGGATCGCCACACCGACGGGTGACTGCGTGATCAGCCGGGTGGACAGAGCGACTTCCCGCTCCAGCTCGCGCAGCGTGGGGGAGTCCGTACCCAGCCCGAGGGCGTAGAAGTCGCCGCGATCGTTCAGCAGCCGCATGTTGCGCAGCTCCACGGCGTGCGTGCTGCCGTCCTTGCACCGGATGGGGAACGTGCCGCCCCAGCTCTGGCCGGTCTCCATGACCTCGGCGAATTTCTTGATCACCCAGTCCCAGTGCTCCTGGCGAACCATCAGCCGTGCGGCGTACTGCCCGAGCGCCTCCTCGGCGCTGTAGCCGAACAGCTCCTCTGCCTGCGGGCTCCACAGGACGATCCGTCCGTCTGCGTCGAGCAGCACCGCCGCCACGCTGAGGAGGTCCATCAGCCCGCTCGGCTGGGTCGGTTCACCCTCCGGCAGGCCGGTGTCCGCGGGAGGCCGTTCGGATTGGCTCATCGCAGGCGCTCCTTCTGCCGGCCCGCGCCGGTGAGCCACCGCCGGCCCGGAGCGCGTCCCGACGGCGTCTGCACGCGACGCCGGTTTCCATGGTCCCCCCGCAGCACCAGATCACAAAGTGCCCGGACCGGTCTCACCCTCTGAGGTCACCCGCTGCGTCCACCGCTCCCACACAGCCCGCTCGTCAGCGGACAGCAGCAACGGTTCCAGCCTCGGGCTCCGACGAGGGAATGGCGCACCAGCCGACCCGCGGCGCCGGGGTGTGCCATCCCTGAGCCCGTCACGGAGATGACCGGCCGCATGGTCCGCGGCCGGCACCGTCCGAGCGGCGGGTACCACGGGGGAGTGGGAGCAGGCGCCGGCGGCAGGGGAGGCGAGCGAGGTCCACCGCCGCCGTATCCATGGCCAGGTGAGGTCTACCTCTTTCGCCAGCGTCGTATTCCGTGCCGCCGGTCCGCTGATGTTCGTCGAATCCCCCCCGGGCGCTGCGGCTCCTCGGATAAGATCACGTTGGCTGTTGATCGTCACGGTCGCCGTCATACCGAAGAGGGAGCCATGTGGCGAAGGCTGGCCAGCGTGGTGGCCGGTTTGCTCGTGCTGTTCGTCGGCAGTCTTGCCTTCAACGCGGCGTCTGGGCAGAACCGCTGGCCGGGGCCGCTCGACTTTGTGCGCGTCCACCCGTGGGCGGTGCTCCTCGTCCTGATTCCGCTGGCGTTCATCGGGCTCTGGCAGGCGCCGCGCCGCGACCGTGCGCAGGGTCCGCTCGCGCCCGTGGCGTACCGGCTGCCGCCGCGCAACACCAATTTCACCGGCCGCGACGCCATGCTGCGGGAGTTGCGGCAGCGACTCACCTCGGTGAACGACGTCGCGATGCTGGCTGTGCACGGGCTCGGTGGGGTCGGCAAGACCCAGCTCGCCGTCGAGTACGCCTACCGCTACCAGTCGAAGTACCGGTTCGTCGCGTTCGTGGACGCCGAGGACCCCGATCTGGTGGCGTCGCAGTTCGTATCGCTGGCCGGGGAGCTGGGGCTGACGGAGGTGAGCTCCGACCAGGTCATCCCACGGGTGTACGGCAAGTTGCTGGACCGCAGGCCCTGGCTGATCATCTTCGACAACGGAGAGAAGCCGGGCACGCTCACGCACGCGCTGCCGTCGGGCGGCCGGGCGAGCAACGGCCATGTCCTCGTCACGACCAGGGTGAGCGGCTGGTCGAGCAGAGCCGACGTCGTCGATCTGGATGTGTTCACCAGGCGGGAGTCGGTGGAGTTGCTGGTCCGGCGGGTGCCCGGCATGACCACAGCGGTGGCGGAACGGATCGCCGAGCAACTCGGGGACCTGCCACTGGCGTTGGAGCAGGCGGCCGGGTACATGGGCTACAACCACACGTCGCCCGAGGAGTACCTGACTCTGCTGACGTCACGGCTGGAGGACATGATCGGGCGGGGCGAGCTGGCCGACCGGCCGACGGTGGTGGTCGCGACCCTGTGGCAGCTCAGCGTGAGCAGGCTGGAGATGGACCAGCCCCAGGCGGTGCGGTTGCTGGAGCTGTGTGCCCTGCTGGCGCCGGAGCCGATCCCGCTGCATCTGTTCACCGGCAGCCCCGAAATGCTGAACGGCGTCCCAGCCGACCCGCCGGCGTGGGACACGACGGTGGGCGCCCTGGCCGGTCTGGGTCTCGCGAGGCGCGGGGACGCGTCCCTGGTGCTGCACCGGCTGGTTCAGGCCGCCGTCCGGGCCGCGATGCCGGACGAGGTGCACACTGGCGCTCGGGTACAGCTGTGTCGTGCGCTGCTCGCGGCCGTGCCGCACGACATCCCCGGTGACCCGGACGCGCGGCCGCGGTGGCAGGAACTGCTCCCGCACGTCCTCGCGGTGGCCAAGAACGATCCACCGGCCGAGTGCGCCGCGGAGACGGCGGTGATGCTGAGGCTGGCGTCGACGTTCCTCATCCAGATCGGGGACTACTCGCTGGCGCTGTCCCTGTGTGAACGTGCCCTCGCGATTGACGAGTCGATCGAGGGCCGGGACGCGGAGGTCGGCTTCGACCTGATCACCCTGGCGCAGATCCACCGGGACCTCGACGCGCCGGAGAGGGCACGCCCGCTGGCGGAACGCGCGCTGCGCCTGCACGAGTCCAGCCTGCCGGCCGACAGTCCCCTCATCGCCACGGACCTCGCCACGCTCGCGCGGACACTGTGCCTTCTGGGCGAACACGCGGCGGCTCGGCCACTGGCCGAACGGGCACTCCAGATCGACGAGGCGGCGTACGGGCCGGACGACCCGTACGTCAGCTTCGACCTGATAGCACTGGCGAACGTCCACGTCGACCTCGGGGACCACGCCACGGCCGTGCCGCTGATCTCGCGGTCGCTGCGCATCCGCGAGGCCGTTTACGCGCCGGATCACCTGTACATCGGGTACGCCCTGCTGTTCAAGGCCCGAGTCCTGCACGCCTTGAACGACCGGGCCGCAGCTGACCTCGCGCGCCGGGGTGCGCAGATCCTGCACACCCAGCTGGGCAAGACCCACCCCAAGACCGAGGATGCATTCGCTCTGGTCAACCGTCTCCGTTGATCACGTTCCAGGTGATCCCGGAGTAGACCAGCAAGGCGCGCCGCCCTTCCTTGTGCACTGATCGTCTATCGGCGGTCATGTGGTCCGGACGTCGTCCACCCGCTCGCCCTCCGCCTGGGACGGCTCGGTTCGGGGGACGTCCGGGTGCTGCTCCTCTGCCGCACGCTCAGCCGGTTCATCGCGCTCGCCCTCGGCCTGGGAGGGCGTGTGCGAGTACAGCCAGCGGTCGTATTCCGAGGCTGCGGTCTTCATGGCGGGCCTCCCTTGGTCGCTCATCTCCCATGCTCCTCCAGGGCCCGCCGCAGGGCCAGAACGGCCGGCGCCGCACCCCTCGTACTTGCCGAACCCGGCACTCCCGAGAGGATCACGCGATCGTCCTCCTCGACATGACCGCGCACGATCACTCCTCCAACAGGACGGTACGAGGGAGCGCTCCGTCGGTCCCCAGCCCGGACGCACGGCCGACCGGGGCGTCGTCCTCTGCGTCCGGACGCCGTCCACCAGGATGAGAGCGAGAGCGTCGGCCGGTCGGGCGTCGTGGGCAGGGCCGACCGGTGAGGTTGTCCCACCCTCGGGGCTCCCGCCGCAGCCTCTTGGGGAGTTTCCAGATCCCACAGACACCGCCCTCTGGTGATACCGGGTGCTTCTGGCTCCGAGCGGCAAGTGCCGTCAGGCGGATTCGGCGAGGGCGGCACCGTTGCGGACCGACGACTCCGGGGTGTGGTTCGCACGCAGGCGGCGCTGCAGGTCCAGCCAGTCCTACCGGGCGACAAAGCAAGGTTGCGGAGTGAGTTGCCGCCAACTTGAGGTCGCTGGGTGAGCAGGAACCGGTGAGCCGATCGTCCCCATCGTCCCGTCAGAGCGTTCTTGCACGTTGCTCCGCGGCCTCCCACTCCTGGTGTGCGGTGACGACGCGGTGCCACAACGCCGCCCGCGCGGGGGCGGCGACGTCGGTCAGGTTCAGATGGAACACGTCAGCCAGTGCGTCGTACCAGTCGTCGGCCGAGTCGATGGTCCGCTCGGACGTGCCCTCGGCGTCGATCCGGCGCAGAACACAACCGCGCAGCATGTCCACGCCCTTGGCGTCGCGGAGCTGGGCTTGGAGGACCCGGACAAATCCGGACTCGGGGGAAGTGGACAGTCGGTGGTGCTCCGCGGCGAAGGAGGACAGCTCCACGGGCTCCGGCGCGAAGACCATCGCCGTGAAGGCGCCGCGGGGGTCATGGGTGAACCGCCAGCCGCCGGGCACCACCACCGACGGGGCCATCGTGTAGGTGAACGGCCCCTGGGTGTAGGTCCCTTCGCGCAGCGGCAGTGGCTCGTACATTCCGCCGGCGAGCCCGGTGTCGACCAGCCACCGCTCGCCGTCGAGCCCCACGGTGAGCGCGAGATGGTCGCCGCCCGGGCCCTCGGGGTCCTCGACCTCGTCCTGCACCCCGGCCCGGTGCAGCGTCACGTCGTAGCCCAGGGCCGTCAGCAGCGCGGCGAAGGCCCCGTTGAGGTGGAAGCAGTAGCCGCCGCGCCCGCGCAGGATCCGGGCCACGGATTCCTCGGCGCCGATGCCCGTCGGCCGTCCCAGTTGGTTGTCTAGGGTCTCGTAGGCGACCCGTTCCACCTGTGCCCGGTGCAGTGCCCACAGCACTTCGGCGGTCGGGGCCGCCGGCCGGGCCACCCCCAGCACGGCCAGATACCCGTCGACGTCGATCATGCTCCCCCTCACCATTCGAACGGATGATCAGCCTAGTCGCCGGTACCGCCCGTCCCACATCCCGCCCTCGGACAATCCTGCTGGAGTAGCAGGTCGTGGTTCCTCCATCAGCTCGTACGGCTCCAGACGATCTACTCCGCAGACTGTCGCCCACGCGACCAGCGTAAGCAGCCCGAAAACCGGTCACACCAGCCGTGTGACCTGCGACTTCAAGTTGGCGCAGGCTCAGTGAACAAGCCCGGCGGCGTGCGTAGTCGATGGGGCCGCCATGTTGGTCGAGGTGGCCGGCGAGCAGGATCAGGGGTGGGTGTGCAGGACGTCGGTGCAGTCGTGGCGGCGGGTGAACTCCGCTGGCAGGGCCCACACGCTGTGGCGGTCGGCAACCATCTGGCCCTGGCGTCCTGGTTGCTCGGAGAGCGGGTGGAGGCGATGGCGAACGGTGTGGTCCGGTGCGATCAGCTTCGGTCTGGTCACTTCTCTGCACTACGGCCGCTGGCAGGCTTCGTGACGTGCACTGCGCCCGTGCCGGTGCGGCGGTTGTTCAGTGTCACCTCTCCGAGCCCTATGAGTGTTCGCCGAGTTGGAGGATGCCCGCGAGGGAGAAGCACAGGGCGCCGGCGAGAGTGCCCCAGTTGGCGATGTCGGCGTTGACCAGGCTGCCGGTGGCGGGGCGGGTGTAGGCAGCGAGCGCCGAGACCATGAACAAGACGGACCCGAGCTGGTTGACGGCGACGATCCACCAGCCGAAGTTGTGCAGCCGGACGCAGAGCCGGCCGTGGCAGATCTCGACGAAGGCCAGGTGGCCGGAGAGCAGGAAGAGGACGCAGCCGATCACGTCGGGCGTCCAGATCAGCCGGTTGACCTGGTGGACGTTCAGACCCTGCAGGAAGGAGTCCAGCAGGTCGACGGCGAAGACAAGCGTGCCCGCGAAGAGGACGAACGTGCTCAGCCAGTCCACCCGCGTCGGCTCGTAGCTCCACCATCGCCAGCGCCGGGTGACCAACCGCCCTTCGCCGCCGGCGACGTGGCGGGGTGCGTTGGTCACCTGGAGCAGCGAGACGTACCCGCCGGTGGTGAAGAACAGGCCGCCCGCGAAGTAGATCGAGGCGCACTCGGTGGCGTCGCCGGAGCCGAACTGGGCGGCGGCAGCGCCTGCTGCGAACAAGGCCCCGCCGATGACGAAGGCGATCGCGGCGATGGCGTTGAGTCGGCGCAGCCGGGTGAGGGAAGCGGAGTCCGCACGGATGTGCCGAGTGGCCGCCGCACTGGGGGGACGGACGGAGAGCACCCCACGCCGCCGTGCGAGCCGGGACTCCCACACGGCGGTGCCGCCCTCCGGAAGATGCCAGGTCAGCCGGGTGGTGAACGGTCCCGCGCCCTCGGCGCGCTGCTCAGGTTGCCCCACGGGGCGAGCCTAGAACCTCAAACAGGATCGAGGACGAGCGAATCGCCGCCCGCCGAGCCGCCGCTGCAGGATGCGGCATGGTGCCCGGGCGGGACAGCCCGAGCAGGTCGAAGCCCGACACCGCCACCCTGCGCGATGCCCGCAGCCGCTTCGTCGACGCATCTGGTGCCCTGTCGGTTCGGCCAAGGAAATCCTGTGCCTATGTGTTCGGGCTGATGTCAGCAATGCCTGGTGTCCGAGCTGCGGTGGGAAGACGTGAAGGGTTTCTTCGACCTTGAGCGGGAGGGGCGTCTTCCGGATGTGTGGGTCACGGGAACTGTGGTCCAGGATTGGCAGGCGGTCTTCGATCTGATCGTTGCGAGTGGCTGGCGGAGTGAGTGCTCCGAAGGTGGCGTGGTCATGCCGCTGCCGCGTGCTGACGAGGTGCTGTCGCGGCCCGCTGATGCGGAGTGCGCGGACCTGCGGGTCTGGCCGGCACCGGACGTATTGGCGATCTTTCGGTTGGAGTCGGCTGACGAGATCGGTTTCGACGTGGACCTGAGGGAGTTGCAGGGGGGAGGAGCGGCTGGACGTGCTGTGCGGATTTCTTCGTGCGGTCGGGCGCCGACTGGGCAAGCCGGTGGTGATGACGCCCGAAGGCGACTGGGACCGGAGGCATCCGGTGCTGCGATTCGATGTCGAGTCCGACCAGGTGGTCCTGCTGGCGGAACCGCAGATCAGCTGACCGTGGTCGGACGTGATGTGGAGAAGGTGCCGTCACGGAGCATCGCGAAGAGGACGTCGGCTCGGCGTCTGACGAGGCAGAAAACAGCCTGGGTGTGGTGCTTGTCCTGGGCGATCTCCTTGTCGTAGTAGGCCCGGGGGCCGGGTCGACCAGGGCGGCGAGGGTGGACTGGAAGAAGGCACCCGCGCAAGGACCGTCACCCACCTCCATCGAGGGGGTCCCGTCCCTCGGGCATGGGCCGTCGCGTCAGCCGAGGTGCGACGAGCACCAGCAGGCGCGTGATCACGGATGGTCCGACCTGGGCATACTGCGGATCAGGGGGATGCGCGGAGTGTCCCGGCGTGGAAAGAGTCCCGTCGCTGTCCCGTCGCGCTGCGGCCCAGGGGCCGTCAGGGACTCCGCGGCAGGTCCCATTCGTGACCGGCGCGCGGTTCCGTCTCGGTGTGTCCCTCGCCCGCGGCAGGCTCCAACGCTGTTTGAATCGCTGCATGACCAAGCGCGATGATGCGGCTCTTTTCGGTAACCGATTCTTGACCGTGCCGGCTCCCTCGGAGACCTTCCCCGAGGAAGGCATGGCCGCGACGGACGCAATGAGGCTCGTGGATGTGGATCTCGCCATGGAGGGTGACCCACAACGCAACCTCGCCACGTTTGTCACCACTTGGATGGAGCCGGAGGCGCAACGGCTGATCGCCGAGAACCTCCACCGCAATTTCATCGACCATGCGGAGTACCCCATTACCGCCGAGATCGAGCAGCGTTGTGTGCGTATGCTCGCCGACCTCTTCCACGCACCGGGCAGGACGACCGGATGTCGCACCCAGGGCTCGTCCGAGGCGATCATGCTCGGCGCGCTGTCGCTGAAGTGGAAGTGGCGCGAGCGGCGCCAGGCAGCGAACCTGTCGATCGACCGGCCCAACTTGGTTTTCGGGGGAGACGTCCACGTCGTGTGGGAGAAGTTCTGCCGCTACTTCGACGTCGAGCCGCGGATCGTGCCGCTTGCCGAGGGCAAGTACACGATCGGCCCCGAGGACGTGGAGCCCCACCTCGACGAGAACACGATCGGCGTCGTCGCCGTCCTCGGCACCACGTTCACCGGCCACAAGGACGATGTCGTCGGGATCGACAAGCTCCTGCGGGACGTCCGCACAGAGCGGGACCTCGACATCCCGATCCATGTCGACGGCGCCAGCGGCGCATTCGTGTGGCCCTTCCTCTACCCGGACTCGAAATGGGACTTCCGGCTCGAGCAGGTCCGTTCGATCAACGTCTCGGGACACAAGTACGGCCTGGTCTACCCCGGCATCGGATGGTTGGTCTTCCGCGAGGAGGCCGACCTGGCCAAAGACCTCGTGTTCTACGAGAACTACCTGGGCAAGACCGACGCGACGTTCACGCTGAACTTCTCTACGGGTGCGTCGATGGTGCTCGCGCAGTACTACAACTTCGTGCGGCTCGGTCGCCAGGGCTACACCTACGTCATGAAGATCATGCAGGAGAACGCTCGCGCGTTGGCGGACAACCTGCGTAGCAGCGGCCGCTTCGAAGTGATCGGGGGCGAACTCGAGCAGCTGCCGCTGGTCGCTTTCCGTCTCGCCGGCCAACACGCCTACGACGAGTCCGACATCGCCTGGCAGCTCTCGGCCGAGCGAGGCTGGATGGTGCCGGCGTACACGCTCCCGCCCAACGCGGAGCGGGTGAAGATCTTGCGCGCCCTGGTCAAGGAGACTCTCAGCCGCGAGCAGATCGATCACCTGAGTCAGGACATTGCCGACGCGTGTCGCACGTTGGACGCAAAGGGTGCGGCCCACGGGATCGAGCGGACTCAGGTCAAGCGCGGCACCGGCTACTGACGCACGGAGGCGGAAGGGTAGTTTCGGTCGACCGGCTGGCGGCGACCTCAGACGACTCCAGCGCTGAAGACGTATCACCAGCACCATTCGCAACTCCCCGCGAAGCAAGGGGCGCTGGGCTGTGGCCTTGCCGCATACGGGGGATCGGTACTGCCCGACTGTCGTCCCCGTCACGCCGGCTCAACGCAGAGCGCTCGGGGCATGGTCCGGCTGGTGGAAGTTGATGCACGTCGGGAGCTTGTGCCGGCTCATGGTGCGCAGCAGCGCCGCCTGCAAGGCTCCGGGCCGCCGCGGCCCCGCACCTCCTCGCTGCGCGGCGCCCCACCCATCAGCCTCTCGGGCGTGACGACCGGGTCCTGAAGCTACAGACGATCATCCGGTACCGCGGGAGGGGGCCGTCCGTGTCAGGCGACCAGCTCGGCGATGCTCCGGGCCGTCAGCCCGAGGCCGAGGAGCAGGGAGAGCGTGACGATCAGCTGCTCCTGGTGCTGCTCCAGCCAGCTCCGCAGGGCGTTCAGCCGGGCGTTCGCGACCGCGGGCGCCCAGACCACGTACATCTCCATGACGACAAGGCTGAGTGTGGCCAGCAGACAGTAGCCGGTCAGTGTGAGCCAGCCGGCGAGGGTGGAGAGGTTGGCGTCGACGGCGGTCGCGGCGCCGGCGCCGACCAGTGCCCAGGGCTGCAGCAGCCATGCCAGGCCGGCTGCCGTGGCAGGGGAGGCGTTGTCGATCCGGGCGGCCCAGCGTGGTGGGCCGTGCGGGCGGGGCGGTCGGCGGTACCGGTGTGCGCCGTACAGCACCAGTGCCAGGCCGATGGCGAGCTTCGCATCGATCGCGGCGGTCGAAGGCGCGCTGTTACGGGCCGGGGGCTGACCGCCGGTCAGCAGCACCACGCAAGCGATCACCACAATCAGGTTGGCCAGCCACGACAACAGGAAGGCCAGGCCCTGGCGAACGCCGCGCCGCGAGGAGATCAGCAGGATGAAGGCGCTGTTGTGCAAAGGGCCCAGGGTGACAGCCGTACCGATCACAACCAGGTCGAGGACCATCGGATCAGTCGCTCCTGGGTGTCAGGGCCATCTGCCACCTGTGGACGGACGGACCGGTCGGCAGAGTGAGGCGGCGCTGCTGCGGTACCGCATCCCGACTCTGCAGGCGGCGGCCCGGCCGGTCAAGCAGGCCACGCCCGCACGGCGGCACCGGCTGCCCGGCTTGCCATTCCCGGGCGAACATGGCTTGGCCCCTGCTTCGAGGTCGATGTACGTTTCGCTGCTGCTGCTGCTGCTGCTGCTGCTGACGGCGACGACACAGCCACTGGGGCGACACTGCCGACGCGTCCGGCGGTGAACGAGGACGACCAGCAGCTCGGGCCGCACGAGTGTGACGCTCGAGGTCTCCATCGGTAACACCGATCTCGCCGGGGCCGCGACATCGCTCACCAAGCACGGCAGCTGCGGCTGAGCCCGGGCGCCCTCGCGGGACGGTGGTCTTCAGGACGTCGGCCGCTGCGAACGCCGCTGCCGGCACCGTCCTGCACGATCTACGGGAACCCGATTATCGGAGCGGATGCTTCTCCTTGATGACGCCGCGGTCCGGCATGCCGCACCGCGGCGTCATCAAGGATCGGCGCGGGAGGCGAAGCGGCCTCAGCCCCTGTAGACGATCTCGGCCTGGTCGCGCTTGGTGGTGTGCAGGTCCCAGTAGACGGAGGAGACGGCCTCGGGCGTGGCCGCCCGTAGCGCGGGGTCCATCGAGACGCCGCCGAGCGCCACGTCGATGGCGACGTGAGCGATCTGGATACCGGTGCCGTCCAGCTCCTTGTGCAGGTTGACCACCCAGTTGCGCAGCGCCGCTGCGGCGGCGTTGACGTTGCCGACCATCGGCAGTGGTTCGAGGGAGCCGGCGCCGGTGGTGTAAAGCAGAGTGCCAGCGCCGGCCTCGCGCATCGCGGGCAGCACCGCCTTGGTGGCGGCCATGGCCCCGTACAGCTGGAACTCGATCTCGTGCTGGATATGGGAGGGGTCGCTCTCGGCCGGAGTGGCCAGCACGGTGGATTCCATGGCGAGCGGGGAGTACTCCAGGACGTCGATGCCGCCGAACCTGGCGGCGGCGTCCTTGAGGGCTTGGGTGAGCGCGTCATGGTCAAGTACATCGGCGGGGAACGCGGCGGCGGTGATGCCCTCGGCGGTGAGCGTGCCGACGAGGCCGTCGAGCTTCTCGCGGTTGCGGGAGATCAGGGCGACGTCGAAACCCTGTGAGCCGAAGGTGCGGGCGATGGCCAGCCCCATTTGAGGGCCGGCTCCGATGATGGCGATGCTGGTCACAGCGATCCTTTCGAAGATCTCGGTAGGGAAGCGAGAAATTCGGACAGGTCTATCCGATTCGTGAACGGGATAGACCTATCCGGCTCGCTGAAGCCAGACTAGCACTCAAAGTGGATAGGTCAATCCGATTGCTGGCCGGCCGGTATGACCCCTGGCTCCCAGCACCCCGACGACGCCGCTGCGCAGCGACGCCGAGCGCAACCGAGGGCGGATCATGGCTGCCGCACGTCGGGTGTTCACGCGTGACGGTCTGAGCGTCTTCATGGCTGCCGTGGTCCGCCGGACGAACTCCTCGCGTGAAGTGCTCAACGAAGTGCGGATCCGTACTTCCCTGCACTTGGCGGGCCTGGGCATTTGCGGGCGCCCAACTACAGCGGCAGGGTCGGTCCGGCGCGGGCCGGGCCCCGGGGGCGCTCCAGCGGGGGCGCAGGCGGTGAGTGATCCCCAATCGATAAGCAGCTCCCGCGACGCCACGGGCCCGCCATGCTTCGCGGCTGCTCAGCCCGATCGCCTTGCGCTGCTTCCGGTTGGTTGATGGGCATGGAACCCGTCCGACAGTCGCTGGCCAGCGGGTGCGCCATGCCTGCGCTCTTGTGCAATGGTTCTCGCCGGCCTGCCTGATCGAAACAGGGCCTCCGTGTGCGCCGGGCACATTGATCAGGGGGCGTGGGCTGCCGTCCGGTGCAGAATCCTCCCGAAGGAATCCGGGCCTGCGTGATCAGGGCTGATCGCTGATGGTTCGGTAGGCCGCGATGAACAGGGTGTAGCACAGGTCGATCAGTTCTTCGACGGTGGCGTTCTGGTGGCCGAGTGTCCAGTCCACGAGGAGTTCGTTGACTCCGCCGACCAGGCTCATCGCGGTCATGGCGAGCCGGTTGGAGGAGGCTTCCGGCCCGGGGAGCGGTCCGACGACGGCGGCGATCAGTGCGGCGAATTCGTGCAGGACCTCACGGCGGCGCACTTCGAGGCGGGGACTGGCACCCACGACCTCGATGAGCACCAGGCGGGCCTTGCGGGCGTCGCCGGCCAGTGTGCGGATGAACACCTCGAGGCCGGCGCGCAGTTGGGCGTCGACATCGGGTGCGGCAGCGGCTGCGGCCTGCGCGGTTTCGGTTCTGATCGTGGCGATCAGCTCGTTGTAGACCCCGGCGAGGAGGTCTTCGCGGTCGCGGAACGACTCGTAGAAGTAGCGCTCGGTCAGTCCGGCATGCGAGCACACCTGCTTGACGGAGACCGAGGCGTATCCGACCGTGCCGAACAGGTCGAGGCCCGCCTGGATGAGGCGGGTGCGGCGCTCCCGCTGTCGTTGCGCCGCGTCGCGTCCGCCGTAGCGCCGCCCGGCGGTCTGTGTGCCGGTCATTTCTCCCCTTCGCAGAGGTGTTGACACCGGTGTGCTCCGAACTGACACTCTAGCTTGTCAGTTCATCTGACACGGCATCGTGTCAGACGCGGGTGAGGGCCGCTTGCCCTCGGCGTTCCGCTCATGCTCAGGGCAAGGAAGGGGCTCGACCGTGGCAGCACCGCCCAGGTACCCGTACGCGTTCAGCCGAAGAGACCGCGACAGGCTCCCCCGCACACAACCGCTCACCGGCCGAGTGATCGCGGTCACCGGGGCGGGCCGCGGAATCGGGCGTGCTGTCGCAGCCCGGCTCGCCGCAGCCGGAGCCGCCGTGGCGATCGGTGATCTCGACGCGGAGCTTGCCATGGAGACGGCTGGTGCCATCGGCGCGCATCCCGGTGGCCGACTGCTCGGGCTGTCTCTCGACGTCACCGACACACATTCCTTCGCAGACTTCCTGCGCACCGTCGAGGCCCAGCTGGGGCCGATCGACGTACTGATCAACAACGCCGGAATCATGTGGGTGGGCCCCTTCGAGGAGGAACCGGAGGAACCCGCCCTGCGCCAGTTCGACGTCAACGTCCACGGCGTGCTGCGTGGGATGAAACTCGTGATTCCGGGGATGCGGAAACGCGGTCGCGGCCACGTGGTGAACATCGCCTCCGCCGCCAGCAAGGTCGCCCCGGCCGGCGAGGCGACCTACGCGGCGACGAAGCACGCCGTACACGGCTACAGCACAGCCGTCCGCGCCGAACTACGCGGCACCGGCGTGCAGGTGTCCTTGGTGATGCCCGGCGTCGTGGACACCGAGCTGGCCGTGGGCACCGCGACCGGCCCCACCCGACGCCTGACGACGGATCAGGTGGCCGACGCGGTGCTCGACGTCGTGCTGCGCCCGCGGTTCGAAGTCTTCGTTCCACGCCGGGTGGCCGCCCTGACCCGGTTGGCCGCGCTGCTGCCAGGCCGTGCCCGCGACGCCCTGCATCACCTCCTTGTCCCCGACCAGCTCGCCGCCCTGTCCGACCGGTCGGTCCGCGCGGCCTACGAGCAGCGCACCCGGACCGCCCGCCATCCCGAAGGATGAGCCCGTGACCACCACGCCCAAGCCGGCGCCCAGCGCGAAGAAGGCCCAGGACGCCGCCGCTCCGCGTCCCATCCCCGAATTCGAAGGTGTCCACGACGTATGGCCCCGCGGTGACCGGCTGCGTGCCGTGCGCCGCGCCGCGGCCACCTACCGTGAGCGGTTCGTCCAGCAGGGCCGCATCCACGCCGTCCGCAGTTTCGACATCGCCGCCGCCCCGTACCCGACCCGGTTCGGCTTCCACGGCGCCGCGCTAGCCGTCAACCCCTTCGTGAGCATCGTCAACCGGATGCTCGTCGTGCAGTTCGACGGCTTCGACGGTGAGCCGAAAACACTGGTGTGGGAGCCGACCGTCGCCGCCGGAACGGCTCAAGCGCCGTTCTACAACCAGCTCAAGCGCCTGGCAGGGGACTTCCTCACCGAACACGTCTTCGCCCGCTACTACCACGACCCGAACACCGTCCTGCCCTCCTGCGGTCTGCGACCCGAGGACGTGGACTTCGTCAGCTTCGACCACCTGCACGTCCAGGACGTGCGCATGATCATGGGAAGTACCAGCACCATTCCCGGCGAACGGGCGCCCCGCGAAGCGCTGTTCCCGCGCGCCCGGTTGTTGGTGCACCGCAGGGAACTGGGCACCTTCGAATCGATGCATCCCATGCAGTGGGCCTGGTACGTCGACGGAGGCATGGACGGGGTACCGGACGAGCGCGTCACCGCCTTCGACGGCGATGTCGAACTCGGTGTCGGCGTCAGCCTGTTGTGGACCCCCGGCCACACGGACGGCAACCACTCCCTGGTGCTGAACACCCCCGACGGGGTGTGGGTCTCCTCCGAGAACGGCATCTCGGCCGACAACTGGCAGCCCGAGCTCTCCCGCATCCCCGGGGTGCGCCGCCACGCCGCGTTCTACGGCCATGAGGTGGTGCCCAACGCCAACACCCTGGAGGACTCTCTCGACCAGTACGACTCCATGGTCAAGGAGAAGACCCTCGCCGACCCCAGCAGTCGTGATCCGCGCTGGCTGCAGATCCTGCCCTCCTCGGAGCTGGCCCACTTCAAGCGGCAGTGGCCGGTGCTGCCCAGCTTCTTCCACGGCGGTCTGAACTACGGCGAGTTGACCGCAGCCAGTGGTGGCCGGTGACCGGCCCGGCCGCCCGCCGAATCGCCGCCGACGGGGTGGAGTTGGCCGCCTACCAATGGGGAGCGTCCACGGCTCCTCCGGTGGTGCTGGTCCACGGCTATCCGGACACCAGCGCCGTGTGGCGCCCGGTCGCCGAGCGCCTGGCCGACCGCTTCCAGGTCACCGCCTTCGACGTGCGGGGAGCCGGAGCCTCCTCCCGGCCCAGGGGTCTGCGCGCCTACCGGATGTCCCGCCTGGAAGCCGACCTGGAGGCGGTTCTCGACGCCGTGAGCCCCGACCGCCCGGTGCACCTGGTCGGACACGACTGGGGATCGATCCACTCCTGGGAGTCGGTCACCGGCACACGCCTGGCCGGGAGGATCGCCTCGTTCACCTCCATCTCCGGACCCTGCCTGGACCACGTCGGCCACTTGATCCGGGCCCGCCTTCGGCCGCGGCATCCGGATCTGCCGAAGATGCTGCGGCAGGCCGCACGGTCCTGGTACATCGCCTACTTCCATCTCCCGCTCCTGCCCGGCCTGACCTGGAGAGCACTGGGACACCGCTGGCGCGCCTTCCTCACCGGCTCCCAAGGCGTGCCCGGGCACACTCCCTACCCTGCGCCGACGCTGGCCCGCGACGCCGTGTCCGGCACCGCGCTGTACCGCGCCAACATGCTGCCCCGCCTGCTGCGTCCCCGGGACCGGCCGACCACCGTCCCGGTTCAGCTCATCATCCCCACGCGCGACTTCTGCGTCACCCCGGTGCTGTCGTACGGAGTGGAGCACTGGACGCGCCGCATACAGCGGCGACCGATCGACGCAGGGCACTGGGTACAGCTCAGCCACCCCGAGGGGATCGCGTCCCGGATCGCGGAATTCGCCGACGGCGTCGAAGACGGCTCCCGCCGCGATCCGGACCACACCGCGCACCCGATCTGACAGCCCGACACATCGGCAGTACTGGACGACTGCCTGACCGCCCCTTCGCACACACCGATCGCTGACGGAGGAACCTGGCATGTTCCGAGCCGCACATCCCCACCCGGAGCGTCCGTCCGAGCCCATCGACCACCACGACCTGGTGCTGCAACCCCGGGACGTCACCTTCGACTGGAGCACCACCCCGCTGCACTGGCTGCCGGGTGAGCCCTTCGCGACCCACACCTTCGATGTGCTCCACCTCATGCTCCCCGAGCTCGAACGCTGGTTCGTGCGCACCTTCGAGCAGGCACTGCCACTGATCACCGATGACCGGCTGCGCGAGGATGTACGCGGTTTCATCGGCCAGGAAGCGATGCACGCCGAGGCGCACCAGGAGGTCCTGGAGCACCTGCTCACCAAGGGGCTGGATCCGGCTCCGTACACCCTGCAGTCCGAATGGATCTTCCGAAGGGTGCTCGGAGACCGGCCGGAGCTGACGCCGGCCGCCACACACGAGCACCTCCTCCAACGACTCGCCCTCATCGCGGCCTTCGAGCACTTCACCGCGTACATGGGTCACTGGATTCTCAGCAACGGGCACCTGGACCAGGCCGGCGCGGACCCCGCGATGCTCGACCTGTTCCGCTGGCACGGCGCGGAGGAGGTCGAACACCGTTCGGTCGCGTTCGACCTGCTGGTGCACCTCGATCCCCGGTACCGGCGCCGCGTGGTCGGCATGCTCGTCACCGCTCCGGTGCTGACCCGGCTGTGGATCCGCGGAGTCCGCTTCCTGATGAGCGCCGACCCCGAACTCGACGACCGGGTCAAGGTCCGCTTCCGCGACTACCTGGCCGCGGCCCGCAAGGACCTGTTGCCCCCACCGGGCGCGTTCACCCGCTCGGTGCTGCGCTACTTCCGCCCCGGCTACCACCCGACCCAGGAGGGCTCGACCCAGCAGGCGGTCGCCTACCTGGCAGCGTCCCCCGCTGCCCGAGCGGCTGCCCGATGACCCGGAAACCAGTGAGGCATCCCATGGACATCAGCACACCCGTCACCCGGCCGCCGGACCTGTACGGCAGGCCGCGCGGCGACTCCTTCATGCAGAAGCTGGCGGCTTTCAGCGACAACGCGGTCACGGGCCTCGCGCGGCGCAGCTCTCCTCCCAGGCGCCCGCCGGCCACCGAGATGCCCGTGATCCGGGAACTGGTGGTCGCCGCCAAGCGCCAGGAGGCCGAGGATGTCGTCTCCCTGCGGCTGGCAGCACCCGACGGGGGAGTGCTCCCGCCCTGGCAGCCCGGCGCCCACATCGAACTGCACCTGCCCTCCGGCCGCAAGCGGCAGTACTCGCTGTGCGGCGACCCCGCCGACCGGTACCGGTACCGCATCGCGGTGCGCCGCATCGCCGACGGCGGCGGTGGTTCGGCCGAGGTGCACGACGCCCTCGGAGACGGTATGCGGGTCGCCATCACCGGGCGGCCCCGGAACGCCTTCCCTTTCGCGGCCGAAGCATTCATCCTGCTCATCGCGGGCGGCATCGGGATCACCCCGATCCTGCCGATGGCTCGGGAAGCCGCCCGGCGCGGGCTGGACTGGAGGCTCGTGCACACCGGCCGCAGCCGCGGCTCGATGCCCTTCGCGACAGAGCTGGCCGAACTCGCGGCCGCAGCCCCTGGCCGGGTCTCCATCCGTCCTGACGACGAGTCCGGCGTGCCCGAAGCAGCCGACCTGTTGAGCTTGAGCCCGGCGGCGGGTGCGGTGTACTGCTGCGGGCCCGCGCCCATGATCGACGGCGTTCGGCGCGCGTTCGGTGGTAGCCGCGCGTCAGCCCTGCACTTCGAGCGTTTCGCCCCGGCCCCGATCACCGGCGGCCGTCCCTTCGAACTCCAGCTGGGCGACACCGGACGGGTTCTGCCAGTGCCGTGCGACCGCTCCGCCCTGGATGTTCTCCACGAGGCCCTGCCGGACCTGCCGTTCTCCTGTCGCCAGGGATTTTGCGGCACCTGCCGGGTACGGGTGGCCCATGGCCATGTCGATCACCGCGACCGCCGGCTCACGGCCACCGAACGTGCGGAGGGCGCCATGCTGCCCTGCGTCTCGCGTGCACCGGAAGGAGAGCGGCTGGTGCTGGAGGTGTGAGCGATGGCCGAGCGCCCGTAGGGCCCGGCCGTCGCCGCGAGGAACCTCAGCGGCAGGGTTGATACCCGACCCATGGCGCGACGCACCGCCTGGACGGTGAGACGGTCCATCTAGGACACCGGCCAGATCCAGCGGCAAGTCGAGCCACCAGACCGGCCCCCGCGCGCAGCGCGAACGGTTGACGGGACATCACTTGGCTCATCCTCACCCCGATCTCCGACGCTTTCCCGCGCCGGTGTCGCGGATCACCCAGCGTAGCGAGCCGTTGCGACAGTCCCGGCAGTGCGCGGTGCTGACGCGAGGGCAACTTGGTCAGGCAGACACTGGCAGACTGGCGGCACATTGGCTTCGTACGTCGCTTGAGCGGGGTCCCGCCGAAGCGGGCGACCAGCGATTTCTGCCCCTTCTCTCGCTGCACCGTGGCGTGGAAGCATGTTTGCCGGCCGTCCGGAGTATCGACCGAGGGCGAGGGCGAGGGCCTGGCCGAGATCGACCACATCGCCGCACACTGCACCGGCAAGCTCTACCCCGCTTGGGTCCGCGCCCGGGCAAGCGCCCGGGTCGAGGTCCACCGCTGCAGGGCTGGGCTGCGCACCGGGACAGCGACCAGGCGGCCGCGTGACGCGAGCGCACACAGGTCACACGGGCCTGACCGGCTGGGCGTCAATCCGCAGGCGGACCAGGAGATAGTGCTTGCGGCGCAGGTCCTGGCCCTCGTGGAAGGGCGACAGCCGGTTGAGCTGGTTGGCGGTGGCGTACAGGCGGGCATCTTCCAGCACCCCGAACCCCCAGCGCCGACGCTCTCCGCCTCCTGTCCACCTGGGCCGCCACCCAAGACCAGCCCGCCCCCGACCACCGCCCCTGACCTGCCGGACCCCGCCACGCATCCCGACCCGCCGAGGCGCCGGGGCCACCGTCTCCCGTTCGAGCCGTGTCCCAGCTCAGGGGGTATGCGGGTTCGGTTACAGAGGGCAGGGCCGCACCGTGACAGGCTCGCTCGTAGTGGCGTGGGCGCTGCCCGGTCCGACGGTCTGGACGGGGGCGTCGGCAGATACCGCGAAGGCCTGGCCGGTGTGTCGCTCCGCCCAGCGGGCGCCCCCCGGGGCGGCGCACCCGGCTGAACAGGCGGTCGGGGCGGGCTGTGAGCCACTGCGCCCACGGTGGGATGCACGGTGCCAGGGCCACCTCTACGACGCCCGCCGCATCGGTCCCGCCGAACGACCTGAGCACCGCCCCCTGGCAGGGCAGGGC